>NZ_JBYPZI010000008.1:0-262442 GCF_057815145.1 Tsukamurella sp. II2bb
GCCGAGGTGCTCAAGAACTACGGTTACTCCACGGCCGCCTGGGGCAAGTGGCACAACACGCCTGCCGAGGAGACCACCGCTGCCGGTCCGTTCGAGAACTGGCCCACCGGCTACGGTTTCGAGTACTTCTACGGCTTCCTCGCGGGCGAGGCCTCGCAGTACGAGCCCAACCTGGTGCGCAACACCACCACGGTGCTGCCCCCGAAGACGCCGGAGGAGGGCTACCACCTCAGCGAGGACATCGCCGACGACGCGATGGGCTGGCTGCGGAACCACAAGGCGAACAGCCCGGACAAGCCCTTCTTCATGTACTGGGCCACCGGCGCCATCCACGGGCCGCACCACATCATGAAGGAGTGGGCGGACAAGTACAAGGGCAAGTTCGACGACGGCTGGGACGTCTACCGCGAGCGCGCGTTCGAGGCCGCGAAGGCCGCCGGCTGGATCCCCGAGTCCGCGGAACTGACCCCGCGCCCGGAGAGCCTGGCCGCCTGGGACGACATCCCCGAGCACCAGCGGCCCTTCCAGCGCCGCCTGATGGAGGTGTGCGCCGGCTTCGGCGAGCACGCGGACGTGCAGGCCGGCCGCCTGATCGACGAGGTCGAGCGCCTCGGCTACCTCGACAACACCATCGTCGTCTACATCTGGGGCGACAACGGCTCGTCGGGCGAGGGCCAGAACGGCACCATCTCCGAGCTGCTGGCGCAGAACGCGATCCCCACCACGGTGGACCAGCACATCGCCGCGCTGGAGGAGCTGGGCGGTCTCGACGTCCTGGGCTCGTCGGCGACCGACAACCAGTACCACGCAGCCTGGGCGTGGGCCGGCTCGTCGCCGTACCAGGGTATGAAGCTGTTGGCCTCGCACCTGGGCGGCACCCGCAACCCGATGTTCATCCAGTGGCCCGCGAAGATCTCCCACGACCCGGTGCCGCGCACCCACTTCACGCACGTCAACGACGTGGTGCCGACCATCTACGAGATGGTCGGGATCACGCCGCCGGACTCCGTCAACGGGATCCAACAGGATCGGATCGACGGCACCAGCTTCGCCTACTCGATCGACGATGCCTCGGCGGAGGAGCGGCACAAGGTCCAGTACTTCGAGGTGATGGGCAGCCGGTCGATCTACGAGGACGGCTGGATGGCGTCGGCGCTCGGCCCGCGGCTGCCGTGGGTGCCGGGTGCGCCCCCCGGCCTCGCCACCTGGACCCCGGACGCCGACGTCTGGGAGCTGTACAACCTGAACGAGGACTGGAGCCAGGCCCACAACCTGGCGGATCAGTACCCGGAGAAGGTCGCGCAGCTCAAGGAGGTCTTCGCGATCGAGGCGGCGAAGAACGACGTGCTCCCGGTGGGCGGCGGGCTCTGGGTCGCGGCGTACCACCCGGAGCTGCGGCTCGGCCCGAAGTACACCGAGTGGAACCTGTCCGGCGACACCGTGCGCATCCCCGAGTTCTGCGCGCCCGCGCTGGGCAACAAGCCGAACGTGGTCCGCATGCAGCTCACGCTGCCCGAGAAGGCCAACGGCGTGCTCTACAAGCTCGGCGGCTCGGGCGGCGGCCTGACCGCCTACTTCGAGGACGGCGTGCTGCACTACGAGTACAACCTGTTCCTGGTGCAGCGCACGAAGATCGCCTCCCCGGAGCCGATCCCCGCCGGTGAGGTGACCCTCGAGGTCGAGACCGCCTACGTGGGCGAGCCGCGCCCCGGCGGCCCGCTGTCGGTCTCGCTGCGGATCGACGGCACCGAGGTGGCGTCCGGCGAGGTGCCGGTCACCGCCGCGCTGCTGTTCTCGGCGAACGACTGCCTCGACATCGGCCGGGCGTACGGCGGCGCGGTCTCGCGGGCGTACCACGACAAGATGCCGTTCGCGTTCAACGGCACCATCGGCGACGTGAACATCGCCTACAAGGTGCCGGCGCAGGCCTAGCGTCCGGCCGGGGGCCCGGGGTTGCGGTTCGTCCGCACCCCGGGCCCTCGCCGTCGACGGGGCCCGCTCGGGACGGGGCCCGCTCGGGGGAGCCGAGCGACGCCGCTCGGGCGCTCCGATCAGTGATACCTCTCGCACCACTGGTCACCGGCCCGCGCGGCAACCGGAGTCGGGGGCGGCACCGTCATACCCTGACGGACGTGAAGAAGCTCGCCCCCCGCGCCGCCACCGCCCTCGTCGCGGTGTTGCTGGCACTGGCCGGCACCGCCTGCGCGCCCACCGGCGCCGACGGCCCCGGTTCCACGGCGCAGAAGTTCGCCGCCGCCCTCGGCGGCCGCGACCTGAGCGGCGCCGCGCACCTCACCACCGCGCCCGGCCAGGCCGAGCCCGCGCTGGCGGGCGCGTTCACCGGACTCCAGGCGACCGGGGTGCAGGTCAAGATCGGTCAGGTGCGCACGACGGGGGACACCTCGGCCGTCGACTACGAGTACCGCTGGGAGCTGCCCAAGGACGCCACCGGCGCCGACCGCGAGTGGAGCTACACGGGAACGTTCTCGGTGCTCAAGAGCTCCGGCAGCTGGCGGATCCGCTGGGTCCCCACCGCGCTCAACCCCCGGTTGGGGTTGAACCAGCAGATGGTGCTGCGTTCCCTGCCGGCGCCGCGCGCACCGGTGAACTCGGCGTCGGGCGGCACCCTGCTCGCGGACGGCATCATCACCCGCATCCAGTTGGACGCGGCGAAGGTCACCGCGCCGACCACGGTGCTGCAGGTCGCCACCCAGGTGGCGCAGGCCCTCGCGCCCGTCGTGCCGAACCTGGACCCGGTGAAGATCACGGAGCAGGCGACCAGCATGACCGGCCCGTACGTCGTGGCCACGCTGAACAAGACCGACCTCGACCGGGTGTCGGGCTCCATCGGCGCGCTGCCCGGCGTCCGCCTGAGCGAGCAGTCCGACCTGATCCCCACCGATCCCACCTTCGCGCCGACCCTGCTGTCGGCGATCAAGAAGGAGGTCAGCGGCTCGCTGGACGGCCGCAACGGGTGGGAGGTGATCGCGCAGGCCGATACCGGTGCGCGGGTCACGACGCTGTGGTCCACCGCGCCCCGGACGGCGCCCGCGGTATCGGTGAGCATCTCGCCGAACGCGCAGGCCGCGGCGCAGGCCGCCGTGAACACGCGGCGCGACCGGCAGTCGATGATGGTCGTCATCCAGCCCTCCACCGGCAACGTGCTGGCGGTCGCACAGAATCCCGAGGCGGACAAGCTGGGCTCGCTGGCCACCTCCGGCCTGTACCCGCCGGGGTCGACCGGCAAGATCGTCACCGCGACCGCGGCGATCACCGCGGGTATCGCCGCGCCGGAGACGATCGTGCCCTGCCCCGGCACGCTGACCATCGGCCAGCGCGAGGTGCCGAACTACAACCGCTTCTCGCTGGGCGACGTCACCATGCAGCGCGCCTTCGCCCGCTCCTGCAACACCAGCTTCGCCTTCCTCGGCGCCAAGCTGAAGCCCGAGGCGCTGCCCACGGCTGCCGCGGAGCTCGGGATCGGCCCCGACTACACCATCGCGGGCCTGCCGGTCGCCTCCGGCCGGTACCCGCTGCCCAAGGCCATGGTCAACCAGGTCGAGGACAGCTTCGGCCAGGGCGAGGTCCTCGTCAGCCCGTTCGCCATGGCCCTCGCCGTCGCCTCCGTCGCGCACGGCGGTGCGGTCACGCCGCAACTGCTTCTCGGCAAGCCCACCACGGTGGACGGGGATCGTCCCCCGCTCGACCCGAAGGCCGTCGACGGGGTGCGCGCGATGATGCGCGAGGTGGTCACCTCCGGTACGGCCGAGCTGATCCGCGGCGCGGGTGATGTCCTCGGCAAGACCGGTGAGGCGGAGGTCGACGGTGGCTCGCACGCCTGGTTCGTCGGCTACCGCGGGGACCTCGCCTTCGCGACCCTCGTGGTCCTCGGCGGCAGCTCCGACAACGCCGTCGCCGTGACCAAGGAGTTCTTCGACCGCTTCGACGCGCCGGTCGCGGCGGCACCGAACTGACGCCCGCTGACGGACGGATCCGTCTGGCATCGGATCAAGAGTTCAAGATTGCACCCAACCTCGGTAAAGTGATGGTGTGGATTACGTCAACGCCGACGATGCCGATCTCGAGAGTGCGCCGATCGATCCGTCGTGGATCACGGACGGTGACCCGCTGGCCCGCTCCCGCAAGTGGCTGGTCAGCGGGGACGGCACGGCCGAGTACTACATCTGGGACTGCACCGGCGGAACCTTCCTGTGGACCTTCGACGCCGATGAGACGGTGACCATCGTCGAGGGCGAGGTGCGCGTCACCGCGCCGGATGCGGAACCGGTCTGGCTGCGCCGCGGAGACTCCGCGCACTTCCGCGCCGGGACCCGGGCCGAGTGGCACGTGCCCGAATACGTGCGCAAACACGCGACCCTGCGGAGCCCCCTGCCCGGGCCCGCGGCGCGGGGGATCAGGACCGTCCGCGCGATCAAGCGGGCAGCGAACCGATCTCGGCGCGAGGCGCTGCCCACCCGCCGATAGGCTGAGGCAATGACTCGCGCTGCGCTGACTCCCGGCACCGTCTCACCCCGTCTGGCCGTCCCGGCGAAGATCGTGCGGCCCGAATACGTCGACAAGGCGTCGGCGAAGGAGGGCAACGAGCCGTGGGTGCAGACACCGGAGACGATCGAGAAGATGCGGCTCGCCTCGCGGATCGCCGCCGACGCGCTGCAGGCGGCCGGCGCCGAGGTGCGGCCGGGCGTGACCACCGACCATCTCGACCGGGTGGCGCACGAGTACATGATCGACCACGGGGCGTACCCGTCCACGCTCGGCTACCGCGGCTTCCCCAAGAGCTGCTGCACGTCCCTCAATGAGGTGATCTGCCACGGCATCCCGGACTCGACGGTGATCGAGGACGGCGACATCGTCAACATCGACGTGACCGCTTACATCGACGGCGTGCACGGCGACACCAACGCCACCTTCCTCGCCGGCGACGTCTCCGAGGAGCACCGCCTGCTGGTGGAGCGCACGAAGACGGCCACGGAGCGCGCCATCAAGGCGGTCAAGCCCGGCCGTGAGCTCAACGTGGTCGGCCGCGTCATCGAGTCCTACGCGAACCGGTTCGGCTACACCGTGGTCCGCGATTTCACCGGCCACGGCATCGGCGAGACCTTCCACAACGGCCTCGTGGTGCTGCACTACGACGAGCCGAACGTCGAGACCGTGCTCGAGCCCGGCATGGTCTTCACGATCGAGCCGATGATCAATCTCGGCGGCCTCGACTACGAGATCTGGCCCGACGGCTGGACCGTGGCGACCACGGACAAGAAGTGGACCGCGCAGTTCGAGCACACCCTCGTCGTCACCGACGACGGTGCCGAGATCCTCACCCTGCCGAGCACCCCCGCCGAATAGGTGCGCGGCGCACTGCTGGTCGCCGGCGCCACCTCCGACGCCGGTAAGTCCACCGTCACGGCGGGACTGTGCCGCCTGCTGACTCGGCGGGGTATCAGGACCGCGCCGTTCAAGGCGCAGAACATGTCCAACAACTCCGTCGCCACCGTCGAAGCCGACGGCACCAGCGGGGAGATCGGGCGCGCCCAGGCGACTCAGGCGCTGGCGTGCGGCCTGGCACCGTCGACCCGGTTCAATCCCGTCCTGCTCAAGCCCGGCAGCGACCGCCGCAGCCAGCTGGTCCTGCACGGCAGGCCGGTGGGCGATGTGGGCGCGCGGGACTACGTCACTCGTCGGCAGTGGCTGCTCGACGAGGTCACCGCCACGCTGCGGGGCCTGCGCGAGGACTTCGACGTGGTGCTCTGCGAGGGCGCCGGCAGCCCCGCCGAGATCAACCTGCGCGCCACCGACATCGCCAACATGGGTCTCGCGCGCGCCGCGGACCTGCCGACCCTGATCGTCGGCGACATCGACCGCGGGGGTGTGCTCGCGCACCTCGCGGGCACCGTCGCGGTGATGCCGCCGGACGACCAGCGGCTGGTGTACGGCTTCCTGGTCAACCGATTCCGCGGCGACGTCTCCCTGCTCACGCCCGGTCTCGAGCAGCTCGAGGAGATCACGGGGCGGCCCACGCTCGGTGTGCTGCCGTACCTGACGGACCTCTGGCTCGACGCCGAGGACTCCCTCGCCGCCCTCGGCGACGACCTCGTCGGCCGCGGGTCGAGCGCCCCGGATCCGATCACCGTCGCCGCCATCGCCCTCCCGCGCGTCTCCAACACCACCGACGTCGAGGCCCTCGCCTGCGAACCGGGCCTGACGGTGCGCTGGACCGTCCGGCCCGCCGACGTCGCCGCCGCGGACCTCGTGGTGCTGCCCGGCACGAAGAGCACCGTCGGCGACCTCGCCTGGCTCCGCGACCGCGGTCTCGCCGACGCGCTCGTCCGGCGCGCGCGGGCCGGTGGTGCGATCGCCGGGATCTGCGGCGGGTACCAGATGCTTGGCCGCAGCATCGCCGACCCGGACGGTGTCGAGGCGGCGGCCGGGACGCGGGTGGACGGCCTGGGGATCCTCGACGTCGATATCGCGTTCGCGCGCACCAAGTGCGTCCGGAACGTCGCCGGAACCGGACTGGGCGTGGACGCGACGGGCTACGAGATCCACCACGGCACCGTCGTGCGCACCGCGGAGGAGCCGGCGCTGACCGGACCGGATGGGCCGGAGGGGGCCCTGCGGGGGCGGGTGCTCGGCACGCACTGGCACGGCCTGTTCGGGGCCGACGGCTTCCGCCGGGCGTACCTGCGGCGCCTGTTTCCCGGGCGGGAGCTCGGGCCCGGCGTGAGCTACGACGGTGCCCGGCTCGCCCAGCTCGACGCGGTCGCCGACGCGATCGAGGAGCACTGCGACGTGGACGCGATCCTGCGTCCTTTGCACTCACCGGCCGCGTATTCCGCGATCCTGCCGACCATTCGGATCATCAGTGACTACCGTTGACGACCATGCCGATCGATTCAGCTGACATGGTGCAGGTGCCTGTGGGCTCGTGGACCTTCGACGTCTCGGTCGGAGGGCCCGAACACGGCGTCCCGGTACTCCTGCTGCACGGGTTCCCGCAGACCGAGGAGTGCTTCGCCCTCGTCCGCGAGCGCCTGCACGAAGCCGGCCTGCGCACGATCGCGCCGCGGCAGCGCGGATACAGCGCCGGGGCCCGCCCCGTGGGCGCCGACCAGTACACGATGAAGCACCTCGCCGAGGACGCCGCGCGCATCCTCGACGGACTCGAGGTGCCGTACGCGCACGTCGTCGGGCACGGGCTCGGCGCCACGGTGGCATGGCACTTCGCCGCCGTGTATCCGCTGCGGGCCATGAGCCTGACCGCGGTCTCCTTCGGGCACCCGTCGGCCTTCGGTGCGGCGATGGCGACCGACCAGGACCAGCGCCAGCGGTCCCGCTACCTCGAACTGTTCCTGCAGGCGGGGGCGGCGGAGAAGGCGCTGCTCGCGAACGACGCGCGGACGCTGCTCGCCACCGCGCCCGGCGGCGGCATCGAGGCGATCGCGAACGAGCCCACGCTGACGGGGGCGCTGAACTGGTACCGGGCCAACCTGGTACCCGGCGGGGAGGGGCTGGACTGTCCCGTCATCGAGGTCCCCACCACGCTCGTCTGGGGCGCCCGGGACGCCATCGCCGGCGTCGCCCAGGCCAAGGGCACCGCGCACTACCTCCGCGCCGATTACCGGCTCAGCGAGGTGCCCGACGGGGACCACTGGCTCCCGCTGCGCGCCCCCGCGGCGCTGGCCTCCGAGATCGCGCTGCGCACACTCCGGAACTGACCGCGCTCCTGCGCGGCCGTTCCGGAGTGGTTCGGACTACTTGTCGCTGCCGCAGGTACAGCTGTCGCCGCACGAGCAGTTCTCGCACGTGCAGTTTGGGTTGGAGCAGCCGGGGGCGTAAGAATCATGCTGAATCATGCATGTGACTGTACCCCGCGGTCCCGTGATCACGCGTCCTTCGCGAGGCCCAGCAGCGCGTTCTCGACCAGCTCGGGCAGTGCCGGGTGGATCCAGTACTGCCCGCGCGCGAACTCCTGCGCGGGGATGGAGAAGGACATCGCGGTGATCGCGGACTGGATCAGCGCCGACGCCTGGTGCCCCACGATGTGCGCGCCCACGAGCAGCCCCGTCGACCGGTCCGCGACGAGCTTGCAGACGCCCTCCGCGTCCGCCATCGCCCAGCCGTAGGCGATGTCGGCGTAGCGCTGCTCCGCCACGGCCACGTCGATGCCGCGCGAGCGAGCCTCCGCCTCGGTCAGCCCGACGGAGGCGACCTGCGGCCGGGAGAAGACCGCGCCCGGCACGAAGCGATGATCCGAGGTCGCCGCCGGGGTGTCCCAGCCGGACAGCAGGTTCGCCGCGACGACCCGCGCCTCGTGGTTCGCCACGTGCCGCAGCGGGAACCGGGTGCTCACGTCGCCGAGGGCCCACACGCCCCGGACGGGTGTGCGCTGGTGCTCGTCGACGGGGACGCGCCCAGCATCGTCGAGCTCGATTCCGATGGCCGAAAGCGCGAGCGTGTCGCCGTTCGGGATCCGCCCGGTCGCGACGAGCAGGACGTCGCCCGCCACCGTCGAACCGTCCGTGAGGTCCACCTCGACACCGTCGCCGACGGCGCGCGTGGCCGTGACCTCGGTGCCCAGGCGCACGTCCCACCGTCGCGCGACCTCCGCGGTGAAGACCTCGGAGATCGTCTCGTCCTGCGCGCGGAGCAGGCGCTCGCCCCGCGCCACGACGGTGACCTCGGACCCGAGACCGGCGAAGACGTGCCCGAACTCGGCCGCGATGTACCCGCCGCCGACGATGATCACGCGCCCCGGCAGGGCGTCGAGCCGCATGATCGTGTCGTTGGTGTGGAAGGGGGCCGCGCCGTCGGCGGTGAAGACCGGCGGGATCGCGGGGCGCGAGCCGGCCGCGAGCACGATCTCGCGTCCGGCGACGACCGTCCCGTCGGCGAGTTCCAGGCGGTGCGCGCCGTCCCCCGCGTCCGGCAGGAACCGCGCCTGCTGCTGGAAGACGGTGATGTTCGGGCAGTCCTCGACCCGGTACCGCAGGCCGCCCGCGGCGTACCGGTCGATGCGGCCGAAGACCCGGTCGCGGATGTCGGCCCACCGGGTCCCGGTGATCTCCGCGTCCACGCCGACGGCGCCGCCGTCGCGGGCCTCGTCGGCGACGTCGGCGGGGTAGACGAACATCTTGGTCGGGATGCAGCCCACGTTCAGGCAGGTGCCGCCGAAGGCACCGTCGAACTGCCCCTTGTCGACGATCGCGATGCTGCGATCGTCGAACCGCTCGTCGGGGATGGTGTTGCCCGCGCCGGACCCGACGATGACGATGTCGAAGACGCGCTCGGCCATGTCAGGCCTCGATCTCGCGGGCCAGCCAGGCCCCCAGCTCGGCGTACGCGGTCTCGCGGGCGTCCTTCTCGGACAGGAAGACGTCGTGCTTGGCGTTCTCGATCGGGACCACCGAGAGCCGGCCGCCCAGCGCGCCGGACCACTTGGCGATCTGTCGGGTGTCGAGCACGACGTCCGCGCGGCCGGCCTCCTCGCTCCAGCCCTTGGGCGCGAAGCTCCGCGTCGAGCGGAGCACGAGCGACGGGACGCCGACGTCCAGTCCGCGGTGCAGCAGGCTGTGGGCGACGCGCACGGCCCGCAGCCAGCCGAACCGGACGGGGAAGCCCTCGATCGGCTTGATCGTCACGTCGAAGTCGAACTCGCCGTGCTCGTCGACGTGGATGGTCTGGCCGTAGACGCCGACCGCCTCGACGGGCACGATGCGGGTGCCCGCGGCCTTGCCGATGAGCTTGACGACGGGCGTCGCGATCTCCCGGAGCACCGCGGAGCCCTGCAGGTCGAACCACGGGCTGTCGAGGACCAGGCCCACGATCGGCGCCGTCCGGCCGGCCTTGCGCCGGCGGTCCAGCCACAGCGGGGTGATCAGGCCGCCCGTGGAGTGCGCCGCCACCACGACGCCCAGGCCTGGGTGCTCCTGTTCGATCGCCTGCACCGCCATATCCAGCTCGGTGTCGTAGACGGTGAAATCGGTGGCGTAGTGCGCCGACTGGCCCTCCCGCAGCGAGCGGCCGCACTTGCGCAGGTCCAGCGCGTAGAAGGCGTAGCCGCGCTCGGCGAAGAACTCCGCGAGGGCGGTCTGGAAGAAGTAGTCCGAGAAGCCGTGCACCCACAGCACCGCGTGGTGGGGCGCGTCGGCCGGCCCCGCTGTGTTCTTCGGGAGGTGCTTGACCAGGGTGGCCACGACATCGCCGCCCGGCTCGCCGTCCGGGTCGGGGCCCAGCTCGAAGGTGTGCGCGACGAAGTCGTCGCCGAGGACATCGGGGGAGTAGGTCAGCTCTATGGTCGCCACGGGTTCACTGTAATGAGGCCGTCGGCGGCTGCGCCCCGGCGATCCGGTTCGTCGCCCTCCGGGCCGCCCGGGCGTACGTCGAGGTGTGCCGCGCGACACCGGCAGGCCCCGGAGTAAGGTTCTGGCGCAGAAGGGGGCCGCCGGGCGCGGCCCCGCGCCCCACGTCGAGGAGTGAACTACCAGATGGCCCGTAACGTGATCAGCACGGACGTCGCGCTCGTCGGCGCGGGAATCATGAGCGCCACGCTCGGCACCCTGCTCCGCAAGCTGGAGCCCAGCTGGTCGATCAACGTCTTCGAGGCGCTCGACGCTGCGGCCGCCGAGTCCTCCGATCCGTGGAACAACGCGGGTACCGGGCACTCGGCGCTGTGTGAGTTGAACTACACCCCGCAGGCGGCCGACGGCTCGGTGGACATCACCAAGGCCATCACGATCAACGAGCAGTTCCAGGTCTCGCGCCAGTTCTGGGCGTACGCGGTGGACGCGGGCGTGCTCGATCAGCCCTCCGACTTCATCAACCCCATCCCGCACGCCAGCTTCGTGCACGGCGCCGACAACGTCGAGTACCTGCGCAAGCGCTACGACGCGCTGGCGCAGCAGACGCTGTTCGAGGGCATGGAGTTCTTCACCGACCCCGCCACCTTCACCGAGCGGCTGCCGATCATGGCCGCGGGCCGCAACTTCGGCGATCCGGTCGCCGTGAACTGGTACGAGGGCGGCACCGACGTCGACTTCGGCTCGCTGACCAAGAAGCTCATCAACTTCGTGGGTAAGGGCGGCGCCGTCCATTTCGGCACCAAGGTGACGAACCTCAAGCGCACCGCGAACGGCTGGCGCCTGACGGTCAAGAACCTGCGCACCCACGAGGTCTCCTACGTGGACGCGCGCTTCGTCTTCGTCGGCGCGGGCGGCGGCGCGCTGCCGCTGCTGCAGAAGTCGGGCATCAAGGAGGCCAAGGGCTTCGGCGGCTTCCCCGTCTCGGGCCAGTTCTTCCGCTGCTCCAACCCCGAACTCATCGACCACCACGCCGCCAAGGTCTACGGCAAGGCCGCCGTCGGCGCTCCGCCGATGTCGGTGCCGCACCTGGACACCCGCGTCATCGAGGGCAGCAAGGGCCTGCTCTTCGGCCCGTACGCCGGCTTCTCGCCGAAGTTCCTCAAGGCCGGCCAGTACACGGACCTGCCGCTGTCGGTGAAGCCGAACAACCTGCTCCCGATGCTCGCCGTCGGCGCCAAGGAGATGGGCCTGACGAAGTACCTCATCGGCGAGCTGCTGCAGTCGCCCGCCGACCGCGTCAAGACCCTGTCCGAGTTCGTGCCCCGTGCCGACGGCCACGATTGGGAGCTCATCACCGCGGGCCAGCGCGTCCAGGTGATCCGCAAGGGTCCCGGCGGCGGCAACCTCGAGTTCGGCACCGCGGTCATCGCGGCCGACGACGAGTCGATCGCCGGCCTGCTCGGCGCCTCGCCCGGCGCGTCCACGGCCGTGCCCGCCATGCTCGACGTGCTCGGCAAGTGCTTCCCCAAGCACATGCAGGCGTGGAAGCCGCTGCTGCAGGAGATGATCCCCTCCTACGGCACCACCCTCAACGACAACAAGCAGCTCTTCGACCAGGTCTGGGACTGGACCAACCGCACGCTGCGGCTGTCCCCGGGCGTCGAGGCCGACACCCAGGCCTAGCGCCGTGCGCCGCGCCACCGGTGACGAGCTCGACGCGAGAACGCTCTACGCGCTGCTGAAGCTGCGCGCCGAGGTCTTCATCGCCGAGCAGCAGAGCCCCTGGCTCGACGTCGACGGCCGCGACCTCGACCGCACGACGGTCCACCTCTGGCTGCCCGACGGTGACCGTGCCGCCGCCACCGTGCGAGTCACCGCCGAGGGCGACGGGCTGGCCCGGATCGGCCGGGTGTGCGCGGCACCGTCGCACCGCGGACGGGGCCTGATCGGCGTGCTGATGACGGCGGCGCTCGCCGAACTCGGCGGCCGCGCCTGCCTGCTCGAGGCGCAGTCGCACCTGGAGGACATGTACGCGAAATACGGATTCGTCCGCGACGGGGACGAGTTCATCGAGGACGGCATCCCGCACGTCCCCATGAGGAGGCCCGCCGGTGTCTGACCGCTACCCGTTCAGCGCCGTCGTCGGGCACGACGAGCTGCGGCTCGCCCTGACCCTGTGCGCCATCGCGCCGGCGGTCGGCGGCGTCCTGGTGCGCGGTGAGAAGGGCACGGCGAAGTCGACCGCCGCGCGGGCGCTGGCCCCGCTGCTGCCACCCCGCGCCGACGGTGCGGCCGCGCGCCTGGTCGAACTGCCCATCGGTGCCACCGAGGACCGGGTCGTCGGCTCGCTCGACCTGCACCGGGCGCTCGGCGAGGGCGCCGTGGACTTCACGCCCGGCCTGCTGGCCGACGCCGACGGGGGCATCCTCTACGTCGACGAGGTCAACCTGCTCTCCGACCACCTCGTCGACGTGCTGCTCGACGCCGCGGCGATGGGCCGGGTCACGGTCGAACGCGACGGGATCTCGCGTGCGTACCCGGCGCGGTTCGTGCTGGTCGGCACCATGAACCCGGAGGAGGGGGAGCTGCGGCCGCAGCTGCTCGACCGGTTCGGGCTCGCCGTCGACGTGCGGGCCAGCCGCGATGTGGACGACCGCGTCGAGGTGATGCGCCGCCGGCTCGCCTTCGAGGCCGACCCCGCCGGCTTCGCCGCCGAGTACGCCGGCGCCGACGCCGAGCAGGCCCGGCGCATCGCCGCGGCGCGCGACCGGCTGCCCGCCGTGGCGCTGCCCGACGCGGAGCTGCGCCGCATCGCCGCCGTCTGCGCGGCCTTCGACGTCGACGGCATGCGCGCCGACCTGGTGATCGCCCGCGCCGCCCGCGCGCACGCCGCCTGGCGCGGCGCCGCCGAGGTGACCGAGGACGACGTCCGCGTCGCCGCGGCGCTGGCGCTGCCGCACCGCAAGCGCCGCGATCCCTTCGACGAGCCGGGGCTCGACGAATCCGAGCTCGAGCGCGCACTGGACGAGGCCCGCCAGGACGGCGAGCCCGAGCCTGAGCCGGACCCTGACCCGGACGGTCCCGGCGGCGGCGAGGCCGCCGACCCGCCACCGTCTCCGCAGGACGATTCCGGCGCTCCCGAACCCGAGCCGCAGGGCGCGCCGCTGCCGACCGCGCGGCACCGCACTGTCGGCAGGCTCAGCGTTCCCGGCACCGGGACCGGGGGAGCGACGGGGCGGCGGTCCAAGACCCGCTCCGACCGCGGCAGCGTGGTCCGCGCCGCGCCGGCGGGAACGGGCGCGGGCCTGCACCTGGCCGCCACCCTGCGCGCCGCGGCGCCGGCCCAGGCCGGACGCGGCCGGGTCGACGGTCCGTTGCGCCTGGCACCGTCGGACCTGCGGGCCCCGATCCGCGAGGCCACCGAGGGCAACCTCGTGGTCTTCGTCGTCGACCTGTCCGGTTCGATGGCCGCACGGGAGCGGATCGCCCTGGTCGGCGAGGCGGCGGTCTCGCTGCTGCGCGACGCCTATCAGCGCCGCGACAAGGTCGCGGTGATCGGCTTCCGCGGTGCCGAGGCCACGCTGCTCGTCCCGCCGACGAGGTCCGTCGACGTGGCGGTCGCGCGGCTCGCGCGGGCCCGGACCGGCGGCCGGACCCCGCTGGCCGAGGGCCTGATCGAGGCGCGGAAGCTGCTGCGCCGGGAGGAGCTGCGGCCCGACGCCCGCCGGCCGCTGGTCGTGGTGCTCACCGACGGCCGGGCCACCGCGGGCCGCGACCCGCTGCCCCGCGCCCTCGCCGCGGCGGCCGGCCTGCACGCCGACGGCCGCGCGTGCGTGGTGGTCGACTGCGAGACCTCGATGGTCCGGCTGGGGCTCGCGGCGAAGGTCGCCGCCGCCCTCGGGGCGCCGATGATCCCGCTCGGCGGCTTGACGGCGGCCGACCTGGCCCGGGTGGCCTGAGAATCTCGACCCCGAGGAGGACGTGATGCCGCAAGGCAAGGTGCAGACGGTGCCGCAGGACGGGCTCACCACCCGGCAGCGCCGCAATCAGCCCGTGCTGGCCGTGCACACCGGCGCGGGCAAGGGGAAGTCGACGGCCGCCTTCGGCATGGCCATGCGGGCCTGGAACCAGGGCTTTCCCATCGGCGTCTTCCAGTTCGTCAAGAGCGCGAAGTGGAAGGTCGGCGAGGAGGCGACGATGCTCGCGCTGAACGAGCTGCACGAGCGCACCGGCGCGGGCGGGCCCGTCGAGTGGCACAAGATGGGGCAGGGCTGGTCCTGGCTGCGCAGGTCCGAGGACGCCGAGCAGGATCACGCCGAGGCCGCCCGCGACGGCTGGCGGGAGATCGCGCGACGGCTCAGCGTCGAGCAGCACCGGTTCTACGTGCTCGACGAGTTCACCTACCCGCTCAAGTGGGGCTGGATCGACGTCGATGAGGTGGTCGAGGTGCTCCGCGCGCGCCCCGGCAACCAGCACGTCGTGATCACCGGCCGCGACGCCCCGCAGGCCCTCATCGACGCCGCGGACCTGGTCACCGAGATGACCAAGATCAAGCACCCGATGGATGCCGGTCGGAAGGGGCAGAGGGGGATCGAGTGGTGAGGCACGGCTGCGGGGGTCCCGGGAGGCGCGGTGGTCGTGGGGAGTGGGGCGTGGAGTGGTGAGGGCGTGGTAGCGCCCGCCGTCGTCGTCGCGGCACCGTCGTCGGGGAGTGGGAAGACGACGATCGCGACGGGGCTGATGGGCGCGCTCGCGCGGACCGGGACGGTGGCGCCGTTCAAGGTGGGCCCCGACTACATCGACCCCGGCTACCACGCCCTCGCGACCGGCCGGCCCGGCCGCAATCTCGACGCGGTGCTCTGCGGCGAGCAGCGGATCGCCCCGCTGTACCGGTACGGCGCGCGGGACGCGGACATCGGGGTCATCGAGGGCGTGATGGGCCTGTTCGACGGGCGCATTCTCGACGGTCCCGCCGGCGTCGCGACCGAGGGCATCGGCTCCACCGCCGACGTCGCCGGCATCCTCGGCGCCCCGGTGCTGCTGGTGATTGACGTGCGCGGGCACTCGCAGTCGCTGGCCGCGCTGCTGGCCGGGTTCGCGACGTACCGGCCGGGGATCGCCATCGCGGGCGTCATCCTCAACCGGGTGTCCAGCGCGCGTCACGAGAGGGTGCTGCGGGATGCGTGCGCCCACGCCGGCCTGGAGGCGGTGGGCGCGGTCCCCGGCGATGCGGCGCTCGAGGTGCCCGCTCGGCACCTCGGCCTGATCCCCGCCGCCGAGCGCGGCGACGACGCCGTGGCCGCCGTGGCCGCGATGACGGAGCTGGTGGCCCGGCACGTGGACGTCGAGCGGGTGCGTGCCCTCGCGCGCCCCGTGGCGGGCGGTGCGGTCTGGTCACCGTCGGAGGAGGTGGACCGGGTGGCGGGCGCGCCGACGGTGGCCCTGGCCGGCGGCCCGGCGTTCAGCTTCGGCTACGCGGAGCACGAGGAACTG
Organism: Tsukamurella sp. II2bb; assembly: GCF_057815145.1. Taxonomy (NCBI): domain Bacteria; kingdom Bacillati; phylum Actinomycetota; class Actinomycetes; order Mycobacteriales; family Tsukamurellaceae; genus Tsukamurella; species Tsukamurella sp. II2bb. The sequence continues at coordinate 15,810 of NZ_JBYPZI010000008.1, forward strand.
CTGGCCGCCGCGGGCGCGACGGTGCGCAGGTTCGATCCGCTCACCGACCCCCTGCCCGACGGCGCCTCGGCCGCGGTGCTCCCCGGTGGATTCCCGGAGGTCTACGCCGAGAAGCTGTCCGGGAACGTCGAGTTGCGGCGGCAGGTGCGCGAACTCGTCGACGGCGGGGGCGTGGTGCAGGCGGAGTGCGCCGGGCTGCTCTACCTCGCCGAGTCGCTCGACGGGGCGCCGATGTGCGGGGTGGTGCCCGGTGCCGCCGAGTTCACGCCGCGCCTGACGCTCGGCTACCGCGACGCCGTGGCGCTCGAGTCGAGTGCCCTCTTCGAGGCGGGCGAGCGGGTGACCGGCCACGAGTTCCACCGCACCCGGCTGGCGCCGACGGGCCGCCCCGCGTGGGGCTGGCGCGATCCCGACGGCGCGCCCGTCACCGACGGCTACGTCGCCGACGGCGTGCACGCGTCGTACCTGCACACCCATCCCGTCGGCGTGCCCGGGGCGGTGCACCGGCTGGTCAGCCGCGCGGCACGGTGACGGTCTCGCCCGGCGGCAGCACGACGCGCCGCCCGGCGACGGTGATCGTCTCCGGCTCCGCGTCGTCGGGGGACGCGCCGTCGAGCCGGAAGACGCAGTCGGCGTGCCCGAGGTCCGCGGCCACGGCGCGGCCGCGCCACTGGATCGTGAACCGCAGCCGCTCCCAGCCCCGCGGCAGGTCGGGAGTGAAGTGCAGGCCGTCGGCGCTCGCCAGGAAGCCGCCGAAGCCGACGACCGCGATCTGCCAGGTGCCGCCGGCCGACGCGATGTGCATCCCGTCCTCGGTGTTGCCCTGGTTGTCGTCGAGGTCGACGAACGCGGACCGCCCGAAGTAGCGTTCCGCCATCGTCGGATCGCCCACCTGCAGGCCGACGATCGCGTGGATCGAGGGGCTCAGCGAGGACTTGTGGAGCGTGCGCTTCTCGTAGTACTCGAAGTTCTCCCGGCGGGTGGCGAGCGAGTAGTCGTCGGGCAGCTGGAACATCAGCTGCACCACGTCGGGCTGCTTGAGCAGCGTGGTGTCCTCGCAGTTGAAGTGGTTGTAGCCGGCGGGGTAGCGGGGCATGTCGTTGGCGTCCCACTCCGTGACCGGTACCTCCGTGCGCTCGAAGTAGCCGTCGAACTGCTCGATCAGGCCGCAGTCCGGGTCGTTGGGGGAGACGATGCGGCGCGCTGCGTCCGCCCATGCGTCGCGGTCCGCGCGGCCGATTCCGAGCGCCCTCTCGAGTTCGGCGAGGCGCTCGGGATGCTCGGCGGCCAGTTCGTCGTACACCGCGACGGCGTACTCCCAGTGCCACCGGACCATCCGGTTGGTGAAGGCGTTGTTGTCGACGTGCGAGTGGAACTCGTCGGGCCCCATCACCTGCTTGAGTACCAGCCGGTCGCCCTCGTCCTCGCAGCGGTCCAGCCAGAACCGGGCGGTGTCGAAGAGGATCTCGGCGCCCTCCGAGAAGAGTTGCTCGGTGTCACCCGTGACCTCGCGGTAGCGGCCGATCGCGTAGGCGACGTCGGCGGTGACGTGCAGCTCCTCGTCGCGGGTGTAGAAGCGGTTCTGCCCGTCCGGCGTGGCGATCGGGCACTCCTCGAGCCCGGTGTCGGCGGACTCCCAGGGGTACCGGGCGCCGATGTTGCCGCCGTCCTTCGCGACCTGCCGCGCGCCGCCCAGCGTGTGGTACCGGTAGCCGAGCAGCGCGCGGGCCGTTTTCGGCTGGGTGAACAGGAAGAAGGGCAGCATCATGATCTCGGTGTCCCAGAAGACGTGCCCGCGGTAACCCTCGCCCGAGAGGGATTTCGCGCCGATGTTCACCGTGGGGTCGTCGGGGTTCGCCGCGATCAGCAGGTGGTACACCGAGAAGCGCAGGGCGAGGGCGGCCCGGTCGTCGCCGAGTACCCGGCAATCGGAGCGTTCCCACAGCTCGGCCCACGCGGCGGCCGAATCGCCTTCCGCGGTGTCGAATCCGGCGCGGACGGCGGTCGCGAGGGCGCGCTCGCGCGGCTCGCCCGCCGCCCGGTAGTCGCGGGAGGTGGCGATGCCGACGGTCTTGTCGATGCCCACCGCGGTCCCGGCGTCGGCGGTGAAGGTGAACTCCTCGGTGACCCGTTCCGCACTCGCGCGCCGCCGGCGTTCGGGCTCCCCGGTCGGCGCGACGGACATCGCGTAGGCGATCTCGACGTTCGAGTCGATCGTCCCGGTGACCAGCCACGCGGCGTCGCCGGTGAAGCCGCGGTCGCGGGCCCGCAGGTGCGTCGAGCGGGACCACTTCTCCCACTTGCGGTCGTACCCGAACGTGGTGCCGTCGGCGTACACCGGCAGCATCTCCATGTTCCGGCGGTGCGCATCGATCCCCGTGCCGATGGTGACCGTCGCGGGACCGTCGAGCGGGGTCACGGTGAGGCGCAGGTGGCACGCGTCGCGGTCGGCCATCGACGCGAACCGGCGCTCGGTGAGCCGGACGCGCGCGCCGGTGTCGAGGGCGAAGACGGTGACCCGGTCGAGCGCGCCGGTCCGCAGGTCCAGGGTGCGACGGTGCTCGACGACGGTCGCGGAGTCGGGGTCCAGGCGGCGTCCGTCGACGAAGACCTCCGTGTCGAGCCAGTCCGGCGCGTTGACCAGGTCGATCACCTGGGAGTCGTGGGCGTCGTAGACGCCGGCGAGGTAGGTGCCCGAGACCGCGCCGATATGCCCCTCGGCGAGGCTGCCGCGGGTGCCGAGGCGGCCGTTGCCGACGGTGAAGACGGTCTCGAAGTAGTTGGCGCGGGCGGGGTCCCACTCCGTCTCGGTGATGCTCCACGGTCCGGGGGAGGCCGTGCCGACGGGGGTGAGGACGGGGGCGACGGTGTTGGTCATCGTGGTCACTCGCTTCCGGCGGTGGCGTACACGGCGGCGATCTGGGCCTTGGTCTCGGCCAGCGGGAGGTAGACATCGATCCTCCGCCCGGCGCACCGCTGCGCGCCCATGGCGTTGCCGTAGCGCGCGGCCTCCACGTAGTCGCCGCCGCTCTCGAGGTAGCCGAAACCCATTCCGGCGGCGAAGGAGTCGCCGCAGCCGGTGGTGTCGACCACGTCGGCGACGGGGATCCGGGGCACCGTCTCCGAGCGCAGCGAGTCCGTCTCGTCGAGCCAGTAGACGCGGCAGCCCTCCTCGTCGAGGGTCACGCACACCGCCTTGACGCCCCGGCGCAGGCAGTGCTCGGCGAACACCGGCAGCTCCTCCATCGACAGCTCGCGGCCCAGCAGATCCGGGTCGGCCCCCGGTGGCGGGAACCAACTGCAGCCCGCCTCTTCGAGATTCATCTTGAGGATGTCGATGTTGGGCAGCCACGCGTCGCGGTCGATCCACATCCGGGGCACGCGGTGTCCGGCGGCCGTGAGGGAGACGGTGGGGCCGTGGCCGTCGAGCAGGATCACGCCGTCGCTGTGCTCGCGGATGTACGCCAGGGTCGGCTGCGCCACTTCGTAATCGGTCACCGGCACGCACACGAAGGCGTCCGAGTCGAGGGCGAATTCCACGTCCTTCGGCGAGATCGGGTGCATGAACCCGACCTGCCGCTCGTCGCGGCGGTTCTGGTCGCGGAAGGTCAGCTCGATCACGTCGCCGCGGTCGGAATCGTCGCGCAGGCCGGTGTAGTCGATGTTGTCGAAGCGCGACAGGATCTCCCTGATGGGAGCCATGTCCTGCTTGCGCACGTGCACGATCGGCCGCACCACGTCGTCGGGGCCGAGGAGCGAGGCGAGGGCCGCGACGGTGTAGAGGACGCAGCCGTACTTGTCGATGACCTCGCCGCGGTGGGTGACCACGTGGTCGCGGGGGATGGGGCCGAGCACCGCGACCTTGCGCGGGCGACGGGGCTCGCCGGCTCCGGCGGAGGTGTTGTCGGGCAGGGGGTGGCCGGGAAGGGACATGGGAACTCCGGAAGGGTGGGAGGTGATGGAGGGCGACGGTGCGCCGGGCCTTCAGTCCGGCGCACCGTCGCCGGGTCAGGCCTGGGCCTTGGGGTGGACGATGCCGTTGGCGGCGTCCATGTCCTCGAGGGACATCCCCTTCGTCTCCTTGACGAACCTGAGGACGAAGATCCCGGACAGGACCGCGAAGGTCGCGTACATCGCGTAGGCGAAGGTCAGCGAGAGGTCGGCGAGTTCGGGGAAGGAGACGGTGATGATCCAGTTCGCGGTCCATTGGCCGGCCGCGGCCAGGGACAGCGCCGCGCCGCGGATACGGTTCGGGAACATCTCGCCGAGGAGCACCCAGACCACCGGGCCCCAGCTCATTCCGAAGAACACGACGAACAGGTTCGCGGCGACGAGGGCGATCGGCCCCCAGGCACCGTCGAGGTGCGGAACCATCTCCCCGTGCGCGTTCGGGGCCAGGGTGGCGGTGCTGAAGCACAGGGCCATCGTGGCCAGGGTGACGGCCATGCCCGCGGAGCCGACCAGCAGGAGCGGCTTACGGCCGACCTTGTCGACCAGCAGGATCGCGACGATCGTGGTCGCGATGTTCACCACGGACGTGAAGACGCTGATCTGGAACGACTGCGACTCCTCGAAGCCCACCGCCTGCCACAGCATGTTGGAGTAGTAGAAGATGACGTTGATGCCCACGAACTGCTGGAACGCGGAGAGCAGCAGGCCGGCCCAGACGATGGGGTAGATGCGGCCGGCCGGGCTCTTGAGGTCCTTCCAGGACGGCTTGCTGTCGCCCTCCAGGCTCTCCTGGATGCGGGTTATCGTGATCTCCAGGTTCTTCTCCCCGAAGAGCAGGGTGAGGACCTTCCGCGCTTCGGAGATCCGCTGGGACGCGACGAGGTAGCGGGGCGACTCGGGGATCGTCATGGCGAGCACGCCGTAGACGACCGCGGGCACCGCCATGGAGAGGAACATCCAGCGCCAGGCGTCCATGCCGAGCCAGAGCTCCTTGTTCGCGCCGCCCGCGAGGTCCGCGAGGACGTAGTCGATGAGCAACGAGAGGAAGATGCCGAGCACGATGGCGAGCTGCTGGAGCGATCCCAGGCGGCCGCGGATGCGGGCCGGTGACGTCTCCGCGATGTAGGCGGGGGCGATCACGGACGCGATGCCCACGCCGAGGCCGCCTATGATACGGCCGATCACCAGCGTGACGATCTCGGGCGCGAGGCCCGTGACCAGCGCGCTGACGAAGAACAGGACCGCGGCGATCTGCATGACGCGGAGCCGGCCGATCCGGTCGGCGATGCGGCCCGCCGTCATGGCGCCCGCCGCCGCGCCGAGGAGGGCCGAGGCGACCGCGAACCCGAGGACGGCGCCCTTGACCTCGAAGTCCTCTTCGATGGCCTTGACCGCGCCGTTGATGACGGCACTGTCGTAGCCGAACAGCAGGCCGCCCATCGCGGCGACCGCCGCGATCAAGATGATGCGCTTACTGGATGACTGCTCGTCATCGCCGAACACCGACGGGGCGTTCGAGACTCCGCCACTTTCCATGTCGACCCTTCCTGGATGGTTCAGACCGGGCGACGGGAGGATGCCCGGGGTTGTGAGCTGCCTCACATTGAACCGAGGCCGGGCGGGCACTCTCGAAGGATTCGTATGAACTCGCGTAAATCTCTGGCGGTTTCGTTCAACTCTTGAACACGCTGGGCCTGTCGACGTCGGCGAGCGCCAGGGCGATCGCGCCGAGGACGTGGGTGCGCGCCCCCAGCTTCGCGGGCACGATCCGCACGGACTCGGCGGCGGACGGCACGCCGCACCGGTCCACCACCTGCCGGATCGCGGGGATCAGGATCGCCGAGGCCTGGGCCAGCTCGCCGCCGACCACGATCAGCTCGGGATTGAAGACGCTGCACAGATCGGCGAGCGAGCGGCCGACCTGCCGGCCCACGTCCTCGAGCACCCGGTGGTAGGCGCGGTGGCCGAGCCGCGCCCGGTCCACGATCTCGGCGATGGTGAGCTCACCGCCCGCGGTGTCGGCCAGCAGGGCCGCGACCCGTCGCGCCGACACCAGCGTCTCGAGGCAGCCGCGGTTGCCGCACCGGCACACCGCTCCGAACTCGTCGACCGTGGTGTGGCCGATCTCCCCGGCCGTGCCCGAGATGCCGGAGTAGGGGAGCCCGCCGACGATGAGGCCGGCTCCCACGCCCTCCGACAGCTTCAGGTACACCAGGTCGGACATCCCCGTGCCCGCGCCCCAGCGGCGTTCGGCGAGCGCGCCCAGGTTGGCGTCGTTGTCCACCGAGACCTCCACGGGGAGATCGAGCGCCTCGGTCGCCAGTGCGCCGGCATCGACGCCGACCCACCCGGGCAGGATCGACGGTGACCCGACCTTGCGGCTGCGCCGCTCGATCGGCGCGGGCAGGCCGAGCGCGGCTCCGACCACGTCCGACCGGTCGATGCCCGCGACGGAGAGCGCGCTCGCCGTCAGGCGCGCGGCGGCGTCCATGCCCTCCTCGGCCGTGGCGGAGCCGGTGAGGGCGACCCGTTGCTCGGCGAGGATCTCGTGCGCCAGATCGCTCACGGCGACCGTGATGTGCCGGTGGCCGTAGTCGATCCCCACGACGTAGCCGGTCTTGCGGGTGAGCCGGACGGTCCGCCTCCGCCCGCGGTCCGCCGTCACCACCACATCGCCCGCGGCGTCCAGTTCGTGGACGATGTTCGACACCGTCGCCGTGGCGAGGCCGGTCTCGCGGGCCAGGTCGGCCTGCGTGAGGGCGCCGTGCACGCGGAGCGTGGCGATGACGCGGGCGCGGTTCTGGTCGCGGAGGGCCCGCGGCGAGCCCGGTCGCGCCGATGGTGTGGTCATCTCGGCGATCATGCCACCGGAGCGCCGCCGCCACGGACGGTCGCGCTATGCCGGATGTGTACTGATGCGTGTCCGACCTGTACCGTCACGCATGGTCCTGACCGAAGAGCCGCAGGTCACGACGGTCGTGTGAGGAATTCGTCTCACCCTGAGCCCGGCCCTCGCGCGGGCTGAGAGGTTCCTGTACAAAAGCTTCATGCACTCCTCGATCAAGCTCCTTTCCGTGACCTTCGCCGCCGCTGCCGTGGTCGCCACCGCCGGCTGCGCCGCGGGCTCGTACGCCGCGCCCGGCTCGCCCTCCTCCTCCGCCAAGGCCAGCGCCTCGGCCAAGCCCTCCGCCGCCGCCGCGAGCGCCTCCGCCAAGGCCGCGGCCCCGAAGCCCACCCCGGTCAAGGCCGGCACCCCGGCCGCGATCCTCGCGTCGACCGCGTGGGAGACCACCGGTGCCACCGATGCCAAGGGCGCCACGGTCGCGCTGACCGACAAGAACGTCAAGAACTACGTCGGCTGGGCCTACTTCAAGAAGGACGGCACCTTCACCCTCTACAACCTGGACGACTCGGCCAAGGGCCACGGCGTCTGGACCGTCTCGCCCAACGGCAAGACCCGCACCATCACCGCGCTCAACGCCGACGGCAGCGTGCAGTACAAGCGCACCGTCGACATCGTGACGCTGACGGAGAAGGAGTTCACGTACCGCGTGTACCCCGAGGCCTCGAACAAGGCCGTCTACTTCGACATCGTCCACACCCCCACCAAGCACGCCGAGCCGAGCGCGTAAGGACGAAGGCCGCTCACTAAGCTGAGCGGAATGAACAACCACGGCGCCCCGCACGATCCCTACCTCGTCGGTCTGGATCTGCGAGGGCGCCGTGTCGTCGTCGTGGGGGCCGGCACCGTCGTCCAGCGGCGCCTGCCGGTGCTGCTCGCCGCCGGGGCCGACGTGCACGTCGTCGCGCCCGAGGCGACCCCCGCCGTGGAGGCGACGCCCGGCATCGTCTGGCACCGTCGCGAGTACGCCACCGGCGACCTGCGGGGGGCCTGGTACGCCCTGGCCGCCACGAACGACCCGGCGGTGAACGCCGCCGTCGTCGCCGAGGCGGAGACGGCGCGCACCTTCTGCGTGCGCGCCGATCTCGCCCGCGAGGGAACAGCCGTGACCCCCGCGACGGTGGCCACGGACGGACTCCAGGTGGGTGTCCTCGCGTCCGGCGATCACCGACGGTCCGCGGCCGTGCGGGACGCGCTCCGCGCCGTTCTGACGGGCGACGAGGCCGCCCGGCCCGCCCGCAAGCCCGAGGGCGTGGCACTCGTCGGCGGGGGACCGGGGGATCCCGACCTGATCACCGTGCGCGGCCGGGCGCTGCTCGGCCTCGCCGACGTGGTCGTCGCGGACCGTCTGGCCCCGCCCCGGCTGCTGGCCGAGCTCGCGCCGCACGTCGAGGTGATCGACGCCGCGAAGGTGCCCTACGGCCGGGCGATGGCGCAGCAGGCCATCAACCAGGTGCTCATCGACCGGGCGCGGGAGGGCAAGTTCGTCGTCCGGCTCAAGGGCGGCGACCCGTACGTTTTCGGCCGCGGTTTCGAGGAGCTCGAGGCGCTGGCCGCCGAGGGCATTCCCGTGACGGTGGTGCCGGGCATCACGTCGTCGATCGCCGCGCCGGCGGCTGCGGGCATCCCCGTGACCCACCGCGGCGTCACGCACGAGTTCGTCGTGGTCTCGGGGCACGTCGCGCCCGGCCATCCGGACAGCCTCGTCGATTGGGACGCGCTCGGGCGGCTGCGCGGCACCGTCGTGGTGCTCATGGCCGTGGAGCGCCTCGCGGCGATCGCCGACGCGCTGATCGCGGGCGGCCGGCCGGCCGAGACCCCCGCCGCGGTCGTGGAGAACGCGACGACGGGCGGCCAGCGGACGGTCCGCGGCACGCTCGCCTCGATCGCGGCCGACGCGGCGGCCGCGGGGGTCGTGCCGCCGGCGGTGCTCGTGGTGGGTGCGACAGCCGGTTTCACCGCCGCGCTCGGCGTCTGATCCGCACCCGGGGTGTGGTTTTCGCGCGTGTCGGCCGAATGTGACGTCGCGCTGCGGCGGTCGCCGCGGGACGCGAGGATCACCGCTCTACGCTGCACGAATCGTCCGTTTCGGGAGTTCTTCGTGGGGGCCGGTGTCGCCACATCCGTAACTTCCGCCACAATTGTTACCGTTCACGACTTCCGGATCCGGTGGGGTAGTCGGTAGCCTCGGGCATCATGACCTCAACGATGGCCCCCAGCGGCCCGGCGCAGACCTACCGCGTCAAGGGCAGCGCCGTCGGCATCCCGATCCTCGTGCTGTGCGGGATGATCTTCCTCTCGGTGCTCGACGGCACCGTCGTCTTCGTGGCCATGCCCGAGATCCAGGACGCGCTCGGCCTGTCGGACGCCACCAAGGTGTGGGTCTTCGGCGCGTACGCGCTCACCTTCGGCGGCTTCCTCCTGCTGGGCGGGCGGCTCGGCGACACCTTCGGCCGGAAGAAGATGTTCCTGCTCGGGGTCGTCGGCTTCACCGTCGCCTCCGCGGCCGCGGGTTTCGCGACCAACGAGGCGTTGCTGCTCGCCGCGCGCGTCGGCCAGGGCTTCTTCGCCGCGATCGCCGGACCCACCGCGCTGGCGCTGATCGCGACCACCTTCGCGCCGGGTAGGGCCCGCAACCAGGCTTTCGCCGTCTTCGGTGCGATGGCGGGCCTCGGCTCCATCGCCGGACTGGTGGCCGGTGGCCTGCTCGCCACGATCGACTGGCGGCTCATCTTCTGGATCAACGTCCCCGTCGGCATCGCCTGCGCGATCGGCGGGTGGTTCACCCTCGACGAGGCCATGGCCGAGCGGCGGCACGCCCTCGACGTCAAGGGCGCCGCCCTCGCGGTCGCCGGCTGCGTCACCGGCGTCTACGCGCTCACCGCGGGCCCGGAGGCGCACTGGCAGAGCGCATCGGTCTACGCCGCGGCCGTGGTCAGTGCGATCTGTCTCGGGCTGTTCCTCTGGGTGGAGCGGACCGCGAAGAACCCGATCCTGCCGTTCTCGCTGTTCAACAACCGCAATCGGGTCGCGGCGATGCTCGCGATCCTGGTCTGCGGCGCCCTGATCCCGACGCTCGGCTTCTACGTCGCGCTGACCTTCCAGCTGGTCCTCGGCTACACGCCCTTCCAGTCGGGCCTGGCGCTGCTGCCCTTCGCCGTCGGCTTCGGCATCTCCGTCGCCGTCAGCGCGTCGCTGGTGCGCCGGTTCCAGGCGCGCTGGCTCGTCGCGGTCGGCGGTGTGATCGTCTTCCTGCCGTGCGTCTACGTCCCCACCCTGGTGGGGCAGGACCCGGCCACGATCTCCTACTTCCCCCAGATCGCGATCCCGGTGTTCTTCATCGGCATCGGCGTCGGCATGGCCGTCGTGCCGCTGCCGCTCGGCGCGGTGGCCGGGGTCCGGCCGTCGGAGATCGGCCCGCTGACCGCCCTGATCGAGGTCGCGCAGAACCTCGGCGGCATCATCGGGCTCGCATCGGTCCAGGTCGTGGTCACCTCGCGGATCATGGCCGAGGGCGGCCCCACCACCGGACACCTGCGACACGACAACCTCAGCGGCGACCAGATCGGAGCCCTGGCCTCCGGCTACGGCCTGGCCTTCATCGCCTGCGCCGCGATCCTGATCATCGCGGGCCTCGTCGTGGTGCCCTTCATGCGCTTCACCCCCGAGGAGATCGCCGAGGGCCAGGCCGCCAAGGAGTCCAGCGAGTCCGGCGGTGCGATCCCGTCGACCTCCTTCCCGGCGCAGGCCTTCGAGGACGATGAAGACGACGTCGACGACGACTGGGAGCCGCTCGAGGGCGACGTCACGTCCGGCTCCTTCGCCGCGATCCGCCGCGAGGACTTCGACCGGGCCTACAACGAGCAGCCCGGCGATCCGGAGCCGGTGTACTTCACCGACCGCTTCCGCGCCATCAAGCGGGCCGACGTGCAGGACCGGGCGCCGCAGAACCCGGCGCCCGCGCAGCCCTCGACGCGGCAGGTGCCGATCGTGCCGCCGCGCCGCCCGGCACCGTCGGCCCCGCAGCAGGCCTACTCGCACCCCAGCGACCCGCTGCCCCGTCCGGGCCACCGCCCGGGCGACGGGCTCGCGGGTATCGCCCGGCCGTCCGGCCCGATCCAGCGGGAGAGCGTCGACCTGCCGCGGCCGCCCGTGCCGCCGGCGCCACGCGCCTCCGTCCCCGACTACCGGCCGCCCCGGCCCGCGCCGCAGCAGTACCGGACCGAGCAGCAGGCCCCGCGTCCCTCCGGGCCTCGACCCGGAGCGCCGACGGCGAGGCCTCCGCAGTACCAGGGCGCACCGGCGCCGCGCACCGGACGGCACGCCGCGCCGGAGCCGGACGGCATGCGTCACCCCGAGTCGACGCGGCAGGCCGGGCGCGCCCGTAGGCACCGTCTCGAGGACTGATCGTCCCGCTCCGGGCGTGTCGCCCGAATTTTCTGGCGGGCCCGGCCGGCGTCGCGGAGCGGCCGGCGAATACCCGGCGTGGTCTGGGCAAACGCCCCCGGGCGATGGATGCGGAGTGCACGCACCACGGTTGCCCAGCGACGCTCCGGTCCCGGAAACCTGCGTGAACGATTTCTTAGGGACTTCTATCAGCCGGTAGCCTCGGTCTCCATGACCGCAACGATGGCCCCCGGGGCGCCGGCGCAGACCTATCGCGTCAAGGGCAGCGCCCTCGGCCTCGCCATCGTCGTCCTGTCCGGGATGATGTTCCTCGCCGTCCTCGACGGGACCGTCGTCTTCGTCGCGCTGCCGCGGATCCAGGACGCCATGCACCTCTCGGACGCCGCGAAGATCTGGGTCTTCGGCGCGTACGCGGTGACCTTCGGCGGCTTCATGCTGCTCGGCGGGAGACTGGGCGACACCTTCGGCCGAAAACGGATGTTCATCCTCGGCGTCGCGGGATTCTCGATCGCCTCGCTGCTCACGGGTTTCGCCACCAACGAGGCCTGGCTGCTCATCGCCCGGGCCGGCCAGGGCCTGTTCGCCGCGATCGCCTGCCCGACGGCGCTGGCGCTGATCGCCACGACCTTCGCGCCGGGCAAGGCGCGCAACCAGGCCTTCGCCATCTTCGGCGCGATGGCGGGCCTCGGCTCCGTCGCGGGCCTCGTCGCGGGTGGCCTGCTCGCCACTCTGGACTGGCGGTTCGTCTTCTGGATCAACGTCCCGGTGGGCATCGTCTGCGTCATCGGCGCGGTCGTCGCGCTCGAGGAGTCGACCTCGGAACGCCGGCACGCCCTGGACGTCAAGGGCGCCTTCCTCGCCGTGGCGGGCTGCGTGGGCGGCGTCTACACGCTCACCATGGGCCCCGAGGTCCACTGGAAGGGCGTGAGCATCTACGTCGCCGGTGCCATCAGTGTGGTCTGCCTGGTCGCCTTCCTCCTGGTGGAGCGCACCGCGAAGAACCCGATCCTGCCCTTCTCCCTGTTCCGCAACCGCAATCGGGTGGCGGCGATGCTCGCGATCCTGGTCTGCGGCGCCCTGATCCCGACGCTCGGCTTCTACGTCGCGCTCACCTTCCAGCAGGTGCTGGGCTACTCGCCGCTGCAGTCCGGCGTCGCACTGATCCCGTTCGCGGTCGGCATGGGCATCGCCGCCCCGATCTCGTCCAAGCTCGCGCTGAAGATCCAGGCCCGCTGGCTGGTCGCGATCGGCGGCGTGATCGTCTTCCTGCCCTGCATCTACGTCCCGACGCTGATGACCAAGGACCCGTCGGCCGTCAGCTACTTCCCGTACATCGGCGTGCCCGTCTTCCTCATCGGCCTGGGCGTGGGCTTCGCGATGATCCCGCTGCCGATCTGCGCACTGGCCGGCGTCCGCCCGTCCGAGACCGGCCCGATGTCGGCGCTGGTCGAGGTGTGCCAGAACATCGGCGGCATCGTCGGCCTCGCGTCCGTCCAGGTCGTGGTCACCTCCCGGATCATGAAGGAGGGTGGACCCACCAAGGGCGACATCACCCACGAGATGCTCACGAGCGCGCAGCGCTCCGCGCTGGCTTCGGGGTACGGCCTCGCGTTCATCGCGTGCGCCGCGATCCTCATCCTCGCGGGCCTGGTCGTCGTGCCCTTCATGCGGTTCACCCCGGAGGAGGTCGCCGAGGGGCAGGCCGCGCAGGAGTCGAGCAAGTCCGGCGGCTCGATCCCGTCGACCTCCTTCCCGGCGCAGGCCTTCGAACGCGACGACGACGTCGACGACGACTGGGAGCCCATCGAGGGCGACGTCACCTCCGGTTCGTTCCCCGCGGTCCGCCGCGAGGACTTCGACCGGGCGTACAACGAGCAGCCCGGCGATCCGGAGCCGGTGTACTTCACCGACCGCTTCCGGGCGATCAAGCGCCCGCAGGCACCGCAGCAGCGGCCGCTGCAGCACCGGCCGGCCACACAGCCGCCTCGGCCGCCCCAGGTGGCACCGCAGCAGGCGTACTCGCATCCGAGCGACCCGCTGCCGCGGCACACCGGCCGCCCCGGCGACGATCTCGCCGGCGTCGCCCGCCCGTCCGGCCCGATCCAGCGCGAGAGCGCCGACCTCCAGCGCCCGCCGCAGCAGATGGCACCGCAGCCGGTGCAGCCGGCGCAGCGGCCCCCGGCGGACCCGCAGTACCGGGGCCAGGGTGCGCCGGTGCCGCCCCCGCACCAGCAGCAGTACCGCCCCAGCGCCCCGCTGCACCGGCCGAGCGCGCCCCTGCACCGGCCCGGCGCGCCGCAGCACGATCCGAGCGGACAGCACCGGCCGAGCGCCCCGATGCAGCGCCCGAGCACGCCGATCCAGCGTCCGAGCGCCCCGATCCAGCGCCCCAGCGGACAGTTCCAGCGCCCGCCCGCCGCGCCCGCGCAGCAGGCGGACGCAGCGCCCCGCACCGGCGGCCGGCACGCGCTCCCGGAGCCGGACGGCATGCACCACCCCGAGCACTCGGCGCAGGCCGACCGCGTCAGCCGCGCCCGCCGGCACCGTCTGGACGAGGACTAGCCGATCACCCCTCGGTGACGATCGTCACCTCGGTCGGTGTCGACAGCTCGGCGCGCAGTCCGGCCTTCTCCGCCACCTTCACCACGGCGCGGGCGTCGCCGGGCTCGGCGCGGGTGACCACCAGCGCGCGGGCGAGCAGGCCCTTGTGGTGCTTGTTGAAGTGCGAGACCACGGAGCGTGAACCGTCCGCCTTCTCGGTGACGACGGTGGCCGTGACCGCGCCCGGCACCCGTCCCAGCGCGGCGTAGCCGCCGGAGCGCAGGTCGACGACGAGGCCGCGGTCGGCGGCGGCGAGGGCATCGGCCAGTGCCGGCTTCCACTCCGCGGCCAGCGTGCCGAGTCCGGGCAGTTTCGAGCCCGACGAGAGCCGGTAGGCGGGGATCGCGTCGACGGCCCCGACGACGCCGAACAGCGCCGAACCGACGGCCAGGCGCGCGTCCGCCTTCGCGCGCTGCGCCTTCGTCATGCCCCGGACGTCCAGCGCGTCGTAGAGCACGCCCGTGTACTGCTCGATCGCGGGCCGGGTGGGCGCGGTGCGCAGCGCGCGGTTGCGCTCCAACTCGTCCGTCTGGCCGGCGGACAGTCCCAGCGCGGCGCGGGCGGCACCGTCGTCCCGGGAGACCGCGACGAGGGCCTCGAGCACGCGCTCGCGGGTCGCGGTGAGCGACGGGAAGGTGAGCGTCGCCAGGTCGAGGGGCGCGCCCGCGCCGTCGCCGGCCTTGGTTTCGGACGGGGGAAGCAGGATCAGCACACCGGACACACTAAGCTGTGGCGTCGTGATCACCCGATTCTCCCAGCTGTTCCTGCGCACGCTCCGCGACGACCCGGCGGACGCCGAGGTACCCAGCCACAAGCTGCTCGTCCGCGCCGGGTACGTGCGGCGCATCGCGCCCGGTGTGTACTCCTGGTTGCCGCTCGGGCTGCGGGTGCTGCGCAACATCGAGCAGGTCGTGCGCGAGGAGATGAACGCCATCGGCGGCCAGGAGATCCTGCTGCCCGCGCTGCTGCCGCGCGAGCCCTACGAGGCCACCAACCGCTGGTCCGAGTACGGCCCGAACCTGTTCCGCCTGCAGGACCGCAAGGGCACCGACATGCTGCTCGGCCCCACCCATGAGGAGATCTTCGCCCTCACGGTCAAGGGCGAGTACAACTCGTACAAGGACCTGCCGGTCATCCTGTACCAGATCCAGATCAAGTACCGCGACGAGGAGCGGCCGCGCGCCGGCATCCTCCGTGGCCGCGAGTTCGTGATGAAGGACAGCTACAGCTTCGACACCACCGACGAGGGGCTCGCCGAGGCGTACGCCAAGCATCGCGCCGCCTACCAGCGGATCTTCGCGCGCCTGGACGTCGAGCACGTCATCGTCTCGGCCACGTCCGGCGCCATGGGCGGCAGCGCGTCCGAGGAGTTCCTCGCCGTGAGCGAGGTCGGCGAGGACACCTACGTGCACTCGACCGAGTCGGACTACGCCGCGAACGTCGAGGCCGTGGTCACGCCCGCGCCGCCGGCGATCGACCTCGACGGCCTGCCCGCCGCGCAGGTCTACGACACCCCGGACACGCCCACCATCGACACGCTCGTGGCCTGGGCGAACGACGGCGCCGACGGTGCCTCCGTCCTCGGCCGCGAGGTCACCGCCGGCGACACCCTCAAGAACATCCTGGTCAAGACCCGCGCTCCGGGCGGCGACTGGGAGCTGCTCGGCGTCGGTGTGCCCGGCGACCGCGAGGTCGACTTCAAGCGTCTCGAGGCCTCGCTCGAGCCCGCCGAGGTCGCGCTGCTCGAGGCCGAGGACTTCGCCAAGTACCCGTTCCTGGTCAAGGGCTACATCGGCCCGAAGGCGCTGCTCGAGAACGAGGTCCGCTACCTCGTCGACCCGCGCGTGGTGACCGGGACCGCCTGGATCACCGGTGCCGACGCGCCGGGCCGGCACGTCGTGAACCTCACCGCGGGCCGCGACTTCACGCCCGACGGCACCATCGAGGCCGCCGAGGTCCGCGACGGCGACGCCTCGCCCGACGGCAAGGGCGTGCTGCGCTCGGCCCGCGGTATCGAGATCGGCCACATCTTCCAGCTGGGCCGCAAGTACACCGACGCCTTCGAGGTGGACGTTCTCGGCGAGAACGGCAAGCCGGTGCGCCTGACCCAGGGCTCCTACGGCGTCGGCGTCTCGCGGCTGGTCGCGGTGATCGCCGAGCAGCAGCACGACGACAAGGGCCTGCGCTGGCCGAAGGGCATCGCCCCGTTCGACGTGCACGTCGTCATCGCGAACAAGGACGAGGGTGCCTGGACCGGTGCCGAGTCCTTGGCCGCAGAGCTGGACGCGGCGGGCCTGCAGGTGCTGCTGGACGACCGCAAGGCCTCGCCCGGCATCAAGTTCAAGGACTCCGAGCTGATCGGGGTGCCGACCGTCGTCGTGGTCGGGCGGGGCTGGGCCGACGGTGTCGTCGAGCTCCGTGACCGCCTCACCGGCGAGGCCCGGGAGATCCCCGTCGCCGACGCCGCCGGGGAGATCGTCGCCGCAGCACGCTAGTCACCTCAACACTGAGGGGCCGCACCGGATCCGGTGCGGCCCCTCAGTGTTCACCGGATCAGGCGAGTAGGGCGAGCAGCAGGCTCGCGCCCTGGCCGAAGCCGTCGCTGGCCACCCAGGCGATGCCGAAGATGACCAGGATGGCGAACAGCACGAGGAAGACGGCGCCGAGGACGACGCCGGCGATCGCCAAGCCGCGGCCCTGCTGTCCGCTCTGCTTGGTCTGCTTCATCGCGATGGCACCCATGACGATCGCGGCGATCGCGAGGAGCACGGCGGCGTACCCCAGGAACGGGATGCACACGAACGGGAACGCGATGATGCCCGTCGCGAGGGAAGCGATGGCGAGGCCGTTGGTGCCCGGGGGCACCTGCTGGCCGGGGTAGCCCGGGTACCCGGCGCCCTGGCCCGGGTAGGCGGGGAAGCCCGGCTGCTGACCGGGGACACCGGGCTGCCCGTACGCCTGCTGGCCGTACGGCGCCTGACCGTAGGGGGCCTGGCCGTAGGGCTGCTGGCCGTACTGCGGTTGTCCGTACTGCTGCTCGCCGCCGAACTGCTGGCCCGGGTACTGGGGCGGGGCCGCGTACGGGTTCGCGTAGGGATCGGCCGGTGCGGCGTAGGGATCCGACGGTGCCGCGTACGGGTTCGGCTGCGCGTACGGGTCCGCCGGCGCGGTGTACGGGTCGGCGGGCGGGGTGTACGGCGTGCCCGACGGCTGCGCGGTGTTGTGCACGGTGGTCGCCGCGTTCGGATCGCCGCCCACTCCCGGATCCGACGGGGCCTGACCTGCGTCGTCCTTGGCGAGGTCGGGAGTCGACGGTGTCGACTCGGCCGGACGGATCATCGTCGCGTCGTAGTTCTCGTCGCCGGGGTGCTTCGGATCGCTGGACGTCATCCCACGAGTGTAGGTGTTCGCGCCCCGAACGCATTCGGCCTCCCATGCGTCGTACGCATGCCCTTCACCGCTGAGAATGGTCTCTACCTGCGCGTTTCTAGCCATGCGTGGCACGCATGGCTTTTCCGAGCAGTCGCGGCGCCGAATCCAGAGCGGTCAGCGGAGCCGGTCCGCGGGGTGGTGCGTCACACGCATACCCCCAGCGACTCTCGCCGCAGTGGCCTCAACCTGCATGTTCACCGGCGCGGCCACCAGTCCCGGCCCCGGCTCAGGTGCGGATGCCGGGGAAGGGCGCGGTCACGGGGGAGACCCCCAGGGCGACGCGCCAGCGCGCGCCCCGCACCGCGGAGCCGCCGAGTCCGGTGACTCCGAGATGCCGGACCCCGTCACCGTCGGCCTGGGACAGCACGTTCCGGTGCGCGGCGGCGGTGTCGTCCTCCACCGCTGCCGCCACCTTCGCCGCGCTGACGGGATCCGTGACGGGTTCGGGCGGCGTGTAGGAGGGCGCGGCCGCGGGAACCTCGGCGCCGGCGGCGCTGAGCACCCGGGCGAGGGCGTCGCGCTGCGCGCGGTGCTCGGCGGCGTAGGTCGCGACGTCGGTCTTGCGGGCGGGCGAGGCGTAGGCCTCGATGAGTCCGTACAGGTAGACGGCGGCGTGTTCGGCCCGCACGGCGGCCGTCACGGCGTCCTGGGTGGGGGTCACGGGAGCACCACCTCGGCGTGCACCCGCGTGGCGGCGGCGACGGACCCGAGCAGCGCGGCCTGGTAGCCGGAGGCCGCGACGGCGGCGTCGCCCGCCGCCTTCGCGGAGCGGGCGAGCTGGGCGTGCAGTGACTGGCGGGTCAGCGGTGAGGGCGGCACCGGGGTCGACGACGGTGCGGCGGTCACCGAGGTGGGCCGCTGCACGTACCGGGAGAGCTCGTCGGTGAGCGCCGCGGCGTGCTGGCCGCGCTGATCCGCGATGGTCCGCAACTGCGGGGCGGCGGCACCGTCGAGCACGGCGAGCCCCCGCGCGGCGTCGGCGTCGGCCTGGGCCTGCGCGGCCGCCGACTGCAGGCGGACCGCCTGCGGATCGTCGGCGCGCTCCTCGGGCGTCGTGCACGCGGCGAGCGCGCCCGCACCCACCAGCGCGCCCCCGGCGACGAGGGCGGAGGTGAGGACGGTGCGGCGGTCGACGCCGGAACGCGACGGCGGGTCGTCGCCGCGGCGCGGTGGTGGGGCGATCACGGGGCGAGTCTAGCGGCGCACCCGGGTACACTGACTGCAGCGTTCGACACCGGGCACGTCCGGTGACAATTTCACAGGGAGGCGCGTATGGCTTACGACGAAGCGAAGGTGTTGGCCGTCCTCGCGCCCCACCTGGACGCGGCGGGTCTCGATCTCGAGCAGCTGAAGATCAACAATGCGGGCAGCAAGTCCTCCATCGCGGTGGTCGTGGACAGCGACGCCGGGCCCACCCTCGACGATCTGGCGGAGGTGACGCGCACGCTGTCGGCCGCGGTCGACGACGCCGACGAGGTCTTCGGCGGCCAGGCGTTCACCCTCGAGGTCACCACGCCCGGTGCGGAGCGCCCGCTCGCCGAACCCCGCCACTGGCGACGCGCCCGCGGCCGGCAGGCGGCGATCGAGCTGCGGGACGGGACGAACCTGCTGGCCCGGATCGGGCCGCTCTCGGACGACGGGGCCGGGGTCACCGTCGTACTGCCCGGGGCGAAGGGCGCCGCCCCGACGACCCGCGAGCTCGCCCTCGACGACGTGGCCGCTGCCGCCGTCCGGGTGGAGTTCCGCAGGCCGAACCCCCAGGAGATGAAGCTCTCGGGCATTACGCCCGGGCGCGTGGAGTCGGGTGCCGAACCGGTGGACCCGACGGGCGAGGGCGCCGGTGCGGCGCCCGGGAACGAGGATGAGGACTAGATGAACATCGACATGGCGACCCTGCGGGCGATCGAGGCGGAGAAGGACATCTCGGTCGACACCGTCATCGAGGCGATCCAGGTGGCGCTCCTCACCGCGTACAAGCACACCGATGGGCATCAGCCGCACGCGCGGATCGACGTCGACCGGCGCACCGGGTCGGTGAAGGTGCTGGCGCAGGAGCTCGACGCCGACGGCAACGTCATCACCGAATGGGACGACACGCCCGAGGGCTTCGGCCGGATCGCCGCCGACTCGGCCCGCCAGCTGATCACCCAGCGGCTGCGGGACGCGGAGAACGACCGCACCTTCGGCGAGTTCGCCGTCTACGAGGGCGAGGTCGTCTCGGGCGTGGTGCAGGCCGACGCCCGGGCCGCCGCGCGCGGCTTCGTCGTGGTGCGGATCGGCAGCGAGCGCGAGGGCCACGAGGGCCTGCTGCCGCCCGCCGAGCAGGTGCCGGGGGAGACCTACCGCCACGGCGACCGGATGAAGTTCTACGTCGTCGGCGTCAGCCGGGGGCAGCGCGGCACGCAGATCACCCTCTCGCGCACCCATCCGAACCTGGTCAAGAAGCTCTTCGCGCTCGAGGTCCCGGAGATCGCCGACGGCAGCGTCGAGATCACCTCGGTGGCGCGCGAGGCCGGCCACCGGTCCAAGATCGCCGTGCGCACCTCGGTGGCGGGTCTCAACGCCAAGGGCGCGTGCATCGGCCCGATGGGCCAGCGCGTCCGCAACGTCATGAGCGACCTCGAGGGCGAGAAGATCGACATCATCTCCTACGACGACGATCCCGCGGTCTTCGTCGGCAACGCCCTCTCGCCCTCGTCGGTGGTCTCCGTGACCATCGTCGACGCCAAGGAGAAGGCCGCCCGCGTGGTCGTCCCCGATTTCAAGCTCTCCCTCGCCATCGGCAAGGAGGGGCAGAACGCCCGCCTCGCCGCCCGCCTGACCGGCTGGCGCATCGACATCCGCTCGGACGCGGAGAGCACCGACTCCCAGTGAGCGAGCCGGTCCGGACCTGCATCGGCTGCCGGCGCAGGGCACCGGCGCGGGAGCTGAGTCGGTACGTCGCGGCACCGTCACCCGACGGTGCCGCGCGCCTCGTCCACGACGCGCGGCACCGCGAGCCCGGACGGGGCGCCTGGCTGCACGACGACGAGGCGTGCCTCGCCGCGGCGCGGAAGAGGAACGCCTTCCGCCGGGCGCTGCGCGTTCCCGGGCGCCTGGTGGAGCCCGAGGAGTGGAGGGATTAGGTGAGCCTAAGCGGCTCTGTGCTAGGGTAGCCTCTCTTGTTCGCTGCGCGCCGGCCTCGGTGTGCCGGTCCCGGAAAAGGTTGCCCGACATGCATGTTCCCTCCCGGAGGCGTTCGATCGCCCTCGCCGTTCCGGTGGCTCTGACCGCCGCGCTCCTGTCGGGCTGTGGGGCTTCGGAGAAGGTGGATGCCGCTGCCGCGCCGTCGGCGGCCGAGGGCAAGACCTCGTACCCGCTGACCGTCGACAACTGCGGCACCTCCCAGACCTTCTCGGCGGCACCGTCGAAGGTGGTCTCGCTGGACCAGGGCTCGACGGAGATCCTCCTGTCGCTCGGCCTTGCGGACAAGATGGTGGGCACCGCCTCGTGGACGGACCCGGTCCTGCCGAACCTCGCCGACGCGAACTCCAAGGTCCGGCGGCTCGCCGACAACGCACCGTCGTACGAGGTGGTGATGGGTACCGACCCGACCTTCGTGACGGCTTCCTTCGGCCGGCACTTCAAGAAGGAGGGCGGGGTCGCCACCCGCGACCGGTTCGCCGAGACGCGCACCAACACCTACCTCTCGCCGGGCGACTGCGAGGACGGCCGGTCGATCAACGCCGGCGGCAAGCGGACCCGCCCCGTCGAGATCGGCGCGCTGTATCAGGAGATCACCGAGCTCGCCGCGATCTTCGACGTGCCCGACCGCGGCGCCGCGCTGGTCGCGGACCTGAAGAAGCGCACCGCGGAGGCCAAGGCCAAGGTCGACGCCTCGGGCAGGTCGATCGGGTTCTGGTTCGCGGACACCAAGAGCCCGTACTTCGCGGGCGGCCTCGGCTCGGGGAACCTGCTCGCCACCACGATCGGGGCGCGGAACGTCTTCGCCGACGTGCGCGACGACTGGCCCGCCACCACGTGGGAGGCCGTCGTCGCGGCGAACCCGGACGTGATCGTCCTGGGCGACCTCACCCGCAATCGGTTCCCGGGCGACCGGCTCGCCGACAAGGAGACCTTCCTCGCCTCGGACCCGGTCACGCGC
Source organism: Tsukamurella sp. II2bb (assembly GCF_057815145.1). Classification (NCBI taxonomy): domain Bacteria; kingdom Bacillati; phylum Actinomycetota; class Actinomycetes; order Mycobacteriales; family Tsukamurellaceae; genus Tsukamurella; species Tsukamurella sp. II2bb. The sequence goes on from NZ_JBYPZI010000008.1 coordinate 37,247, forward strand.
ACCATGGCCGCCGTGCAGGGCAAGCGGTACGTCGCGCTGCACGGCGCCGAACTGAACCTGTCGATCCGGACCGCGGACGCCATCGAGAAGCTCGCCGCCGGGCTGAACTCCTTCCCGCCGCGATGACCGCGACGACCCTGCCGCGCAACAGCGCCGCCCGCGCCGGTGCGCGCGGCGGCCGGGCCTTCGTCCCCGCGGTGCTGCTGCTGGGCGTCGCGGGCCTCGTCCTCTCGGTGATGGTCGCGATGACCCTGGGGGCCGCGGACATCTCGCTGGTCAACGTCCGGGACATCCTCACCAACCACCTCTCGCTCACCGACATCCCGGTACGGGTGACCGAGGACGCGATCGTCTGGGAGGACCGGCTGCCGCGGTCGCTCGTCGCCGCGGCGTGCGGCGCCGGGCTCGCGGTCTGCGGCGTGGTCCTGCAGTCGCTGCTGCGCAACCCGCTCGCCGATCCCTATCTGCTGGGCATCTCGTCCGGCGCGTCCACCGGCGCGGTCGTGATCGGCGTCCTCGGACTCGGCGCGGCGTCGCTGGGCATGTCCGGCGGCGCCTTCGTCGGCGCGCTGATCGCCTTCGGGCTGGTCGTCCTGCTGGCCCGCGCGTCGGGCGGCAGCAACGATCGGGTGATCCTCGCCGGCGTCGCGATGACCCAGCTCTTCTCCGCCCTCACCTCCTTCGTGATCTTCGCCTTCGCCGACGCCGACGAGACCCGCGGCGTGATGTTCTGGCTCCTCGGCTCGCTGGAGGGCGTGCGGTGGAGCGACGTGCGGCTCACCGGGGTCGTGGTGATCGTCGGGGTCGCGGTGTGCTGCGCGCTCGCCTTCGTCTTTGACGCCTTCACCTTCGGCGACGACGTCGCCTCGTCCCTCGGCATCCCCGTGCCCTGGGTGCGCGGCGGACTGCTCGTGCTGGCCGCGCTGATGACGGCCACCCTGGTCAGCGTCGCGGGCGCGATCGGCTTCGTCGGGCTGGTGCTGCCGCACGCCGCCCGGTTCCTGGTCGGGCCGGGCCACACCCGGCTCGTCCCCGTGGCCGCGGTCCTCGGCGCGGTCTTCCTGGTCTGGGTCGACGCCGCCTCGCGGGTCGTCTTCTCGCCGACGCCGCTGCCCATCGGGGTGGGCACCGCGCTGATCGGCGTCCCGGTGTTCACCGTCATCATGTTCCGCAGGAGGTCCGCGGTATGACCCTCAACGCCTCGTCGGTCACCTGGAACCGCGGCGGAGCCATCGTCGTCGACGCGGTGACGGTGCGCCCCGAGCCGGGGGAGACGGTGGGCCTGCTCGGGCCGAACGGCTCCGGGAAGTCCTCTCTGCTCCGCCTGTTGGCGGGCCTCGCCGCGCCGACCTCCGGCACCGTCGACCTCGACGGCCGCGACCTGCGGTCGGTGGGCAGGCGGGAGATGGCCCGGGCCGTGGCGGTGGTCTCGCAGCACGCGGACACCGACGTCGACGTCACCGTCGAGGAGGTCGTGCGCCTGGGCCGGATCCCGTACCGCGGGATGTTCGGGGCCGACCGCGCCGCCGACGACCTCGCGGTCGCCGCCGCGCTCGAGCACACCGGCCTCACCGACAAGAAGGACCGGCTCTGGCACCGGCTCTCCGGCGGCGAGCGCCAGCGCGTGCACATCGCGCGGGCGCTGGCCCAGGAGCCGCGCGAGCTCCTGCTCGACGAGCCCACCAACCACCTCGACATCCGGCACCAGCTCGACCTGTTGGCGCTGGTCTCCCGGCTGCCGGTGACCTCGATCGTGGCGCTGCACGACCTGAACCTGGCGGCGATGTACTGCGACCACCTCGTCGTGCTCCGAGCAGGCGCGGTCGTCGCCGCCGGCCCGGTCCGGGAGGTCCTGACGGCCGAACTCATCGCCGACGTCTACGGCGTCGACGCCGAGGTCACGGAGGCCGACGGTGACGGCCTGACCGTGCGCTTCCTCCGCCCGGGTTCCCGGGTCCTCTCGTCGTGACGGCGCCGGCCCGCGGCGGGCTCACGGTCGTCGGAGGATTCCGGCGCGCCGGACCGGTGGTCCGCCTGCTCGTCCTCACCCAGTTGGCGTTCAACGTCGGCTTCTTCATGGTGCTGCCGTACCTCGCCGTGCACCTGAGCACGGACCTGGGCCAGTCGGTCGCCGTGGTGGGCGCGGTCCTCGGCGTGCGGACGCTGTCCCAGCAGGGACTGTTCGTGGTGGGCGGCGCGCTCGCCGACCGCTGGGGCACGCGTCCGGTGATCCTGGCGGGCATCGCCTGCCGGGTGGTGGGCTTCCTCGCCCTCGGACTGTCCGGGACCCTGCTCGGCGCGCTCGCCGGCGCGGTCCTGACGGGGTTCGCGGGCGCGTTGTTCTCGCCCGCGGTGGAGGCCGCGCTCGCCCGCGCCGCGATCGGCCCGCCGTCGCCCGAGGACGACGGTGCCGGCGCCGATCCCGGAGTCCGCCGGCTCGACCGGCTGGACGCCTTCGCACTGCTCAACTCGTACGGCCAACTGGGGACCTTCGTCGGCCCACTCGTGGGTGCAGCGCTCCTGGCGGTCGACTTCAGCGCCACCTGTTTCGTCGCCGCCGCCCTGTTCGCCGTCATCGGAGCCGCGCACCTGCGCTGGTTGCCCGCCGACGGTCCGCACGCCGACGGCGCCGCCCCGGCCCGCGGGGCATGGCGCGAGGTCGCGCGCGACCGACCGTTCCTCGTCTTCGCCGCGCTGGTGGGCATGCAGCTGGTGGCGTACAACCAGCTGTATCTGTTGCTGCCGCGGGCCGTCGACCGCGCGTGGGGCTCGCAGGCGCCGGTGGGGGTGCTGTTCGCGGTGGCGTCGGTCCTCGTGGTGCTCGGCCAACTGCCGCTGGCCGCGCGGCTCGCCGACGTCCGGCCGCGGCGCGCCATCGCCGGGGGACTGGCGGTGATGGCGTCGTCCTTCGCGATCGCCGGGGCCGGCGTCCACGCCGACCTGGCGGGGGTTCCCGCGATCGCCGTGCTCGCCGCCTTCGTCGCGGTGTTCACGATCGGGCAGATGGCGGTGATGCCGTCCGCGCGGGCGATGATCCCGTCCTTCGCTCGGGAGCGCTCCCTGGGGACGTACTACGGCGCCTTCGCCTCGATCGGCGGCGCGGCGGTCCTCCCGGCGGCGATGCTCACCGGCCTCCTGATCGATCACACTCCCGCCGCGGGCCCGGGGGCCGCCGTACCGTGGTGGGCGATGACGGTGCTGCTGCTGGCCGTCGCGGCCGCCGTCCGGGAGGCGGGGTAACCGATTTGCCTCGACGCGCTATGATGATGAGCGGTCTGAAGACGGTAGGTCTTTCCCAAGGCCGACCTACTCGGAAATGAAGGAATCGAGCTGAAGACATGAGCACACCGTGAAGCACCAGCGATGAACGGCAATCGGAGTAACTAACCGAGGTCGACGGGACCAGTGATGCCCTCGACCTCACATTTGAGGAGAAGAGTGGCAGGCAAGGCCCGTGTGCACGAGTTGGCTAAAGAGCTCGGTGTCACCAGCAAGGAAGTTCTCGCACGGCTCAGTGAGCAGGGCGAGTTCGTGAAGTCCGCGTCGTCGACGGTGGAAGCACCCGTCGCGCGACGCCTGCGCGAGTCGTACGGATCCAAGTCCGAGACCGCGAAGCCGGGCCCCGCCCCGGCCCGTAAGCCCGGCCCCACGGCATCGAGCGCCCCCGCGCCCGCTGCTCCGGCGGCACCGGCACCCCGTGCCACCTCGGCCCGTCCCGGCCCGCGCCCCGCGGCGCCCGCCGCGCCGGAGCCGGCCCCGGCCCCCGCACCCCCCGCTGCTCCGGCGGCGCCCGCCGCGAGCGCCGCACCGTCGGCGCCGGAGGCCAAGCCCGCGGCTCCGGCCGCACGCCCGGCACCGCGGCCGGCCGGCCCCAAGCCCGGCCCGCGCACGCCGAAGGTCGGCAACAACCCGTTCTCCTCGCAGGCTCCCGTCGAGCGTGCGCCGCGTCCGCAGCCGGGCCCCGGTGGCCCGCGCCCGCAGGGCGGCGCCCGTCCGGCGCCCGGCCAGGGCGGTCCCCGTCCGCAGGGCGGCGCCCGTCCGGCGCCCGGCCAGGGCGGACCTCGTCCGCAGGGCGGTCGCCCGGCGGCCGGTCCCGGTGGGCCGCGTCCGACTCCCGGCAGCATGCCCCCGCGCCCGAACCCGGGTGCGATGCCCGCTCGCGCGGCGCGTCCGGCCGCCCAGGGCCGCCCCGGTCCCGGTGGCCGTGGCGGGCCCGGTGGGCGTCCCGGCGGCGGTGGCGGCGGCTACCGCGGTGGGCCCGGCGGCGGTACCGGCACCGGTGCTCCCGCGGGCGGTTTCCGCGGTCGTCCCGGCGGCGGTGGCGGTCGTGGCCGTCCCGGCGGTACCGCGGGTGCCTTCGGTCGTCCCGGTGGCGCCCCGCGTCGTGGCCGCAAGTCGAAGCGGGCGAAACGCGCCGAGTACGAGAACATGCAGGCGCCGATCGCCGGTGGCGTCCGGTTGCCGCGCGGCCAGGGCGAGACGATCCGTCTGGCCCGGGGCGCGTCGCTGAGCGACTTCGCCGAGAAGATCGACGCCAACCCGGCGTCGCTGGTCCAGGCGCTGTTCAACCTGGGCGAGATGGTCACCGCGACCCAGTCGGTGAACGAGGAGACCCTCGTGCTGCTGGGCGAGGAGATGAACTACGTCGTCCAGGTCGTCAGCCCGGAGGACGAGGACCGCGAGCTGCTCGACAGCTTCGACCTCACCTACGGCGAGGACGAGGGCGGCGAGGAGGACCTCGAGTACCGTCCGCCGGTGGTCACCGTCATGGGCCACGTCGATCACGGTAAGACCCGACTGCTCGACACGATCCGCAAGGCCAACGTCCGCGAGGGCGAGGCCGGCGGCATCACGCAGCACATCGGCGCCTACCAGGTGCTCACGGAGCTCGACGGCAACGAGCGCCTGATCACCTTCATCGACACCCCGGGTCACGAGGCGTTCACCGCCATGCGTGCCCGCGGTGCGAAGGCCACCGACCTCGCGATCCTCGTGGTCGCGGCCGACGACGGCGTCATGCCGCAGACGGTGGAGGCCATCAACCACGCACAGGCGGCCGACGTGCCGATCGTGGTGGCGGTGAACAAGATCGACAAGGAGGGCGCGCAGCCGGAGAAGATCCGCGGCCAGCTCACCGAGTACGGCCTGATCCCCGAGGAGTACGGCGGCGACACCATGTTCGTCGACATCTCCGCCAAGCAGGGCACGAACGTCGAGGCGCTGCTCGAAGCGGTGCTGCTGACGGCCGACGCCTCGCTGGACCTGCGGGCGAACCCCGACATGGACGCGCAGGGCGTGGCCATCGAGGCGCACCTCGACCGCGGCCGTGGCCCCGTGGCCACCGTGCTCATCCAGCGCGGCACCCTCCGGGTCGGCGATTCGATCGTGGCGGGCGACGCCTACGGTCGCGTCCGGCGCATGGTCGACGAGAACGGCGACGACATCACGGAGGCGACCCCGTCGCGTCCGGCGCAGGTCATCGGCTTCACGTCGGTCCCCGGTGCAGGCGACAACCTGCTCGTGGTCGACGAGGACCGCATCGCCCGGCAGATCGCCGACCGGCGCGCGGCGCGCAAGCGCAACGCCCTGGCGGCCCGCTCGCGCAAGCGCGTCTCGCTCGAGGACCTGGATGCCGCGCTCAAGGAGACCAGCCAGCTCAACCTCATCCTCAAGGGCGACAACTCGGGCACCGTCGAGGCGCTCGAGGAGGCCCTCCTCGGCATCGAGATCGACGACGAGGTGCAGCTGCGGGTCATCGACCGCGGTGTCGGTGGCGTCACCGAGACCAACGTCAACCTGGCGTCGGCGTCGAACGCGATCATCATCGCCTTCAACGTCCGCGCCGAGGGCAAGGCCACCGAGCTCGCCAACCGTGAGGGCGTGGAGATCCGGTACTACTCGGTGATCTACCAGGCGATCGACGAGGTCGAGGCCGCGCTCAAGGGCATGCTCAAGCCGGTCTTCGAGGAGAAGGAGCTCGGCCAGGCCGAGATCCGCGCGATCTTCAAGTCCTCCAAGGTGGGCAACATCGCGGGTTGCATGGTCCAGTCGGGCATCATGCGGCGCAACGCGAAGGCGCGCCTGCTGCGCGACTCGGCGGTCGTGGCGGAGAACCTCACGATCACCTCGCTCAAGCGGGAGAAGGACGACGCGACCGAGGTCCGCGAGGGCTACGAATGCGGTCTGACGCTCTCGTACTCCGACATCAAGATCGGCGACGTGATCGAGACCTACGAGCTGGTCGAGAAGCCGCGCGACTAGATGTTCCCGGGTCGCGGCGGCCGGTGTGATCGAAGCACCGGCCGCCGTGGCCCGCCTATCCCCGGGGCCGGGTGGCCCGACTGAATGTTCACTGGTGTGATCGAGATAGACCTGCTCCTGGGCGATGTGCATTCGCTCAAGCACAAGCGTTCCGTCGTCCGGCCGATCCTGGCCGAGCTGCGCCGCTTCTCCGTCAGTGCCGCCGAGGTGGGGCACCAGGACCTGCACCGCCGCGCGCTTCTGGGCGTCGGCGTGGTCGGTCCGGACGCGGGCCACGTGATCGACGTCCTCGATCACTGCGAACGCGCCGCCGTGGGCCATCCCGAGGTGGAGGTGTTGTCCGTGCGGCGGCGCCTCTGGGGGCCGGAGGACTGACCGTCGCGGCGCTCCGGGATATGCTCGCTGTTCCACGTTTTCGATGTCTAAGGGAGGGACTGACCATGGCTGACCCGGCACGGGCCGCGCGGCTCGCCAAGCGGATCGGAACCATCGTCGCGACTGCGATCGAGCACGACATCAAGGATCCGCGGCTCGACTACGTGACCGTCACGGACACCCGCGTGACGAACGACCTGCACGACGCGACGGTCTTCTACACTGTCATGGGCCCGACGCTCGACGTCGAGCCCGACTACGAGGCCGCTGCCGCCGGCCTGGAGAAGGCCCGCGGCCAACTCCGGAGCAGGGTCGGCGCCGGCACGGGCGTGCGCTTCACGCCGACGCTGCGCTTCGAGCTCGACGGGGTGCCCGCGGCGGTCGCGAACATGGAGGCGCTGCTCGCCCGGGCCCGCGAGCAGGACGAGCGGGTCGCCGCCGTCGCCGCGACCGCGAAGCCCGCGGGCGAGAAGGATCCGTACAAGCACGACGACGATGATCCGGACGACGAATCGGCCGGGGATCCGCGGTGACCGACGCCGCCGCCGTCGCTGCGGTGCTCGGCGGCGCGCGCAGGGTGGCGATCTACTGCCACGTCCGGCCCGACGCGGACACCCTGGGCTCGGGCCTCGGGCTCGCCCGGGGGCTCCGGGCCCGCGGCGCGGAGGTCAGTGTGAGTCACCCCGGGCCCGACCTCCCGTCGGGCATCGGCAGGCTTCCGGGTGTCGACGGCTTCACGGCGCCCCTCGCCGATGCCGAGGTGGCGGTGGCCGTGGACTGCGCGAGTCCGGGGCGGCTCGCCGGGCTGGAGGACGACTTCCTGGCCGCTGACGTCCGCGTGGTCATCGACCACCACGCGACGAACGAGGGCTTCGGCACCGTCGACCTGATCGATCCGGCGGCGAACTGCACGACGGAGCTGGTGCTCGCCGTCCTCGACGAGCTCGGCGTGGACCTGGACGCCGGCACTGCCGACTGCCTGTACGCGGGACTGGTCACCGACACCGGATCCTTCCGCTGGTCCTCGCCCACGGGCCACACGATGGCCGGGCGGCTGCTGGCCGCGGGCGCGCAGGGCCGCGCGCTGTCGCGCGATCTGCTCGACAGTCATCCCCGCGGCTGGTTCTCGATGGTCGCGGCGGTGCTGAGCGGCGCGACCGCGGTGCCGGAGGCCTTCGGCGGGCGCGGCGTCGTCTACGCGCTGTGCCGCGCGGCCGATCGCGGCGCCCTCGGCTGGGATGCCGCGGAGTCGCTCATCGACCTGCTGCGCACCGCGGAGGACAGCGAGGTCGCGGCGCTGTTCAAGGAGAGCGAGAGCGGAGAGTGGTCCGTCTCGCTGCGCGCCCGGACCGATCTCGACGTCGCCGCTGTGGCCCGCACCTTCGGGGGCGGTGGGCACCGTCTCGCCGCGGGCTACTCCGCGATCGGCACCGGCGAGGACGTGGTCTCCGCCTTCCTCGCCCGGGTCTGACCGCCCGACGATGACGAGCTCGCAGACGACCGAGACCGCCGTGCCCGCCGGGCTCGGTCGGCGCATCGTCGGCCAGGCGCTGCCGGCCCTCGGGGTACTCGCCGCCGAGCCCCTGTACCTGCTGTGGGACACCGCCGTCATCGGCCGGCTCGGGGCCCTGGCACTGGCGGGTCTGGCCGTCGGCGGGCTGATCCTCGCCACGGTCTCCACCCAGCTCACCTTCCTCTCCTACGGGACCACGTCCCGGTCCGCGCGCCGGTACGGCGCGGGCGATCCGGGCGGAGCGGTCGTCGAGGGCGTGCAGGCGACGTGGATCGCGCTCGCGGTCGGCGGCGTCCTGCTGGCCCTGGTGCAGGGCTTCGCGGGGCCGGTCACCCGGGCGATCGCCGGCCGTGAGGAGATCGCCGCGGCCGCCGAGTCCTGGCTGCGGGTGGCCGCCTTCGGCATCCCGCTGATCCTGGTCACGATGGCGGGCAACGGCTGGCTCCGCGGCGTGCAGCGGCCCCGGGCGCCGCTCGTCTTCGTCCTGGTCGGCCTGGGATCGTCGACGGTCCTGTGCCCGGTCCTCGTCTTCGGCTGGGGCGGCGCCCCCGAGCTGGGGCTCGTCGGTTCGGCGTGGGCGAATCTGGCGGGGCAGATCCTGAGCGGTCTGCTCTTCCTCGGCGCCGTCGTCCGGTCGGCCACGGCCGGCCGGGAGGGCGCCGCGGCGCTGCGCCCGCGGCCCGCCCTGGTGCGGGCGCAGCTGGTGCTCGGGCGCGACCTGATCGTCCGCAGTCTGTCGTTCCAGGTGTGCTTCGTCTCGGCCGGTGCGGTGGCCGCACGGGCGGGCGCGCAGTACGTCGGCGCGCACCAGATCGCGATGCAGCTGTGGAACTTCGTGGCGCTGGTCCTCGACTCGCTGGCGATCGCCGCACAGACCCTGGTGGGCGCCGCGCTCGGGGCCGGGAACAGCTCCGCGGCGCGGTCGCTGGGCCACCGGGTCACCGCCTGGTCGACGGGCTTCGCCGTGGCGATCGCGGCCGTGCTCGCCGCGCTCGGCGGCGCGTTGCCGCGCCTGTTCACCTCGGACCCGGGCGTCCTGGACGCGCTGACGGTGCCGTGGTGGTTCCTGGTGGGGATGATCCCGCTCGCGGGGGTGGTCTTCGCGCTCGACGGTGTGCTGCTCGGCGCGTCCGACGCCGCCTATCTGCGGAGCGCCACGATGGCCGCCGCGCTCGTCGGATTCCTGCCCCTGATCTGGCTGTCGTACGCCTCGGCTGGGGCCTGGCGGGGATCTGGTCGGGCCTGGCGGCGTTCATGGTGCTGCGTGCGCTCGCGGTGGTCGTGCGCTTCCGGGGGAGCCGGTGGGAGCGGGTGGGCGCCGCACCGGCGTGACGGCTTGCAATGCGGGCCCGAATGCGGTCCTATGTTGCATATGCCGTTCACTGTGATTACGAACACGACCGTGCTGCGCAGGACTCTCGCCGTCGCCGCGGTCGTCGCGGCGTGCGGCGGGGCGGTCGCGTGCTCCCCGTCGGCTCCCGAATCGGTGCCCTCGTTCACCGTGAATCCGTCGGCGGGCCTGGGCGGTCCGTCGTCCTCGGCCTCCTCGCGCCCCTCGTCCGCCGCATCGAGCAAGCCGGTCACGACCACGCCGGCGGCGCCGCAGCAGGTGGTCCCGGAACAGCCCTACACGCCGTATCCGACCACCACCTACCCGACCACGACCTACCCGGCGACCGGGACGACGGCGCAGACCACCACCCCGCCGTACCCGACCACCATCGTCATTCCGCCAGCCATCCAGCTGCCGCCGGGCGCGCCCCGCACCATCACCATCCCGCCGGACCTGCCCATCCCGCGGTGATCAGCGCGCGGCGCGCGGCGCCCCCTGGCCCGGATCGATCCGCACCGGACCGTCCTTGCCCGGCGTGACGTCGAAATCGAAGATCGACGTCGGGATGTACACCGTGGCACAGGAGTTCGGGATGTCCACGACGCCGGACAGGCGGCCCTCGATCGGCGCCGCACCCAGCAGCAGATAGGCCTGTTCCGGGCTGTAGCCGAACTTCGTGAGGTAGTCGATCGCGTGCAGGCACGCCCGCTGGTAGGCGAGGTGGCTGTCCAGGTAGCGCTGTTCGTCGTCGAGGGTCACCGACGTGCCCGAGAAGGCGAGGAACTGCTCGTACCGCGGGCCCACGTCGCCACCGGGCAGGAAGATCGCGTTCTCGCTGACGCCGTAGGTCTCCATGCCGCCGGCGATGACGTCGACGTGCAGGTCGATGAAGCCGCCCATCTCGATCGCGCCGCAGAAGGTGATCTCGCCGTCGCCCTGGCTGAAGTGCAGGTCGCCGACGGACAGGTTCGCCCCGTCCACGAAGACCGGGTAGAAGACGCGGGTGCCGCGGGTGAGGTTCTTGATGTCCTGGTTGCCGCCGTTCTCGCGCGGCGGAGCAGTGCGGGCGGCCTCGGCGGCGGCTGCGGTGAAGGCGTCACCGGTGAGTGAGCCGAGGATCGCGTCGTTCGGTTCGGGAGGCAGCGCGAGCGGCGGCACCCGGTCCGGATCTGTTGCGATCAGCGCCGCCTCGCGGGCGTTCCATCGCGCCAGCAGATCCTTCGACGGTGCCGTGCCCATCAGTCCGGGGTGGACGATGCCGGTGAAGCTCACGTGCGGGATGTGGCGCGAGGTGGCGGTGTGCCCGGTGAAGTCCCAGATCGCCTTGTAGGCGTCGGGGAACTGCTCGGTGAGGAAGCCGCCGCCGTTCTCCTTGGCGAAGATGCCGGTGTAGCCCCAGCCCTGGCCGGCCAGCGGCCCGCTGTCCTCCTGCGGGATCGGACCCACGTCCACGATGTCGACGATGAGCAGGTCGCCGGGCTTGGCCCCCTCGACGGCGATCGGGCCCGACAGCGTGTGCACCGTGGTCAGTGGCGCGTTCAGGATGTCCTCGGCCGAGTCGTCGTTGTGGATGGCACCGTCGAACCACTCCCGGCAATGCACGCGGAAGGTGTCGCCCGGCTTGACGGTGACCGCGGGCGGGATGGCGTAGTGCCACCGGTTGTGCCCGACTTTCTCCTGGTTGGTGAACTTCCTACTGGAATCGAGCGGAAAGACGACTTCGGGCATGGAGCGGGCCTTTCTTCGGTGGGTGGTCCTCGGTGGTCTAGGGCCGCGGCAGGCGTGCGTGTCGCGGGTCCGACGGTGCCGCGGCGCCGGTCCGGCCGGGCGGGGCGGTGACGACGGCGGGCCGCTCCGCGGTGGCCCCGGTCGCGTCGAGCAGGCGCATGGCACTGGACGTGCCGGCGCCGAGCCGGGGCGCCGTGATGCCGCGACGCGCCGGAGCGCCGCAGCGACACGCCGTTGCGGCCGGGACCTCGCGCATGCTGAAGACCGCGTCGAAGGGTCCGCAACTGCTGCAGCGGAATTCATAGGTGGGCATGAGTCGACGGTATTCCTTTCGTCCGGTTCCCGAGGGGGAACCGCGAATCGGTGGCGGGGGAGGCGTGAGTACCGTGGGTCCGTGCCCCCGAAGCCGACACCGCCGCGTGCGCGGACCCGCAAGGCCAGGATCGCCCGGCGTCGCGCGCGCCGGGTGGCCGCCGCCGACAACGACCTGACCGGCGCTCAGTGGGACGAGCTCCTCGGGCTGTGGGGCGCGTGCGCGTACTGCGGGGGAGAGGGCCCGTTCCAGAAGGACTGCGTGCTGCCGATCTCCCGCGGCGGCCGCTACACGCAGCAGAACGTGGTACCGGCGTGCCGGTCCTGCAATGCGAGCAAGTGCAACGCCGAGGTCACGGGGTGGATGCGCCGCAAGAAACTCGACGAGCGGGCCTTCCTGCAGGGCCACGCCGAGATCCTGATGCACCTGCGCGAGCGGAACGCCGACGACGGGGAATGAGCCGGGTTCCTACCGCATCGGCGGATCCGCGGGCAGGACGTGCTCGCCCGACTTGTCGGTCGAGAGGGCCAGCGAGCTGATGTACTGCTTCTCGCCGTTCGGGCCGGGCACCGCGGAGGCCAGCATGTCGGGGCGCTCGAACTCGATCCCGGTCACGCAGCACAGCAGCTTCTCGCCCGACGGGTTGCCGTCCGCGTCGAACATCGGCAGGTCGATGCCGTCGTCGCCGCGCCGCAGGTAGTACTTGCCGCGGGTGGCCAGGGCCAGCACCGGCGGCAGGACCAGCGCGAGCACCAGCGCCACGAGCGGCGAGTAGGGCTGCAGCCCCGAGCCGAGGAGCCCGAAGAAGGCGGCGATGGACAGCCCGCCCGCGACGATCACGGAGACGAAGCCCACCGGGTTGACGTTGTAGAGCATGCCGCGGCGGAACTCGGGGTCCTTGGGCGAGATCTTCAGCAGGTACTTGTTGATCGCGATGTCGCTGGCGACGGCCACGATCCAGGCGATGCCGCAGTTGGCGTAGAAGCCGAGGATCCCGTTGAGGAAGCTGAACATGGCGGCCTCCATCAGCGCGAGCGCGATCGCCACGTTGAGCACCACGAAGACCAGGCGACCGGGGTAGGTCTTGGTGACGCGGGTGAAGCTGTTGGTCCAGGCGAGCGAGCCCGAGTAGGCGTTGGTCACGTTGATCTTGATCTGGCTGATCACGACCAGGATCACGGCCAGGGTGATGGCGAGCCAGCCGGGGAGGAAGTCGGAGTAGATCTCCACGAACTGGTGCACGGGCTCGTTGGCGACGCCGACGTTGTCGAGGGTCTGCCCGATCAGGTAGACGGCGAGGAACAGGCCAACGACCTGCTTGAGCGCGCCGAAGACGACCCAGCCCGGTCCGGCGGTGAGCATGGCGGTCCACCAGGCCCGACGGTTCTCGGCGGTCTTGGGCGGCATGAAGCGCAGGTAGTCGATCTGCTCGGCGATCTGCGCGATGAGCGACAGGCACACGCCGGCGGCGAGCATGGTGCCGGCGAGGCTCACGCCGTGCCCGGCGGGCGTGGCGGAGACGACGGTGCCCGCACCGTCGCGCACGATGTCGGTGCCCGAGTAGGCGAAGAAGTCACCGATCGCGCTCGGGTGGCTGATCAGCAGGTAGGCGAAGGGCAGGACCATCATCACCAGCCAGATGGGCGTGGTCCAGACCTGCAGCTTGGCGAGCGTGTTCATGCCGTAGATCACCAGCGGGATCACCATCACCGAACTGACGAAGTAGCCCACGGGCAGGGGGATGCCGAGGCCGAGCTTGAGACCCTGCGCCATGATCGCGCCTTCGAGGGCGAAGAAGATGAAGGTGAACGACGCGAAGATCACGTTGGTCAGCACCGAGCCGTAGTAGCCGAACCCGCTGCCGCGGGTGATCAGGTCGAGGTCGATGTTGTACCGCGCGGCGTAGTACGCGAGCGGCAGGCCCGTCGCCATGATGACGACGGCGAAGAAGGCGATGCCGAGCAGTGCGTTGCCGGTGCCACCGGCGATGCCGATGTTGGCGCCGATAGCGAAGTCGGCGAGGTAGGCGATGCCGCCGAGCGCCGAGGTGGCGACCACGGCGGGGCCCCACTTGCGGTAACTGCGTGGCGCGAAGCGCAGCGTGTAGTCCTCGAGCGTCTCGCGGGAGGCGCTGTCGCGGAGCGGGGTCGACGGTGCGGTCCCGGTCTCCGTAGGTTGCAGTGCGGTCACGTCGATGTCCTTCCGGCCCCGGCCGTCCGGCTCGGGGATGAGGAAATCGTGCTGCGGACGCGTTCACCGGGGGTGACCGAGCGGTAACGCGTGGGTTACGGCGTCGGGCCCCGTGTCACGGCCGCGTTGCCCGGTGCGGTCCGCGTGACCGCTTCCTCCTTGCGGCGCACGGAGTCCCGGATCTGGTCGATGTTCTCGCGCAGCATGTCGGAGACCAGCTCGTCGGTGCGCTGGTCGGCGAGCACCTGCAGCACCATCCGGAAGGAGGTGTCCACGATGAGCGCGATGATCTCGTCGTGGAAGGGGATGTACTTGACCGCCTTGGTCTGCGGGTCGTTCTTCACCATCTCCTGGATCATCCCGCTCATCTCGGGGCGGTTCTCCTCGAGCGCGGCGGCGATGTTCTTCGTGTAGTGGCCGGACTTGAGCACCTCGGCCACCTCGTCCAGGACGGCGACGGTGATCGGCCGCTTCACCGCGTCGACCACGGTGTCGGTGGCGCGGGCGACCACCACGGCGGTGATCCGGTCGCCGTAGGCACGGTCGATCGCGCTCGCGAGCCGCGCGATCACGAGAACGATGCGCAGGAACTTGAAGGCGTGCGGCAGCGCCATCGTCACGACGAAGGCGGGCACCATCCCGAGCAACTGGTACCAGTTGAGCAGGAGGAACCGCCGCGACCAGTGCTCGGCGCGCCAGCGCGCGAGGAACTCCAGGAAGAAGATCAGGCAGATCGCGCCGTCGATCCACAGCACCGTGATGTACAGCCCGCGCGGTAGGCGCACGAAGGTCATCCACGTGATCAGTACCAGGGAGACGATCGCGAGCGCGATCATCGCCCAGTCGGTCCAGTGGACGGGCCGGCGTCGGCTGGGGGCCTCGATGGCGGTGCGGTCGGTCATCTCCTCCGAGACTACTGAGCGCGCGCGGCGGACACGCCGACATGGCGCACCCGGTAGCGTGGAGGGGTGGCGAAGCTCTGGGCGATCAGTGACCTGCACGTGGGTCATCGGGGGAACGAGGGCATCGTCGATCTCGTGCGGCCCTCGTCGCCGGAGGACTGGCTGATCCTCGCGGGCGACGTCTGCGAGCGCACCGACCAGCTCGACGAGGTGCTCACCGCGCTCGCGCCGCGGTTCGCGAAGGTGATCTGGGTGCCGGGCAATCACGAGCTGTACACCACGTCGAAGGACCCGATGCAGGTCTTCGGCGAGGCGCGGTACGACCATCTGGTGGAGATCTGCCGGCACCACGGCGTGCTCACGCCCGAGGATCCCTTCCCGGTCTTCGACGATCCCGGCGCGGGGCCGGTCACGATCGTCCCGATGTTCCTGCTCTACGACTACAGCTTCCGCGACGAGGGGCTCACCACGCTGCAGGCGCTGGCCCGCGCGAAGGAGAAGAGCGTCGTCGCCACCGACGAGTTCCTGCTCTCCCCGGAGCCCTACGCCACCCGGGACGCCTGGTGCCGCGCGCGGCTGGAGTACACGCGCCGCCGCCTCGCGGCCCTGCCGGCGGGCACGCGGACGGTGCTGGTGAACCACTGGCCGCTGCGGCGCGAGCCCACCGAGGTGCTGTTCTACCCGGATTTCGCGCTGTGGTGCGGCACCACGGCCACCCACGACTGGCACCGGACCTACAACGCCGAAGCCGCCGTCTACGGGCACCTGCACATCCCGCGCACCACCTGGTACGACGGCGTGCGCTTCGAGGAGGTCTCGGTCGGCTATCCGCGGGAGTGGCAGCAGCGCGGCCTGCCCGAGCCGCTGCTGCGCCGGATCCTGCCGGCGCCCGAGTACACCGAGGAGTCGTTGGGTCACTACGGAGTCCACTTCGAGGTGGATCCGAAGTACCGGGACGATCCGGAGCGGTTCGCCGCGGAACGCGCTGCGGCGCAGGAGCGCCTGAGCGATCGCCGTGTCGCCGCGCGGGAGCGGATCGCCGAGCGCCGCGCGGCGCGGGAGTCCGGTGCCGGGCCCGGTCGGCTCGGTGGTCCCGGGGAGCCCGGCCGCGCGGCGCGGGCGAAGGAGGGGGAGCAGTGATCCTGCAGTCCATGCTGCCGCGCGGCGTGGTCGCGCGGGAGGCGCGCGGCGACGTCGAGGCGCCGCTGCCCCCGCGGGAGGCCGCGCAGATCGCCAGGGCAGTGCCCAAGCGGCAGGCCGAGTACGCGACGGTGCGTCACCTCGCGCGGGAGGCGCTGGGCGAGTTGGGGATCGGCGAGGCCGTGCTCGTCAAGGGCGAGGGCGGCGGCGTGGACTGGCCGCGCAACGTGGTCGGCGCGCTGACCCACTGCGACGGCTACCGCGGCGCCGTCGTCGGCTACCGGATGGGGGTGCGCACCGTCGGGATCGATGCGGAGCCGCACCTGGCCCTGCCGGACAAGGTGCTCCCCACGGTCTCGGTCGAGTCCGAGCGGGAGGTGCTCGCGGCGCGCCCGGACGACGGCCTGCACTGGGACCGGCTCCTGTTCTGCGCCAAGGAGGCCACGTACAAGGCGTGGAATCCGATCACGGGCCGGTGGCTGGGTTTCGAGGACGCGGAGATCACCTTCGACCTCGCCGCCCGCACCGACGACTCCGCCGAGGGGAGCTTCCACTCGCGGATCCTCATCGACGGGCGGGCCACGGACGGCGGCGCCCCCGTCGCGTCCTTCGACGGCCGGTGGCGGATCACCGACGGCCTCATCGTGACCTCGATCGCGATGGTGTGAGATGACCTCCATGCGAAGCTTTCTCGAACCCGACGGCGCGGGCCTGATCATCGTCGACAAGCCCGCCGGGCTGACCAGCCACGACGTCGTCGCGCGGTGCCGCCGCGCGATGGGCACCCGCAAGGTTGGTCACGCCGGCACCCTCGACCCGACGGCCACGGGCGTCCTGGTGATCGGCATCGAGCGTGCCACCAAGCTGCTCGGCCACCTCGCCCTCACGACCAAGGCGTACACGGCCACCGTCCGGCTGGGCGCGTCCACCTCGACCGACGACGCCGAGGGCGAGGTCACGGGCGGTGCCTCCGCCGCAGGGCTTTCCGACGATGCCGTCCGCGCCGCGATGGTGCCGCTCACGGGCGAGATCGAGCAGGTCCCGTCGTCGGTGAGCGCCATCAAGGTCGACGGCAAGCGCGCCCACCAGCTGGTCCGCGAGGGCGCCGACGTGCAGCTGAAATCCCGCCCGGTCACCGTCGACGAGTTCGCGGCGCACGCCTTCCGGCGCGAGGGCGAATTCCTCGATGTGGACGTCACCGTCGAGTGCTCCTCCGGTACGTACGTCCGTGCCCTGGCCCGCGATCTCGGCGCGGCGCTCGGGACGGGCGGGCATCTGACGGCGTTGCGCCGCACCCGCGTCGGGCCGTACGGGCTCGACCACGCGATCACCCTCGACGACCTCTTCGAGACCCCGCGCTTGTCGTACGGCATCGACGAGGCGATCGCCACGGGCTTCGCCACCCGCGAGGTCACCGAGGAGCAGGCCGTGGACCTCGCGCTGGGCCGGTGGCTCGACCCGGTCGGCATCCCGGGCGTGTACGCCGCGGTCACCCCGGACGGTCGCGCCTTCGCCCTGCTGCAGGAGAGCGGCAAGCGCGCGAGCTCCGTCTTCGTGGTGCGCCCGTCCGCCTGAGCCGCTCAGCGCATTCTGCCGAATCTGTCGGCGATCAGCAATGTTTGCTGTACTCGGTACTTGGGGATTGCAATGAGGATAAGCTGGTTTCGCGGGGCTGATCGTCGGCTACTGTTCAAGTTTCTGACATGTCGAAACCGCGTTAGTAGATTGCAATCCGGGGAGAGTCTATGTCCAGTGAATCCGCCGAGTATGGCAACGAGGAAGATCCTTCGGGCTTTCGAATTGAGCTGGCGCGTTGCAATAATATTGATTTTGGGCAGGTATGGATTCAGGCAAACTCTCTAAACATAAAGTACGGTCCGAATGGTACCGGGAAGAGTACCCTCGTAGCTGCGCTGAGACTGTGTGCGGCATCGGAGGACCTGTCAGCACTGAAACCGTTCAGACTGATCGCGGAGGGCTCAGAGTTGGAACCCAGTGTAACTGGGGCTGACGGGATACACTCGGTCCTTGTCTTCAATGAAGACTATGTTTCTGGCTTCGCATTCAGGGAAGATGAAGTCTTACGTAACAGTTTCGAAGTGTTCATAAACACGCCTGAGTATCAAGCGGGATTGCTCGAGATAGAACGGCACCTAGAATCTCTGAAAGAGGCCTTCCTGAGCGATGAATCGCTCAGTCAAGTGATTGCGGCGCTTATTGAATTGCGCGATTCGTTTAGGGTAACGAAAGCTGGCGGAATTTCGCGTAGCGGTAAAGGCGCAAAGGGGATTGTAACAGGTCGCAAATTGCGAGATCTCCCTTCTGAACTGAAAGCGTATAGCGAGTACCTCGAAAGCTCCGAGTCTGCCGAGTGGGTCTATTGGCAGTCGAAGGGAAGAAAATTCTACGATCTATCGGATTGATGCCCCTTTTGTGCTGAACCTGGACTCAATCGTTTCGTAGTTGACGCCGTCTCTCGCGAGTTCGATTCGGCGTCAATCAAGAATTTCGAGTTGGTACGAGGCGTAATCGACCGGCTAGGTGTCTACCTCGAAGATACGGCTCGAGAAAGCGTGCTGGAAATAACGGCAACAATCGGTGAACTGACCGTAGAGCAGAGCCAGTACATGGCGGGTCTAAGCTCTCAGTGTGAGACGCTATTGGGGAAGCTTGTTGCAATTAGGGACGTGTCCTTCTTTACGATGCGAGACGGCGGTAATATTCGTGACAAGCTTGAGAGTCTACGAATTGACATGCAGTATATTCCTTTCTTTAGCTCTGAGGTAACGGTCAAGATTGTTGAGTCACTTAACATGAAGATCGACGCGGTTGCGGGTGCCGTCGCGGACATCGCGTCTGCAATTGGAAGGCAACGCAAAATGGTGGAAAGGCTGGTCGCCGAAAACCAAGAATCGATAAATAGCTTCTTGACTGCCGCTGGCTATAGATATCGCGTTCGAATTGTCCAGAACGGCGACTCTTACCGAATGATTGTAGAGCACTTGGATTCTGACGGCCACCTTGAGTCGGCGGCGCGCCATCTTAGTTATGGAGAGCGAAACGCCTTTGCGTTGATTCTGTTCATGCACCACGCTCTACAGGTGAAGCCGGATCTGGTGATTTTGGACGACCCGGTATCCAGCTTCGACAAAGCAAAGAAATTTGCGATACTAGATAAACTCTTTCGCGCCGAGTCGAGTATGCGATCCCTTACGACTCTGTTCTTGACTCATGATATTGAGCCGATTATCGATATCTTGGTAAGTGGGCCGCTTAAGCGGATACTGGGTGAAATGACCCGTGCATACTTCTTGCGTACCGCCCGCGGTGTACTCTCGGAACGAGAGATTGACGCTTCTGACATAACGAGTTTCGAGCAGGTGTGTGACGAGAATATACAGAACTCGAGCGATACGCTTCTGAAAACAATACATCTACGCAGGAAGCTGGAAATTAGAGGTGACTACGGTGCGCCATATCAGGTTCTGTCAAACATCTTGCATTTGCGCGAGGTGCCGATGAAGAAGGGGGCCGACGGAGATTTGGTTCTCATGACGCGCGAGGATTTTGCGCAGGGGATGAGGGAAGTCTGGAATGATATACCCGATCTAGACTACGACGGGCTGGTGGCGCTCCTTAGAACGGATGGGGAGTTGATCGCCAGGTTTGATGCCGCGGCGTCTAGTTATGACAAGATTCAAATATTCCGAGTCTTTTCGGATCTCGATGCGGTGAAAACGGACGGCCAGAATCCGTTCAAGAAGATTGTGAACGAAGCGTTCCATATCGAGAATGAACATGTGATGCAGTTGAACCCGACGCGTTTTGATATCGTTCCAGAATACATCGTTGATGAGTGTGAGCGTTTAATCGATGTCTACCGAACGTAGAAACGATTAGACAGTGGCTCGTCTGTCCGTGAGCTCTCTTGCGAGCCCGTGTTCGTGAGAGCACTCCTATCCTTCATCTGAATTTTGGGGTAGATCCCGTGTATCGCGCCGACGGGCGGATGATCTTGCCCTGTCGCACCTGTTCCAGCACGTTCGCCGTCCAGCCGACCACCCGCGCGACGCCGAAGGTGGGTGTGAACATCGCCGGCGGGAGGCCCACCTCCGTCATGAGCACGCCCGCGTAGTACTCGACGTTCGCGTACAGTCGCCGTCCCGGCTTGAGTTCGTTGATGGCAGTTTCGATCTCGGTCTCCACCTGCAGCGCCTGGCGGACCAGCGGGGAGTCGTACCGCCGTGCCACCTCCTTGAGCAGCTCCGACCGCGGGTCGTGCGTGCGGTACACCGCGTGCCCGAAGCCCATGATCTTCTCGTCGCGGGCGATCTTGCCGCGCACCCACTCCCGGGTGTTCGCGGGGTCGCCGATCTCGTCGAGCGCCGCCAGGGCCCGGCTCGGCGCGCCGCCGTGCAGCGGGCCGAGGAAGGCCCCGAGCGCGCCGAGCAGACAGGACGCCATGTCGGAGCCGGTGGAGGCGATCACCCGGCCCGCGAACGTGGAGGCGTTGAAGCCGTGGTCGATCGTCGCCACGAGATAGGTCTGCAGCGCGGCGGCGTCGCCGGGATCGACGCTGCCCGTGGCCATCCGGAGGTAGTCGGCGGCGTGGCCGGCGTCCGGGTCCGGCTCCACGGGCTCCTCGCCCCGGGCCAGACGGTGCGCCGCCGCCAGGATCGTGGGCGTCACGGCGGCGTACCGCAGCGCCGCCGCGGTCCGCTCCTCCTCGGGCAGGTCCATCAGCGGCTGCTCGCCGAGGCCGAGTGCGGCGAGCGCGACGCGCAGCGCGTGCATCGGCTCGGTCCCGGGAGCGACGCTCGCGCGCAGCAGGTCGACGGTGCGTCCGTCGAGCGCCCGGAGCGCGCCCACCCGGCGGCGGAAGGCACCGTCGGGCCGGGGGAGCGAGCCGAAGAGCACGAGGTGCCAGGCGTCCTCGAAGGTGACCTCGGCGGCGAGCCGCGCCGCGTCGTGGCCGCGGTAGTGGAAGAAGCCCTCCTCGCCCCGGACATCGCCGAGTTCGGTGTCGGTCACGATGACGTTCTTGAGCCCCGCCGGGGCGATGAGCGGTGTGGTCATGGCACGAGTGTGAGCGATCTTGATCAACACCCGCAATGTTGATTGAATCAAGCTCGTGGACAGGTGGATCACGACGTCCGAGGCCGCCGAACGTCTCGGAGTCAAACGCGGCACGTTGTACTCCTACGTCAGCCGCGGCGTGCTGCACTCGCGGCGGATGCCGGGGCAGGCGGAGTCGCTGTTCGACCGCACACAGGTGGACTCGCTGGCCGCCGCGAAGCACGACGGCCGGCGCGAGGCCGAGCGGCTCCTGCGGTTCCGGGCGGTGACCACGCGGGTCTCGGTCCTGCAGGGCGACGCGCTGTACCTGCGCGGGCGCCCCATCGCCGAGGTCTGCTCCACGATGGACTTCGCTGCGGCCGCCCGCTTCGTCCTCGAGGCCGACGATGCCGTGCCCCCGCCCGCCGTGGACCTCGACGCCGCGCGGGCGGTGTCGCTCGAACGCCGGATCCCGCTGGCCGTCGCGCTGCTCGCGGCGCAGGATCCGGTGCGGGCGGACCGGTCCCACACCGCCGAGCGAGCCCTCGGGTTGCTGCCGGTGCTGGCCGGACTGGTGCCGGAGGTCCGGTTGGAGCATCCCTGGGTCGACGCGCTCTCCACCTCCCTGATCGACAACGGTCTCGCCGCGTCGACGACGGCCGCGCGCGTCGCGGCGTCGGCTCGGGCGGGCCTCTACGATGCGCTGCTCGCGGGCTACGGCGCACTCGCCGGGCCGCTGCACGGCGGGGCGCCCGCGGCCGCCTACGACCTGCTGGGCCGCGTGCTCGACGGCGGCGACGCCGACCGCGCGATCGCCGACGCGTCGCGGAGCGGGCACCTCCCGGGCTTCGGGCACCTCGTCTACGCGGGGGACGATCCGCGCGCCACCGTCGTGCTGGACCTCGTCCGCGCCGATCGGCCGGACGCGCCCGTCCTGCGCGCGGTGCAGGCGCTCGTGGACCGGGTGGGGCGCGCCGTGAACATCGACCTCGCGGGCGCGGCGGTCGCGCATACCCTGGGGCTGCCCGCACACGCCACCGAGGTGCTGTTCCAATACGGACGCACCGTCGGGATGGCGGCGCACATCGCCGAGGAGTACGAGGAGGCGCCGCTGCGCTGGCGCGGCGCGAACAGCGGGGGAGCACGATGACGGAACTGGTCGACGGGATCCGGGCCCGGCTGCGCGCGGAGGCGGATCCGGGGCGGGCACCGACCATGCAGACGTACATGAAATCCGCGATGCCCTTCCTGGGCGTGCCCTCGCCCGCTGTGCGCAGCATCACCGCCGCCGTGCGCCGCGAGCACCCGCCCGCCGACCTCGACGAGCTGCGCGCCGCCGTGCTCGCGCTGTGGGACGACGCGCAGTTCCGGGAGGAGCGGTACGCGGCCCAGAACCTCCTCCGCTACCGGCTGGGCCGGGGAGACCCAGCGCTGCTGCCGCTCCACGAGCACATCGCCGTGACCGGCGCGTGGTGGGACCACGTCGACGAGATCGCCCGGCACATCGCCGATCTGCACGACGCCCGTCCCGCGGACACGGCCGAGGTCGTCCGCGCCTGGAGCCGCGGCGAGAACCTGTGGTTGCGGCGGCTGGCGATCATCTCCCAGCTGGGCCGAAAGGACCGGCTGGACGCGCAGCTCCTCGAGGATGTGATCGAGCCGGCCCTGGCATCGTCGGAGTTCTTCCTGCGCAAGGCGATCGGCTGGGCGCTGCGCGAACACGGCAAGACCGATCCGGACTGGGTGCGGGCGTACGTCGCCGAGCACGAGGACCGGCTCAGCGGACTGTCGCGGCGCGAGGCGCTCAAGCACCTGTAGTGGCTGGTCAGCCGCGGGGGCTGCTGCGCGTCAGCAGCCGCAGGACCTGCGGACGACGATCTCCGGCACGATGACGGGGGCTTCGTCGAAGGGCCGCCCCGCTATCGCCGCGAGCATGGCGCGCCCGGCTCGGCGGCCCACCTCGGCCGGCGGCCCGGACAAGGAGGTGAGCGGCGGCTCGAACAGCTCGGCCGCATCGATGTCGTCGAAGCCGACCACACGGACGTCCGACCCCAGGCCGGCGTCGTGGAGCGCCCGGTACAGGCCCATGGCGACGGTGTCGCTGTGGCAGAGCACGCCGTCGGGGAGCGGGCCCGCGGCGATCAGGTCCCGGCCTGCGGCGTAGCCACCGCGGGCCGTGGTGGGGGCGTGGATCTCGGTGACGGGGTCGGCGAGGCCGTGGTCCGCGGCGGCGGCGCGCGCGCCCTTCACGCGGTCGATCCGGGCGATGGCGTCGGGCCGGCCGCCGAGGTAGACGAGGGTGCGGCAACCGTGCGCGGCGATGAGGTGCTCGGCCGCGAGCCGGCCGCCCGCGACGTCGTCGGTCCCGATGTAGCTGTTCAGCGCGGCCCCGCTGGTGGCGCGGGACAGATTCACCAGCGGGAGCCCCCGGGCGACGAGGGAGTCGAAGGCGTCCGTGGGGGTGTCGAACGCCGGGACCACGACCACCCCGGCGACGGGGGTCTCCTGCAGGAACCGGACGAGCTCGGTCTGCCGGACCACGTCGTTGAGCGTGTTCGCGATCGTCGTCACGTAGCCCGCGCGGCTCAGTTCTTCCTCGAGCCCGATCAGGACCTCGGCGAAGAAGGGATTCGCGACGCTGGTCACCAGGGCACTGACGACGTTGCTCTCGGGCGAGCGCAGGGCCGCGGCGCTGCGGTTGTAGACGTACCCCAGCTCCTCCATGGCGGCGTGCACGCGGTCCCGGGTGGCTTGGGAGACGCGGCCGGTGCCGCGTAGCACGAGCGAGGCGGTCGCGCGGGACACCCCGGCCCGCGCGGCCACGTCGACGAGGGTCACCCGGCTTCCGCCCATGGGCCTATTCTCGCATCGCCTCCCTCACCCGCTTCGCCTGGGCGCGGGCCACCTCGGGGGAATTGCCCACGTACCGGCCCGGTTCGAGCAGCGCGTCGATCTCGGCGGGGGAGAGGTTCTCGGAGACCCGCGGGTCGGCGGCCAGCAGCGCCGCGAACGAGGTCCGGGGGTCCTGCGCGGCCCTCTGCGCGGCGCCGTAGACCACGTCGTGCGCGTTCTGCCGGCCGATCGTTTCGCCCAGCGCGAGCATGATCGCCTCGGACATGATCAGGCCGCCCGAGATCGCGAGGTTCGCCCGCATCCGGTCGGCGTGGATCTCCAGGCCGGTGGCGATGACATCCACCCGGACCAGTGATTCCGCCGTGAGCGAGCAGGCCCGCGCCACGGTGTCGAAGACGAGCGACGGCCGGTTGTCGGCCTCGTGTTCACTGATCGCCGCCTCGAGGGCGAGCGGGACGAGCGCCCGGACCTCCGAGGAGATGCCGATCACGTCCTGGCACAGTTGCGGATTGCGCTTGTGCGGCATCGTCGAGCTGCCGACGGTGCCGGCGGGCATCGGCTCCTCCGCCTCGCCGTACTCCGTCTTCATCAGCTGGTAGATCTCGGAGCCGAACTGCCCGGCGACGACCGCGACGAGGCCCAGCACCGTGGCGAACTCGGCGATGTGATCGTTGATCGCACGGGACGGGACCGGCATCGCGGTGAGTCCGAGCCGCGCGGCGACGTCCGCCTGCAGCGCGGTTGCGTGCGTGCCGAAGCCCGCCGAACTCCCCGCCGCACCGCCGAGGAGTGAGACGGCGAGCCGGGGCCGCAGCTGGTCCATCCGCTCGACGGCGCGGAGGAACTGATCGCACCAGCCGGCGGCCTTGAGGCCGAACGTGATCGGGACCGCGTGCTGTCCGTGGGTACGCCCGGCCATCGGGGTGTCGGCGGTGCGCTCGGCGAGATCGCCGAGCGCCCGGACGATGCCGCGCAACCGCTGCGTGAGCAGGTCGTGCGCCCGGACGAGCAGCGCGACGTCTCCGGTCTGGGTGATGTTCTGCGACGTCGCGCCCCAGTGCACCCAGCCGCCGTGCGGATCGCCCACGGCCCGGCTCAACTCGACCACGAGGGGCATGAACGGGTGGCTCGTGCGCCGCATCTCCCGCCGGACGCGCTCGGGGTCGAGGTCGTCGACGTGGCACGCCGCGGCGATGGCGCGGCCGGCCTCCGGCGGGATCATGCCGAGTTCGGCCTGCGCGAGGGCGAGCTGCGCTTCCACATCGAGCCACGCCTGCCATTGCGAGGTGGTGTCGAACAGGTGCTCCATCCCGGTCTCGGGGACGCGTCCGGCGGTGAACCGTTCACTCACGGTGCTCATTCTCCTTTTCGTGGGACTGCGGGCGGGTCGGTTCGCGCCGCCTACGTGGCCGTGGCGACGGCGACGTTCTCGCGCGAGGACGTCCGGTCCCGGGCGAGGAGGTTGTTCACCACGAGGACGACGAGGATCAGCGCGATCTGCAGGCTGCCGTAGGCGGCGGCGGTGCCGAACTCCGACGAGTAGATGCGGTTGAAGATCTCCACCGACAGCGGCGGGTACGCGGCCGGGTAGATCACGACCGACGCCACGTACTCGCCGACGCCGTCGACGAAGGCGAGCAGCGCCCCGGCGATGATGCCCTTGGCGATCAACGGCACCGTCACCGTGCGGAGCACCCGCAGCGGGCCCGCGCCCAGGTTCCGGGCCGCCTCCTCGAGGGACGGGTCCACGGTCTCGAGCGCGGCGTTCGTCGAGCGGAAGACCAGCGGGACGAAGCGCACGAAGTACGCGACGGGCAGGATCCACAGCACACCGACGAGGGTCAGGCCGAGGTTGGACGGCTGGGGCTCGTTGAAGGCGTTGACCAGGTTCACGCCGATGACGGTGCCCGGTACGGCCCACGGGAGCATCACCATCAGGTCCACGGCGCTCTTGCCGGGCCCGCGCCAGCGCGCCACCACGTACGAGCCCGCGACACCCACGAGCACCGCGGCCGCGGTGGCGACGACGCTCATCTGCACGCTGACCGAGATCGGCAGCAGGCTGCCGGGGTCGGTGAACAGGGTGCCGTAGTTGCTCAGCGTGTACGACGGCGGAACGATCTGGTTCGTCCAGCTGTTGTCCGCGGAGAACGAGACCAGGACGATCACCGCGACGGGCGCCATCAGGAAGACCGTCAGGAGCGCCGAGCCCGCGCCCGCGAGCCAGCGGACGGGTCCCTGGCTGCGGGCGCGATCGCGCTGCACGCCCTTGGACAGGCTGCGGTGCACCCGGCGGCCCTGGTACCACTTCATGCCGATGAGGAACAGGATCGACACCACGGCCAGCACGGTGGCCTGAGCGGCGGCGAGCTCCTGGTTGCCCACCGTCTTGGTGGTCACGATCTGCATGGTCAGGGTCTGCACGTTGTAGAGCTGGGGTGCGGTGAAAGAGGCCATGGAGATCATGAAGGTGAGCAGCGCGCCGGACACCAGGGCGGGCGTGAGCATCGGGAGGATGACGGTGCGCCACACCCGGCCCCGGGTCGCGCCGAGGTTCTGCGCGGCCGACTCCAAGGACGAGTCCATCCCCGCGAGGCCCGCCGAGACCGGCAGGTAGAAGAAGGGGTACATGGTGAGCACGTGCACCAGGAGGACGCCCGAGATGCCGGTGACGGACACCGTCGACGGATCGGCGCCGAACCAGGCGGCGAGGGCCCGGGGGACGATGCCGGTATGGCTGTAGAGGAGGACGAAGGAGACCGCGCCGATCAGCGGTGGCAGGGCCATCGGGAGGATGGCCACCGTCTCGAGGACGCGGCGCCCGGGGAAGTCGAACCGGTTGAGCAGCACCGCGAGACCGGTCCCGATCAGGCCGGCGCCGAGCACCGAGCCGACGGAGATGATCACGGACAGGAACAGCGCGCTACCGGACGCGCCGCCGAGGAAGGTGCCGTAGTTCTTGGCGGCGCCGTCCCCGTGAGCACTGGTCACGGCGGTGTAGGTCATGGGCATGACGACGAAGAAGGCGAGGATCGCGATGACCGGGGCGGCCAGGACGTAGACGAACCGGTCGCTGGAACTGCCCGGCATGCGCGACATCATGCTCCTGCTCATTTCTGCACCGCCCACGCCGTGCCGGAGGTGAGCCCGAGGGAGACGGTGTCGCCGACCGTGGGATTGCCGGGGTGGTAGGCGGCGGTGATCTCGATGCTGCTCGCGTCCGGTGTCCGCACCACGAACCGGCAGCTGGCGCCGGTGAATTCGACCTCGGTGACCGCGCCGGAGTACAGCCCGCGGTCTTCCTCCACGAAGCCGAGGGTCTCGGGCCGCAGCGAGACCGAGGTCTCGTCCCCGGCCTTCAGATCGAAGGAGGGGCGCGGTGCCGTCGTCGTGGTGCCGTGCGGGAACCGCAGCCCGACGGTGTCGGTGCCCACCTCGGTCACCGTCGCCGTGACGACGTTGCTGCGTCCGATGAAGCGCGCGACGAACTCCGTCGCGGGCCGGTGGTACACCTCGTGCGGTGAGCCGATCTGGTGGACGCGCCCGGCGTCGAGCACCGCGATCCGGTCGCTCATCGCCATGGCTTCGGCCTGGTCGTGGGTCACGTACACGGCGGTGATCCGGGCGTCGGTCTGCACGCGGCGGATCTCGGCACGGGTCTCCTCGCGCAGCTTGGCGTCGAGGTTGGACAGGGGCTCGTCGAGCAGGAGCACCGAGGGCTCGATGACGATGGCGCGGGCGAGCGCCACGCGCTGCTGCTGGCCGCCCGACATCTGGTCGATGCGGCGATCCCCGTAGCCCGTCAGGCCGACCTGCTCGAGGGCCTTGGCGATCCGCGGCTCCCGGTCCTGCTTCGGCACCTTGCGTGCCTTGAGCCCGTACGCGGTGTTCTCGGCGACGGTCATGTGCGGGAACAGCGCGTAGTTCTGGAACACCATGCCGGTGTCGCGGACGTTCGGCGCCGCGTACGTGACGTCGCGGTCGCCGAAGAGGATGCGGCCGTCGGTCGGCTTGACGAAGCCGGCGATCATCCGCAGGAGAGTGGACTTGCCGCAGCCCGACGGGCCGAGCAGCGTGAACAGCTCGCCCGCGGCGATGGTGGTGTCCATGGTGATGTTGGTCGTGGGTCCGTAGACCTTCGTGAGCTTGTCGAGAACGATGGGGATCACTGGTTACTCCGGGGTGGTGAGGTGGAAGCGGGGCGGTCGAAGGCGGGTGCCGGGGAGGTCAGCCGCGACCCTTGATGTTCTGGGCCCAGTAGTTGAGCCAGGTCTTCTCGTGCTGGTTCACCGCGGGCCAGTCGACGGGCAGCTCGCGCAACCCGATCTCGGCGAGCCAGGCCGGTTCCTTCGGCAGGGGCACCGTCGGGAGTTGGAAGAACTTGTCGGCCAGGGCCTGCTGCTGCCCCGGACTGAGCAGGAACTGGAGGAAGTCGTCGGCGGCCCCGCCGTGGGGCGCGTCCTTGAGCTTGGCGACACCGTCGAGCAGGATGGGCGCGCCGGAGGCCGGCATGACCGGCGTGAACGGGGCTCCCTTCGCGCGCTGGATGAGGACGTCCTGCAGGTTCCACAGACTCAGCGGTGCCTCCTGGCGCCGGACGCGTAGGTAGAGGTCGCTGGGGCTCGCGACGTAGTCCTTGGTGTTGCGGTCGAGCGCGCGCAGGTAGTCGTAGCCCTGGTCGGGGCTGTGCGTGGTCGCGTAGGTCTGCCAGATCATCGCCGAGTAGATGCTGCGCATCGTGCCCGACGGCGCGACGTCGCGGATGAGGATCTTGTCCCGCCACTGCGGCGCGATCACGTCGGGCCAGTCCTTGGGGGCCTGTTCGGGCGTGATCATCGCGTGGTTGTAGAAGAGCACCTCGGCCATGCGCATTTCGGCGAGCCACGCGTCGCCGGTGCCGCGGTACTGCGCGGGGACGGCGTCGACGACGGTGCGCGCGGCGGGAGCCAGGAGGCCGTTCTTCGTGGCCTGCTCGAACTGCTGGCTCGTGCCGCCCCACCAGATGTCGGCCTGGGGGCGCCTGGCTTCGGCGCGGACGCGCTGCAGGGCCTCCGCCGCGCCGAGGCTCAGAATCCGGACCCGGCCCTTGTACTCGGGCTTCGCCTTCTCGAACGCGGCGAGGACGTTCTTCTGGATGTCTTTGGTGCGCGGCGTGTAGATGGTGAGCGCCGTCGCGGTGGGGCCCGACGTCAAACCGCAGGACGTCAAGAGGGTGGCGAGTACCGCAATCACTGCGAGGTACGCGCGGCGAGGGGTGGATCTCATGGGCGGGGGACTCCTCGGACTTCACGTGGTAGATCGATCTATCACTGTGACGGAGATTACGTGACGATCAGGTCGGAGGTCAATGTTTTCGGCGGGATTCGCAGGGTGGTCGACTCATGACGTGTCGAAAGCTGTTGCGGCGGAGTGATTGTCATGCATTTCATGCATGCGCCGGCGGCGATTGGTACTGGATCGAGCTCAACGGCGGCATGCCTGTGGGGTGCGCCCAAGACTGAGGAGGTTGCTGCGCCGGCAGCGCCACG
This sequence comes from Tsukamurella sp. II2bb, assembly GCF_057815145.1. Taxonomy (NCBI): domain Bacteria; kingdom Bacillati; phylum Actinomycetota; class Actinomycetes; order Mycobacteriales; family Tsukamurellaceae; genus Tsukamurella; species Tsukamurella sp. II2bb. The sequence continues at coordinate 66,438 of NZ_JBYPZI010000008.1, forward strand.
AACGGAAAGCCGCCGAAGCCCACGCACGACAGCGGGCGGAGGAACGCGCCGCAGCCGAAGCCGCCGGCCAGGCCTACGACGAGAGTGCTCCGCTCAAACCCCCACCCTTTTGAGTCGGGGCCCGGCCGTCAGCTCCTGACCCAAATGGCCTGCGCTGCGACGTCTCCCAGGTCGAGGGGGGCACCGTCGTCGACGGTGACGGCGATGGTCCCGAGGAACTTGCGCAACTCCACCACGGCGATCCGTGCGTCGGGGGCGATGCCGACCTCCTGGAAGTAGCGCAGCATCTCGGAGTCCGAATCGGAGATCCGGGCGACGGTGCCGGACTGCCCGGCCTCGAGTTCGGACAGCAGGCAGGCCTCGGGCGTGGGGACGGTGCCGTCGGGCTGGGGGATGGGATCGCCGTGCGGGTCGCGATCCGGGTAGCCGAGCCGCTCGTCGAGACGCGCGAGGAAACGCTCGGAGACGGCGTGCTCGAGTACCTCCGCCTCGTCGTGCACCTCGTCCCAGCCGTAGCCCAGCTCGGAGACGAGGAAGGTCTCCAGGAGCCGGTGCCGGCGGACCATCGCCGTCGCGGCGGTGCGGCCGTCGTCCGTGAGAGTCACCGCCCCGTACTTCTCGTGGTCGACCAGCCCCTGGTCGGCGAGCTTGCGGATGGCCTCGGAGGCGGTGGACGCCGAGACGCCGAGCGCGTCCGCGAGCGACTTCGTGGTGACCTTCACATCCGACCATTCCTGGGCGGTCCAGATCTGCTTGAGGTAGTCCTGCGTGACCGCGGACAGCTCGCCGACGGGGCGCGGCGAATCGGGCAGGGGAGGCTTAGTCACGCACCCACCATAGGCCGTCCGATAGGGTGAGTGCGTGCTTCGCTGGCGAGGGCTCGATGACGTTCCCGCGGACTGGGGACGCTGTGTGGTGACGATCGGCGTGTTCGACGGTGTACACCGTGGTCACGCCCAATTGATCGCACGTGCGACCGCGGAGGCCCACCGGCGTGGGCTCCCGGCCGTCCTGATGACGTTCGATCCGCATCCCGCCGAGGTGGTGCGCCCCGGGTCGCATCCGCCGCAGCTGACGACGCTGACGCGGCGGGCCGAGCTCGCGGAGGAACTCGGCATCGACGTCTTCTGCGTCATGCCCTTCACCGCGAACGTGATGGCGCAACCCGCCGAGGACTTCGTGCACTCGGCGCTGGTCGAGCGGCTGCACGCCGCCGCGGTCGTCGTCGGCGACAACTTCACGTTCGGCTACCGTGCGCTCGGCAATGTCGAGATGCTCGAGCAGCTCGGCCACAAGTTCGGTTTCTCCGTCGACTCGGTGCCGCTGCTCACCGAGCACACGGTCACCTACTCCTCGACCTACATCCGGTCCTGTGTGGACGCGGGCGATGTGAAGGCCGCCGCCGAGGCCCTGGGCCGCCCGCACCGCGTCGAGGGCGTCGTCGTGCGCGGCGACGGCCGCGGGCGCGAACTCGGATTCCCCACCGCGAACGTGGCGCCGCCCATGTTCGCGGCGATCCCCGCCGACGGCGTCTACGCCGCGTGGTTCACGGTGCTCGGGGCCGGTCCCGTGGTCGGGCAGGTCACGCCGGGGGAGCGCTATCCCGCGGCCGTGTCCGTCGGCAGCAACCCGACCTTCTCGGGGCGCACCCGCACCGTCGAGGCCTTCGTTCTGGACACCTCCGCCGATCTGTACGGCCAGCACGTGGCCGTGGACTTCGTGGACCGCGTGCGCGGCATGGAGCGGTTCGAGTCGGTGGAGGCGCTGCTCACCGCGATGGGCGGCGACGTGGACAAGACCCGCGCGATTCTGGGAATCCCCTGATCCCTGGTAATGTGGCCACTCGTGCCTGCTGCAGTTCGCGGCGGCGGTACGGAATTCTGACGACGCGATACTGAAACAAGGAGCAATCCATGTCGCTCACCACTGAGCAGAAGAAGTCGATCCTGGCCGAGTACGGCCTGCACGAGACCGACACCGGTTCCCCCGAGGCGCAGGTCGCCATGCTGACCAAGCGCATCGTCGACCTCACCGAGCACCTCAAGAAGCACAAGCACGATCACCACAGCCGTCGCGGTCTGCTGCTGCTGGTCGGCCGTCGTCGCCGCCTGCTGAAGTACGTCGCCTCGGTCGACATCAACCGCTACCGTTCGCTCATCGAGCGCCTCGGCCTGCGTCGCTAAGAGCTCTCACCGAACCGCCCGTCCCTGGTCGCCAGGGGCGGGCGGTTCGCCGTTTCCGGGTTCGACGGTGCGCCGGCCACGCGGTCGTCGCCGCTCAGCTCAGGATGTCGGGTCTGGAGCAGGTACGAGTGTCGTCGCGCACCTCTGACCGCGCAGAACCCGACATCCTGAGCAGCGCCCCGGATACCGCTATGCGTAGGTCAGCACGACCGCCCGGTCGAAGGGCAGGCGGTGCCGCTCGCGGTGGTGGCGAAGACGCCATGGGGCGCGCGGGATGCCGAGACCGCCGCCACCGTGGCCTCGGTGACCTCACCCGGTGACGACACCCACGGCAACCCGCTCACGGCGAGAATCCGCGGGATCCACAGCGTATTCGGCCGGCGAGCACCCTACGACTCGGGTGAACGCGGTGGTGAACGCCGTCGCGGACCGGTACCCGAGGCGGTGGGCCAGCTGAGCGACCCCCGGTCGTTCGGTCCGCAGCGACTCCTTGGCCACGGCGACCCGCCACTCCAGGAGGTACCGCATGGGCGGTATCCCCACGGTCCGACGGAATCTCTCGGCGAACACCGCGCGCGAGACCGACGCCGTGTCGGCGAGCCGCCCAACGGACCAGCTCTCCGCGATGTCACGATGCATCGCCCGCAGCGCGGGGGCGACCACCGGGTCCGCCAGCCCGGCGATCAATCCGCGGTCCCGCAGGCCCCAATCGGACGTGGCGGGGACCCGCATCGCCTCGATCATCAGCACCTCGACGAGATGCCGGAGGATCATGTCGCGGCCCGGCCCGTCGACCTCCACCTGCTCCGCAATCAGTTCGACGATCCGCCGTAGTCGGGGGGCTCCGGGCTGCGCGCTCCGGACCAGGACCATCGACGGAAGGAGCGCGACCAGCAGAGCGGCGCTGGCCGGGTCGAAGCGGAAGTAGCCGCCGAGCATGCGCATGGTGACCGGATCCGTCGGACAACCGTGGTGGGTCGCACGGGAGTGCTGGAGGGGCGTGAAGATCGGGGCCAGGTCGGGAGCGCTGCGCATGGTGAACTCCGGTGTCTGCGGTAGTAGCAGGAAGTCGCCGCGGCGGACCTCGACGGGGTCGAGCCCGTCGACCTCCAGCACGCACGAGCCCTCCAACAGCAGGCAGAAGGCGGGGTCGCCGTAACGCGGCTTGCGAATGCTCCACGGCCCGGCCCCGGTGATGATCTTGGCGAGCACGGCCTCGGGACGAAGGAGCGACATCAGTTCCTCCAGCGGTTCCACGTCACCCATGCCGCTGACGGTAGCGCGCAGGTCGCTCAGTCCGTGTCCGCCAGCGCGACAGCGTCAGGGCCGGCCGGATACCTGAGCCGCTCCGAGGTGTCCGTCGCGGCGCGGTACACGACATCGGCGACGTCGTCGGGCGTGGTGACAGCACCGGGCTGGGCGAAGGCATCCAGAATCGGCGACGCGAACGGCAGGTAGTCCTCGGGGATCAGCCCCGCCATCCGGGCGGCACCGTTCCGGGTGAAGGCCGTCGACGGACCGTATCCGGGCTCGACGAGCTTGACCCGCACGCCGAAGAAGCCCAGCTCCAGGGCGAGTGACCCGGAGAAGCCCTCGATCGCGGCCTTGCTCGCGGTGTACACGGCGGCCAGCGGCATGTCCGCCAGGGTGACGCTGGAGGTGACGTTGACGATCACCCCGCCGCCGCGCGAGCGCATCTGCGGCACGACGGCCCGGGTCATCGCCATGACGCCGAAAGTATTGGTGTCGAACAATTCTCGCGTGAGCTCCATGGGGGTCGCTTCGAACGCTCCGATGGACCCGATCCCCGCGTTGTTGACGAGGACGTCGATCCTTCCGCTCGCGTCGACCGCAGCCGCGATGCTGTCCGCGTCGGTCACGTCCAGCGGGAGAACGGTCAGCCGATCCGAGGGCGGCAAGACATCGGACTGCGGCCTTCGCATCGTCGCGACGACCTCCCAGCCCGCGTCGAGGAACCTCCGCGCGGTCGCCAGACCGTAACCGGAGGAACAGCCCGTGATCAGTACTTTCGTCATTCCCGGAACGCTATTGCGCGTTCCGGGCGCCGACAACGCCGCGGCGTCCGAGATCGCTTCGAGATCGTCTTGACCGCGCCCCAGGGCCGACGCCCGGGGCCGACGCCCGGGGCCGACGCCCGGGTCGAGGTCAGCGGTCCTGGGGCTTGACGAACGGGAAGGCCAGGGTGGCACGGATGTTCACGCCGGCCAGCAGCATGACGACGCGGTCCACGCCGATGCCGAGGCCGCCGGTCGGCGGCATCGCGTACGAGAGCGCGTCGAGGAAGGACTCGTCGAGCTCCATCGCCTCCGGATCGCCCGCCGCGGCGGCCATGGACTGCGTCGTGAGCCGCTCGCGTTGATCGATCGGATCCGTGAGCTCGGTGTACGCCGTGCCGAGTTCGGCGCCGAAGCCCACCAGGTCCCACTGCTCGGTGAGCCGGGGATCGTCGCGGTGCTTGCGCGCCAGCGGTGAGACCTCGATCGGGAAGTCGCAGTAGAACGTGGGGAACTCGGTCTGCTTCTCGACCAGCGCCTCGTACAGTTCCATCACGAGCTTGCCCGCGCTCGCTCCGCGCGGTATCGCGACGTGGTGACGTGCGCACACGGCGGCCACCACGTCGAAGGTCGACGCGGAGGTCAGTTCCACGCCCGTCGCGCGCGAAACCGCTGCGTGCACGGTGACGACCGGCCACTCGGCGGTGAGGTCGACCTCTCGGGTGCCGCCGGCCCCGTCGGGCCGCACGGCCACCGGCCGGCCGTTGACGGCGACGGCCACGGCGAGGATCACCTCGCGGGTGAGCGTCCGCATCGTCGTGTAGTCGCCGTACGCCTCGTAGGCCTCGAGCGAGGTGAATTCGGGGTTGTGGGTGGCGTCGGCGCCCTCGTTGCGGAAGTTGCGGTTCAGCTCGAAGATCCGGCCCATGCCGCCGACCGCCAGCCGCTTGAGGTACAGCTCCGGCGCGATCCGCAGGTACAGGCCCATGTCGTAGGCGTTGATGTGCGTCGTGAACGGCCGGGCCGCGGCGCCGCCGTGCACGGACTGCAGCATCGGCGTCTCGACCTCGGTGTACCCGCGCTCGACGAAGACCGACCGCATCGCCGCGACCGCCCGCGAGCGCCGGTACAGCAGGTCGACGGCACCGTCGTCGGTGATCAGCTCCAGCGGGCGGTTGCGCGCGCGGGTCTCCTCGCCCAGCCGCACCCGCACCTTCGGGACGGGGGAGAGGCACTTGCCCGCCATCGCCCACGACGTCAGCAGGATCGACGGCTCGCCCGTGCGGGAGCGGATCGGCTCGCCCGTCACGGAGACGAGATCGCCCATGTCGATGGATGTGCGCCACAGTGCCCGCGCCTCCTCGGGGGTGCGGGAGCGCTCGGCGATCACCTGCAGGTGCGTGCCGTCCTCGTGCAGGTCCACGAAGGTCACGCCGCCGTAGTCGCGCACCGCCCGCACCCGGCCGGTGACGGAGACGACGGTGCCGGGGGCGTCGCCGGAGTCCTCGAACTGCTTCCGGACCGCCGCGAGCGAGGTCGTGCGCGGGACGGACGGGGGGTAGCCGGGCATCCCGGCCGCTTCGAGGGCCTGCAGCTTGCGCCGCCGGACCCGTTGCTGTTCGGACAGTCGCACCGGCGGAGCCTCCCGGCGCAGGAGGCGCTCCTCCTCCGCGAGCAGGCGGTCCACGAACTCCGGTTCCCTGGGGAACTCATCGGGGATCGACGGCCCCGCCAGGAACTTCGGGCCGATCTGCGGCAGGAAGCCCTCCGCGGTGCCCACGGCGATGCCGGCGCGGACCGCGGTGAGCGAGGGGTCGTAGCAGAGGATGCGGGGCACCCACTCGGGGCGGTACTTGTCGTTGGATCGGTACAGCGATTCCAGCTGGTAGAACCTCGACGCGAGACTGAGGACCGAGTCCACCATGCGGGTGACGGGCCCGGCGCCCACCCGGTCGGCCTCGGAGAAGACGGAGCGGAAGACCGCGAAGTTCAGGGAGATCCGGCGGATCCCGAGCTCGCCGCACCGTTCGATCAGCGTGGCGACCATGTACTCGTTGAGGCCGTTCTCCGCGTCCCGGTCGCGCCGCATCAGGTCGAGCGAGAGTCCACGCGTGCCCCACGGGACGAAGCTCAGGAGGCCGCGGACGGTGCCCTCCGCGTCGTGGGCGGAGACCAGCACGCAGCGGCCGTCCACGGGATCGCCGATCCGGTTGAGGGCCATGGAGAATCCGCGCTCGGTCTCCTCCCCGCGCCACTTCTCCGCCAGTTCCGCGACCTCCGCCAGTTCGGCGGCCGAGAGTTCCGAGTGGCGCCGCACCCGCAGGCTGTACCCGGCGGCGCTCACCCGCGTCACGGCCTGCCGCACGGCGCGCATGTCCCGGCCCTTGAGGGTGAAACCGTCGACGTGGATGATCGCCTCGTCGCCGATCGTGAGCGTGCGCAGGCCCGCGTCCTTGTAGACGTTCGCGCCGTCGGCGCTCGCCGCGAGGACGGCGGGGTAGAGGCTGTGCGAACGGCAGTCCTCGATCCACGCGGCGACCGCCGCCGGCCAGGAGTCGCGGTGGCCGATCGGGTCGGCGCTCGCCATCGACACCGGCCCGACGGCGCGACAGGTCACGACCGCCCTCCGGTCCGGGGACGAGATCACGGCCTTGTCCCGGCGGGTCGCGAAATAGCCCAGCGAGTCGTCCTCGCCGTATTCGAGGAGCAGCCGCCGGACCTCGAGCTCCTCCGGCTCGGTCATCAGCTCGTCGCCGCGCCCGGCGCGCCAGAACGCCATGAGCGCGAGGATCAGGACCGAGGCCGAGAGCACGCCGGCCAGGGAGTAGATCCAGACGGGGCCGCTGTGCCCGTTGAGCGCCAGGTCGAGCCGGCGGGGCACCGCGACGCCGAAGGTCGACCGGAACGACCAGACCAGGATCTCGACGGTGCCGTTCAACCGGCTCGGGCCACGGCCGGGGAAAGTGGAGGCCAGCGCCACCACGACCAGGTAGACGCCGATGAAGCCGCCCACCAGCACGCCGACCGCGGCGCGCCGGGACCCGCGGGCGAGCCGCGCGGGGAAGCGTGGCCGGGCGAGTACCACCAGAGCCAGGCAGGCCGCGCTGATGGCGGCTGTGAACGCCGCGCCGGGGAGCGAGTAGCGCACCGCGGCGTAGGTCTCGAGATAGGACGGAAGATGGCGGGTCTCGGCGGGATCGAGCGGCTCCAGCGTGATGATCGCGACCATCGCCAGGTTCACGAGCACCTGGAGCGACATCATGATCACGGCCACCGTGTGCGCGGCGCGCAGCCGTCGCCGAAGTGCTCCGCTGAGCACGGTCAGCGCCGCGACCAGCAGCAGGCTCGGGTGGGCGGGGATACCGACGATGCTCAGCAGATCGACCGCGAAGGGGAGCACGCGGTCACCACGGATGACGGCGCTCAGGAGGGAGACGATCGCCGCGACCAGCGTCATCCGGGCGATCCACGCCGCGGTCACCTCCTGAGCGCGTCCACGGCTCATCAGCGACACGGCGAATCCTCCTCGATGTGTACGGGGCACGGCGTGTGCGACTCACGTGGAAACGACCCCCGATGATAACCTTGTCGCAGGTCCGTCCGACGTCGGTGCCGGTAGATCCGGCCACGACCTCTGCGGGTGCGCCGTCCTGGTGTCACTCCCCGCGGGGTGGTCCTCGGTAGTGGTTGCCGGAAACCTCGCCCACCAGGGGCGAGCGGGTCCGGCGGCTTCGATCGATGACCGCGCCCCCGGCGCCCCGCCGCCATGTCGAACGACTCCGGCCGTGCGCACCATGCGCGCCGCCAGGTGGGGACGGTCCGCGCGAGGAAAGGTTTCTTCCCCAGAACATGTCAGACAACACCCAGATCGACTTCGACGACGACATCACCGAAGCCGTCGCCGTCATCGACAACGGTTCCTTCGGCACCCGCACCATCCGGTTCGAGACCGGCCGGTTCGCGCAGCAGGCCGCCGGCTCCGTCGCCGCGTACCTCGACGACGAGACGATGCTGCTCTCGGCCACGTCGCACAGCAAGCACCCGAAGGAGCACTTCGACTTCTTCCCGCTGACCGTCGACGTCGAGGAGCGCATGTACGCCGCGGGCCGCATCCCCGGCTCGTTCTTCCGTCGTGAGGGCCGTCCGTCCACCGACGCGATCCTCACCTGCCGCCTGATCGACCGGCCGCTGCGTCCGTCCTTCGTCGACGGCCTGCGCAACGAGATCCAGGTCGTCGTGACCGTCATGTCGCTCGATCCCAAGGATCTGTACGACGTGGTCGCGATCAACGCCGCCTCGGCGTCGACCCAGATCGCCGGCCTGCCCTTCTCCGGCCCCGTCGGCGGTGTGCGCGTCGCCCTCATCGACTCCCAGTGGGTCGCCTTCCCGACCGTCGAGCAGCTCGAGCGCGCCGTCTTCGACATGGTCGTCGCCGGCCGCATCGTCTCGGGCTCCGGCAAGGACGCCGATGTCGCGATCATGATGGTCGAGGCCGAGGCCACCGAGAACGTCATCGAGCTCATCGCGGGCGGCGCCACCGCGCCGACCGAGGCCGTCGTGGCCGAGGGCCTCGAGGCCGCCAAGCCCTTCATCGCCGTGCTCTGCGAGGCGCAGAAGCAGCTGGCCGCCGGTGCCGCGAAGCCGACCGGCGAGTTCCCGCTGTTCCCGGCCTACCAGGACGACGTCTTCGCCGCCGTCGAGGCCGCGGGCGCCGCGAAGCTGAACGATGCGCTGTCGATCGCCGGCAAGCAGGAGCGCGACAACGCCACCGACGTGGTCAAGGCCGAGGTGCTCGAGGCCGTTGGCCCGCAGTTCGAGGGCCGCGAGGGCGAGATCGGCGCGGCCTTCCGCTCGCTGACCAAGAAGCTCGTGCGCCAGCGCATCCTCACCGACCACTTCCGCATCGACGGCCGTGGCATCACCGACATCCGCTCGCTCAGCGCCGAGATCGGCGTGATCCCGCGCGCCCACGGCAGCGCGCTGTTCGAGCGCGGCGAGACCCAGATCCTGGGCGTCACCACGCTGGACATGGTGAAGATGGCGCAGCAGATCGACTCGCTGGGACCCGAGACCAGCAAGCGCTACATGCACCACTACAACTTCCCGCCGTACTCGACCGGTGAGACCGGCCGCGTCGGCTCGCCGAAGCGTCGCGAGATCGGCCACGGCGCGCTCGCCGAGCGCGCCCTCGTGCCGGTCCTGCCCTCGGTGGAGGAGTTCCCCTACGCCATCCGCCAGGTCTCCGAGGCCCTGAGCTCGAACGGCTCCACCTCGATGGGCTCGGTCTGCGCGTCGACGCTGTCGCTGCTCAACGCCGGCGTGCCATTGAAGGCCCCCGTGGCGGGCATCGCCATGGGCCTGGTCTCCGACGAGGTCGACGGTCAGGCCCGCTACGTGGCCCTGACCGACATCCTCGGCGCCGAGGACGCCTTCGGCGACATGGACTTCAAGGTCGCCGGTACCGCCGACTTCGTCACCGCCCTGCAGCTGGACACCAAGCTCGACGGCATCCCGTCGCAGGTTCTGGCCGGCGCGCTGGGGCAGGCGAAGGACGCCCGCACCACGATCCTCGAGGTCATGGCCGAGGCGATCGACACCCCGGACGAGATGAGCCCGTACGCTCCGCGGATCACCACGATCAAGGTGCCCGTGGACAAGATCGGCGAGGTCATCGGACCCAAGGGCAAGACGATCAACTCGATCACCGAGGAGACCGGCGCCAACATCTCGATCGAGGACGACGGCACCGTCTTCGTCGGTGCGGCCGACGGCCCGTCGGCGCAGGCGGCGATCGACCGGATCAACGCCATCGCCAACCCGCAGCTGCCGAAGGTGGGCGAGCGCTTCCTGGGCACCGTGGTCAAGACCACGGCGTTCGGCGCCTTCGTCTCCCTGGTCCCCGGCCGCGACGGCCTGGTCCACATCAGCAAGCTGGGCAACGGCAAGCGCGTGAACAAGGTCGAGGACGTGGTGAACGTCGGTAGCAAGCTGCAGGTCGAGATCGCCGATATCGACGAGCGCGGCAAGATCAGCCTGATCCCCGTCGTGGAGGAGAAGGCCGAGGAGGCGGTCGCCACCGCCGCCGCTCCCGCGGGCGAGGAGTAGGAACTGAGCAGCCTGACATCACGGGCTGCGCGGACGGGGGTATCCGGATCGGGTGCCCCCGTTCGTCGTAGCGTGCTCCCCGGTGGCCTGCGGGTGGTCACGGAGACGGTTCCCGGTTCCCGGTCCGCCGCCGTCGGCCTGTGGGTCGCGGTCGGCTCGCGCGACGAGCACCCGGCCTCCGCCGGCTCGGCGCACTTCCTCGAGCACCTGCTGTTCAAGGCGACCCCGCATCGGGACGCGGCGTCGCTGGCCGCCGAGGTGGACGCCGTGGGCGGCGAGATCAACGCCTTCACGTCCAAGGAGCACACCTGCTACTACGCGCACGTGCTCGACACCGACCTGGACCTCGCCGTCGACGTCGTGACCGATGTCGTCCTGGGCGGTCTGTGCCGGCCGGCGGACGTCGAGGTCGAACGCGAGGTCGTGCTCGAGGAACTCGCGATGCGCGACGACGATCCCGAGGATCTGGTCAACGAGGCCGCGACCGCGGCGCTCCTGGGCGATCACCCGCTGGCCCGCCCGGTTCTCGGCACCGAGGAGTCGGTCTCGGCGATGACCGCCGCGCGCCTGCGCGGCTTCCACCGCCGGCGCTACACGCCCGAGCGGATGGTGCTCGCCGTCGCCGGCAATGTCACGCACGCGCAGGTGGTCAAGCTGGCGCGGAAGGCCTTCGAGGGCAGGCTCGACGGTGCCGCCGAATCGGCTCCGGTGCGGACGGGGATCCGCCGCCGGCCGGGCGCACCGTCGTTGGAGGTCGTCAGCCGGGACGGGGAGCAGTCGCACCTCGTCGCGGGGACCCGTGCCTACGGGCGGTTCCACCCGGACCGCTGGGCGCTGTCGGTGCTCAACACCGCCGTCGGCGGCGGCCTGAGTTCCCGCCTGTTCCAGGAGATCCGGGAACAGCGCGGCCTGGCCTACACCGTCTATTCCGCCGTGGACACCTACGCCGACACCGGGCTGTTCTCGATCTACGCCGGGTGCTCGCCCGAGCGCCTGGGCGAGGTGGCGACGGTGGCGCGCAAGGTCCTCGAGGACGTCCGGGACGACGGCCTGACCGCTGAGGAGCTGGCCCGCGCGAAGGGTTCGCTCCGTGGTGGGCTCGTGCTCGGCCTGGAGGACGCGCAGTCCCGCATGCACCGGATCGGCCGCAGCGAGATCAACTACCAGAACCAGCGCACCGTGACCCGCACCCTCGCCGCGATCGACAAGGTCTCGGCGGCCGACGTGAACCGCGTCGCGCGGGACCTGCTCTCGCAGCCCTTCGGCGGCGCCGTCCTCGGTCCGCACCGCGGCAAGCGCGGCGTCCCCGCCCCGGTCCGGAACTGGCTGGGCTGAGCGCGGCTAGTCGGTACGGGGGGTGGCGACGCTCCGTCGTACGTGCTCGCGCAGTGCGGCTCCCGCCGCGAGCAGGGGGTCCGGGCTGCGCAACGACCGGGCGAGGATGAACGCGCCCTCGAGGGAGCTCAGCACCGCCAGCGTCAGTTCCCGTGCCGCGTCCTCGGCGAGACCACGCGCGGCGAAATACACGGTGCCGCGGGCGATCCAGTCCGTAAAGACCTCCGCGGCCGCGGACGCCACCTCGGGCTCGGAATCTGCGACCTCCCCGGCCACCGTGCCGACGGGGCACATCGTGATCCATCCCGCCTCGGCGATGTGCTCGGCCGCCAACGCGAAAGCGCCCGGGATCGCGTCCGCGACGTCCGGCGCACCGTCGAGGAGCGCGGGGAGCAGGGCGATGTACGCCTCACCGGAGGAGCGCAGTGCCGCTGCGGCCACCTGGGGCTTCCCGCCGGGGAAATGGTGGTACAGCGAGCCCATGGTGGCGCCTGCGGTCTCGGTGAGCTGCTTGACGGAGGTGGCCCCGTATCCCTGGCGCCGCAACAGTTCTCCCATGGCGACGATGAGGCGTTCGCGCGTGGGTATTGACCGGTCGATCATCACGCCCTACATTCTAGAGCAAGCGTTCTAGAGTGAATGCTCTAATGGGAGGTGATCCACGATGCCGGAGGTTCGAGTGCCCGCAGGCCGGGTCCACTACGAGGAGATCGGCGACGGTCCGCCGGTGGTGCTGCTGCACGGCCTGCTGATGGATCACACGGTGTGGGATGACGTCCTGCCGCTTCTGCCGTCGGGGTATCGATACGTCCTGCCCGACCTGCCGCTCGGCGCGCACCCGATCCCACTCGACCGGGGCGCCGATCTGTCGAACCAGGGGATCGCGCATCTCATCGCCGATGTCCTCGACGCCCTCGATCTGCGTGATGTCACTCTCGTGCACAGCGATTGGGGCGGAGGCCTGCTCCTGACCTCGCTCGGCCGCGACGAGCGCATCGGGCGTCTGGTGATCCTTCCGAGCACCGCCTTCGACAACTTTCCGCCCGGCCTCCCTGGCAAGGTCGCTGCGCTGGCCGCGCGACTCCCCGGCTTCGGCGTCGGGCTGCGCGCGATGAGAATAGGGGCCGTTCGGCGCCTGCCCCTGCTGTTCGGACACATGGCGCGGCACATCCCCGACGCGACGATGCGCGCGTGGACCGGGCCCGCGATCACTGACCCGCTGATCCGCCGGGACCTGCTTGGACACGCCCGCGCGCCGTACGATCCAGCGGATCTCACCCGGCGCACCGAGGCGTTGCGCGACTTCACGGGACCCGCGCTGGTCCTATGGTCGACTGAGGGGTCGGTGATGCCGCGTGAGCACGGGCGTCGACTCGCCGAGCTGTTGCCTCGCGGTCGCCTCGTGGAACTGGATGACTGTTACGTCCTGTCCATGCTGGACCGTCCGGATGCCGTCGCCGCCGAACTCGCCGAGTTCCTCGCGGAATCGGCGCCGGCCCCACGGGACTGAGCCGCGCCGGATCATTTCGTGAACGACGGTGGCAGCGGCCTGCCCTCGGTCGCCAGCACGCCGCGCAGGCGGGTGGGGTAGTCGGTGATGATGCCGTCGACGCCGAGGGCGAGCTGCGCGCGCATGTCCTTGTCCTCGTTGACGGTCCACGGGATCACCTTCAGGCCCGCCGCGTGCGCGGCGCGCACCGTCGTCGGGTCGGAGAGCGAGTAGTCGGGGGAGAGCACGTCGAAGCCCGCGGCCTTCGCGGCGCGGACGACGTCACCGTCGAACTGCTCGAAGGTGACCGGCCCGAGCCAGGCCGAGCCCCTCTTCCAGGTGGTCGCGTCGTAGAGCGCGACCAGCGGCACCGTCGGCGCCTGGGCCCGCACGAGCGGCAGCGAGCGCCAGTCGAAGCTCTGGATCTCGATCCGGTCCAGCACGCCGGCGCGACGCGCCGCGCCGAGGATCTGCGTCACGAACGCGGCGGGCTCCGCAGACTTCGACCGGTCCTCGGCCTCGATCTTGGTCTCGATGTTGAACCGCACGGTATTGCCCCGGTACTGCGCAGCGAGGTCGAAGAGTTGCGGCAGCGTAGCGATCCGGTTGCCCTCGACCACCTTCGCCGCGGGGAACTTCGCCAGCTTCTTCGCGCACACCAGCGTCTGCACCTGGGCGTACGTGAGGTCGTGGATCGTCTTGCCCACGTAGGGGAACTGCCTGTCCCCGGGAGTCGCGGGCGCGGTGTCGGCGCACTTGTCGGCCTGCACCGTCGGGTCGTGCCAGATCAGCGGGACGTCGTCCTTCGTCAGCACGATGTCCAGTTCGAGCGTGGTGACCCCGAGCTCGATCGAGCGGGCGAAGCCGTACAGGGACTCCTCCGTGTGCTCGCCCCTGCCGCCCCGGTGCGACTGCAGGTCGACGGTTCCCGACGGTGCCGCCTGGACCGGGGACGTCAGGGCGCCGCCGCCCAGCGCGACGAGGGCCACGGCCAGTGCGGCGAGGCGGGCGAGGGGACGAGAGTGCAGGGACATGGCCCGCACCGTAGCGGCGACGGATGAATCGCCGGTGAACGTGGAACACCCGCCGGCGGAACCGGCGGGTGTTCGCGAGCGTGTGCGCGTTACTTCTTCGCGTCGTCCAGCGACCAGGTGGGGGCGAGGTCGCCGCCCGTGTGCTCGATGACCTTGGGCTTCACCGCGATCCAGCCGACCACGAGGATGACGATGAAGGCCGGGATGCCGAGGACGACGACGATGAGGTTCGTCTTGTCCCAGAAGCCGCCGTCGGACTTGTAGCCCGAGTAGGCCATGCCGACGAGGACGAGCGCCAGGAAGACCAGTCCGACGTAGCTCATCATCGGCGCGAGCGGGGCCCGGAACGGGCTCTTGGTGACGATTCCCGCGTCGGAGAGCCTCCGGTAGCGGATGTGGCACAGGAAGATCATGCTCCAGACGCCGACGACCGCGATCGCCGATGCCTCGAGGGCGATGTCGAAGGCGTTGCTGGGCACGACGGCGTTGAGCACGGCGCCGAGCACGTAGAAGATCGACGTGACGATGATGCCGGTCGCCGGGACGCCCGACTTGCTCATCTTCATGAACATCGACGGTGCCTCGCGGCTGGCGGCGAGGCTGCGCAGCATGCGGCCCGTGGTGTACAGGCCGGCGTTGAGCGAGCTCATGGCGGCGACGATGAGGACGCCGTTGATCAGCGTCGCCATCCAGCTGATGCCCATGCGCTCGAAGACCGTGACGAAGGGCGATTCGAGATCGCCGTCGGCGTTGCGGGTGCCGTACTGGCTGGTGGGCAGGATGCAGACGAGGAGGAAGATCGAGCCGCAGTAGAAGACGCCGATCCGGAGGATCACCGAGTTCACGGCCTTGGGCACCTCGCGCTGCGGGTTCTGCATCTCGCCCGCGGCGATGCCGACCATCTCGATGGCGGCGTAGGCGAAGACGACGCCCGACATCACGACGATCGGCGCTATCCAGCCGAAGGTCTCGCTGTGCGGCCAGAACCCGCCCGGGTTCGACCAGAGGTTGGAGATACCGGCCTTGTGGGCCAGATCGCCCGTGCCGACGGTGATCTGGCCGACCACGATGACGATGCCGACGACGAGGAAGACGACGATCGCGGCCACCTTGAGCACCGACGCCCAGAACTCGAACTCGCCGAAGGCGCGGGCCGAGAGGAGGTTGATCACCAGGACCACGCCGAGCGCGATGATCACCGAGACCCAGTTGGGCAGGTCCCACCACTTCCGGACGTACACCGCCACGGCGGAGAGCTCGGCGACGCCGGTGAGCGCCCAGAAGATCCAGTAGAGCCATCCGGCGGCGTAGGCGGCCGCCTCGCCGAAGAACTCGCGGGCGTAGGAGACGAAGGCGCCTGAACTCTGGCGGTAGAGCACCAGCTCGCCGAGGGCGCGCATCAGGAAGAAGGCGATCACGCCGACGAAGGCGTAGCTGAACAGAAGCGCCGGCCCCGTGCTGTTGAGGCGGCTGGCGGATCCCAGGAACAGGCCGGTGCCGATGGCACCGCCGATGGCGATCATCTGTACATGTCGGCGGCCGAGGGTCTGCTTGTAGCCCTCCTGCTCGGCCGCGAACTTATCGACGGGTTGCGTCATGGATGAGTCTTTCTCCTCAACGTTTCGTTGCGCGTAGGAGTGTGCGCGGGATGAATGTAGACCTCGCAACGGTTCCGCGGATGCGTTACCGAGAGATGACTTCGAGATGTCGATCGACGGGGACGTGTAAACATAGGGCCATGACGGACTTCTCGGACCTGGGAGAGCTGTTCGCCTTCCTGTCCGGTCACGCGCCCTTCGACGGCCTTCCCGACGACGTTCGTGCACGTCTCGTGGCTGAATCGTCGATCAGCGAGTTCCCCGAGGGCGCAACGATTCTGGACGGTTTGTCCGCTTCGCCCGATCATGCCTACGTGGTGCTCGCCGGCCGGGTGGGCGTGTGGAACTTTCCGGCGCGGGCCGCGACCGAGCCGGGGGACGTCGACGAGGTGGTCGGCCCGGGCGGCGTCTTCGGTTACGTGGTCATCCTCGTGGGCGCCAAGGGCGGCCCGCGGGCGGTGGCGCTCTCCGACGTGACCCTGCTCCGCCTGCCGGCCTGGGCGGTGGCGGACATGTTCTCCACACCCGCCGGGGCCGCCTTCCTCGCGACCGAGCTCGCGCGCCCGGTCACTCCGCTCGCGGCCGATGAGGTCCGCGAGCGCACGGCCGGGGAGATCGTGCGGCGGGCACCGGTCACGTGCCCGCCCACCGTGACCATTCAGGAGGCCGCGACCACGATGACCGCGGCCAGGTCCGGCTACATCGTGGTCGAGAACACCTCGCGCGAGCCGCTGGGCATCGTCACCGATCACGACCTGCGCGCGCGGGTGATCTCGGCGGGGCGGCCGGTGACCGAGCCCGTCGCGACGGTGATGACGGCGCCGCTCGCCGCGGTCCCGGAGACGGCCCTCTCGTCCGATGTGCTCATCGAGATGCTCGACCGCAAGCTGCACTACATGGCCGTGCTCGACGAGCACGCCGCCGTCATGGGGGTCGTCCAGGACGTGGACTTCCTCACCGTCCCCACCACGTCCACTTTCGCGCTGCAGCGCAGGATCGAACGAGCGGCCGCGGCGGAGCTGCCGGAGATCGGCGCCACGATCAGGGAGATCTTCCCGGTGCTGCTGGGACAGCAGGCGCCGGTCCGGCACATCTCCGGCGTCGCCGCCGTCGCGATCGAGGCGATGGTCCGCCGCTGCATCGAGCTCGAACTGCCCGTGCACCCGGAACTGCGCGAGGGCGACTTCACCTGGCTCTCGCTCGGCAGCGTCTCCCGCCGCGAGGTCGTCCCGAGTTCCGATGTGGACAGCGCGATCATTCTGCGGGACATGCCCGGCGCCACGCCGGAGGAGATCGAGGTCCGACGGTCCGCCGCGCTCGCGCTGGCGGCCGCGGTACACGGTCGCCTGGAGGAGTGCGGCATCCCGTCGGACACCAACGGTGCCGTCGCCGCGCAGCCCCGGTTCTGCCGTACCGAGGCCGAGTGGCTGTACGCCGCCGGCGAGTGGATCGAGGCCCCACTGTCGAACAACGCCATGATGATGGCGTCGCTGCTCGTGGACGGCCGCCCCGTCTGGGGCGACCTGACTCTGCAGCCGGTGGCCGGTGTCTATCAGCATCTCTCGGAGCATCCGCGGGCCTTCATTCTGATGTTGCGGGAGGCGCTCACGGCCAAGGCGAGGCTGCGGTCGGTGCGCGATGTGATCTCGTTGCGGGGTGGAACCTTCGACATCAAGGCGCACGCCCTGGTGCCGGTGGTCAACATCGCCCGGTGGGCGGCGCTGAGCCGAGGCTCCACGAAGCTGCAGACCCGCAACCGGCTCGCGGCCGGCGCGGATTCGCCCGTTCTGCCGGACGATTCGGCCGAGGTGCTGCTCGAGGCCTTCTCGATTCTCGAGCGGATCCGGATGGAGCATCAGGTGGAGCAGATGGCCGCGGGGCGCACCCCGGGCGACGTGCTGTCGATCCGCCGGATGCCCTCCCTGGACCGCGGCCTCCTCGAGCAGTGCGTGCGCGAGGTGGCCGCGGTGCAGCGGCGCATGGCCAACCTCGCCCAGTACCTCGACGCGGGCGAGTGGTGAGCCTCAGGCCAGCACGCCCTGCGGCTCCTTCGACGGGATGTCGAGAGCCGCACCGACGCTCGCGTTGAGCAGCACGCCGTCGTGGGTGGACAGGCCGGCGGCGAGGGCGGGGTCCTCGGTGCACGCCGTCCGCCAGCCCTTGTCGGCGATGCGCAGGACGTAGGGCAGCGTCGCGCCGGTCAGCGCGAAGGTGGACGTGCGGGGCACCGCGCCGGGCATGTTCGCGACGCAGTAGAAGACGGTCTCGCCCACGGTGAAGGTCGGGTCGTCGTGCGTGGTGGGCCGGGAATCGGCGAAGCAGCCGCCCTGGTCGATCGCGATGTCCACCAGCACGGCGCCGGGCCGCATGCGGTGCACGAGCTCGGTGGAGACGAGCTTCGGGGCTGCAGCACCGGGGATCAGCACGGCGCCGATCACCAGGTCCGACTCGACCACGGCCTCCTCGAGTGCGAGCGACGTCGAGTAGCTGGTGTGCACCCGGCCGCCGAACTGCGCGTTCACGGCGCGCATCTTGCGCACGTCGAGGTCGAAGACGGTGACGTCGGCACCCATACCGGCGGCGATCTGCGCCGCGTTGATGCCGGAGACACCGCCGCCGATCACCGTGACCTTTGCGGGCGCGGTGCCGGGGACGCCGCCCATGAGCACGCCGCGGCCGCCCTTGGAGCGCATGAGGTGGTAGCTGCCGACCTGCGGGGCCAGGCGGCCGGCGACCTCGGACATCGGCGCAAGCAGGGGGAGCGAGCCGTCCTCAAGCTGCACGGTCTCATAGGCGATGGAGGTGGTCCTCGATGCGAGCAGCGCGTCGGTGCACGGACGGGACGCCGCCAGGTGCAGGTAGGTGAAGATCGTCTGATCGGCGCGCATGCGGCCGTACTCGGCCTCGATCGGCTCCTTGACCTTGAGCAGCAGGTCGGCCTCGCCCCAGACGTCGTCCGCCGTGGGAACGATGCGCGCGCCCGCCGCGACGAAGTCCTCGTTGCCGATCGCGGAGCCGAGGCCCGCCCCGTCCTCGATCAGCACCTCGTGGCCGCGCCGCGCGAGCTCGGCGACGCCACCGGGCGTGATGGCCACGCGGTACTCGTTGTTCTTGATCTCGGTGGGGATTCCGACGCGCATCGTGTGCTCCTGTCAGGCGGGGTGGCTTGTGTCACATAGTCTGAAGAAGCGTCGAGAAGTGATCAAGGGATTGGTAGAAGATTCTGTAGAATCTAACGATGAGTGAAGTATCTTTCGGCAAGTCGGCATATCGCGCCCCGTCGTCGAACGATCGTCGCCCCCTGCTCGATGACGCCGACCGGCGCATCCTCCTCGCCCTGCAGCGCGACGGGAGGGTCTCCAACGCGGCGCTGGCCGAGGAGGTGGGGCTCGCACCGTCGACCGTGCACACCCGCGTGCGCCGCCTGATCGACGCGGGGGTGATCCGCGGCTTCTTCGCCGATGTCGATCCCGCCGCCGTGGGCCGGCCGCTCCGCGCGATGATCGCGGTGACCCTGCGCTCCACCGCGCGGCACCGGATCCGGCAGTTCGTGGAATCGGTGATCGACCTGCCGCCGGTGATCGACGCCTACTTCCTCGCCGGCGGCGACGACTACCTCCTGCACGTCGCCGCGGTCGACACCGACGACCTGCGCCGTCTCGTCGAGTACCTCAGCGCGCGCGACGAGGTCGCGGGAACCAACACCTCGCTCGTCTTCGAGCACGTCCGCGGCTCCGCGCCGCTGTAGATCCGCAACCCGCTGCACCTGTTCGACGGGGTCGTGGCGACGATCGCGGTCTCAGCGGCCGGCGCGGGTGCTTCCTCCGCGGTCCGAACCGTTGGTCGTCGCAATAGCGGCGATCCGTTCCACTGCCTCGGCGGCGCCGTTGCGAGCACGGATCTCGCGGCCGAGCGCCGCGGCCGCAGCGCGATGGCGCGGCTCGCCGAGGACGGACTCGACGGCATCGCGGATCGCGCGGGTCGACGCCGACCGGCGGAGGGCCAGGCCCGCACCGGAGGCGGCCACCGTCCGCGCGAGGATCGGCTGGTCCGTCATCGGATTGGAGGGGAGAAGGACGAGGGGCACGTCGTGCGCGAGCGCACGGACCGTCGTCGAGTGGCCGCCGTGGCCGATGACGAGCGAGCAACCGGGCAGGAACGTGAGGTGATCGGCGTAGCCCACCACCTCGACGTTCGCCGGCGCTGTGAACGTACCCGGCTCGAAGACCTCGCCCGTGGTCACCGTCGCGCGTACGGGTAGTGCGCCGAGCGCGGCGATGATCCGGCGGAGGGTGCGGCGCTGTCCGGGGAATCCGTTGGTCGACAGGCTCACCAGGACGTGCGGTGGACCGTCGGGGACCGGGCCCGGAGCGCCGGCGGGGCCGACGACACCGGTCCAGTACACGTTCGCCGGCTGCGGCCGGCCGGCGGCCCGATCGAGCGACGGCGTGGTGGCCACGAGGTTGGCCCGCGCGCTGTTCCACAGATCCGCGACATCGTATCCGGCGAGACGGGCGAGCGGCGCGGACGTGAACCGGTACGGACCGTCGAAGAAGGCCTTCACCGTGTGGGTGAGCACGATCCGGGGGATGCCGAGTTCCTCCACCGCCGCATGCGCGGGCACCAACATGCAGTCGACCACGACCGCGTCGGGCCGTCGCTTTTCACATACCCGGCGAACCTCCGTGCGGATCCGGCGGTCGAGGAGCATCCGCGCCCACGGGGAGAACGGACTGTTCGCGGGTCGCGTCCCAGGTGAGGGTGTTCCGATACGCGGTGAGCGCGAGTCCGCGCTCCGTGGTGCGCGGGCGCAACCGCTCATGACCGAGTACACGCACGTCGTGCCCGGCCGCTGCCGCCGCCGCGGCGATATCGAGCATCGGCGGCACGTTGCCGCCGGCGTCCATCGTGATGAACAGCAGGTCACTCATCGTCGTGCTCCTCGGATCGGGTGAGAACGGCCCAGCACAGGGCGTGCATGTGCGCGGCGGTCTGCTCGGGGCTCAGGCCGCGGTCGCGTCGCAGGAGCTTCCAGGTGTAGAGGTCCGTGGCCACGACGAGAAGGCGCTGGTCACGCTCGTTCCCCGGCACGAAGGTGGTGGTCACCCATTCGTCGTGGAAGTGCCGCCCCAGGTCGGTGATCCGCCGCGCGAGCGGGTCGGTCGCCTCCTGGCCGAGGAAGAGCAGGGTGCGATCGCCGTACTCCTCGTAGTGGTCGACCACGACGTCGACCGCGGCCCGCGGATCACCCGGAGCCACGAGTCGCTGATGCCGGACGGCCTGCGAGAAATGCTCCACGGTCCGTTCGAGTAGGTCGTCGCGGCTGCCGAAACGACGCAGCACGGTCTGTACGGTGACGCCGGCCCGTGCCGCCACGTCGTTGAGCGTGATCGACGCGAGAGGCATCTCGGCCGAGAGGTCGAACACGGCCGTGAGGACCCGCGAGTGGGTGCGCTCGGCCGCCTCTGCCCTCGCCCGTTGCCGATAGGCGCGCTTTCCGGGCTCTCCGCTTTTCATGTTAGTTGACATTAAACTGAAAGTGGCCTTCGCGCCAGAGTGTGCCTCCGTCGAGTCCGCAACCCGCTGCAACGTTCGACGGGGACCCGCCACCGGGACGAATGTGGGCTGTGTCACACGCATCGATCAGGAGGCCAGCCATGCGAGCAGCGCGCTACTACGACCGAGGAGACGTCCGGATCGAGGAGGTTCCGGCGCCCGAGACGGCGCCCGGCACCGTCGCCATCGACGTCGCGTGGTGCGGGATCTGCGGAACCGACCTGCACGAGTACGTCGACGGCCCGATCTTCGTCCCGCCGCACGGCCATCCGAACCCGGTCAGCGGCGAGGCGGCGCCGCTGACCATCGGGCACGAGATGTCGGGCGTGGTCGCCGCGGTCGGCGACGGCGTCGACGACCTCGCGGTCGGCGATCACGTCGTGGTGGAGCCGTACATCATCGCCGACGACGTGGACACCGGCCCGGGCAGCACCGACTACCACCTCTCGCCCAACATGAACTTCATCGGTCTCGGCGGCCGGGGCGGAGGACTCTCCGAGCGGATCGTCGTGCAGCGGCGGTGGGTGCACCGGATCTCCAAGGACGTACCGCTGGACCAGGCCGCGCTCGTGGAGCCGCTCGCCGTCGGCTATCACGCCCTGCAGCGCTCCGGCGCCGAGGCCGGAGCATTCGCGCTGATCACCGGTGCCGGCCCGATCGGGCTGCTCACCGCGGCGGTGTGCACGGCGAAGGGGCTCACCGTCGCGATCAGCGAGCCCAGCCCCCTGCGCCGTGCTCGCGCCGCCGAGACCGGCGTCGCCGCGCACGTCTTCGACCCCACGCAGGTGGACGTCGTCGAGGCGGTCCGTGAGCTGACGGGCGGACGGGGCGCCGACGTCGGCTTCGAGTGCACGTCCGTCCAGCCCGCCCTCGACACCCTGTTCGACGCCCTGCGGCCGCAGGCCGTCCTCGTGGTCGTGTCCATCTGGGGGCACCTCGGCACCGTCGACATGCAGAAGCTGGTGCTCAAGGAGATCGACATGCGCGGCACCATCGCCTACGTCAACAACCACGCCGAGACGATCGCCCTGGTCGAGAGCGGCACCGTCGACCTGGCGCCGTTCATCACGGGCAGGATCGGCCTGGACGAGCTCGTCACCGTCGGCTACGACACACTGCTCCATCACAACGAGACCGCCGTGAAGATCCTCGTCTCGCCGTCCGGCGCGGGGCTGCCGGCCGAAGCCTGACGGTGCCTGCGCCTACGCTGGCCGGGTGAGTGAGAGCAGGATCATCCGGGAGGCCGATCGGACGCACTGGCGTGGCGACGGCCTGTACACCCGCCAGTCCTTCCCCTTCACCGGGAACTTCGACCTGGGCGCGAACGCGCACGGGCAGTTGCTCGTGCACAACGACGACCTGATCGATCCCGGCTCCGGCGTCGACCGGCACTTCCACCGCGATGCCGAGATCATCACCTGGGTGATCGCGGGCGAGGTGCACCACGACGACTCCTCGGGCGCGAGCGGCGTGGTCCGGGCCGGGCAGGTGCAGGCCATGAGCGCGGGAACCGGAGTGAACCACCGCGAGCAGAACCCGCGTGCGACCGGTGTGGTGGCCCGGGTGATCCAGATGTGGCTGCCGCCGAACGAGCCCGGCGGCGAGCCCGAGTACCGCACCGCCGACGTCCCGCTGGACGGCCGCGGCCTCGTGCTCGTCGCCTCCGGGATCGAGGGCCGCGATCCGGCCGTCGTGATCGCCAACGACGCCGCGGCGCTGCACGCCGCGCGGCTCGCGGCGGGGGAGTCCGTGGTCCTGCCGGCCGCGCGGTACGGGCACCTGTTCGTGGTCTCCGGATCCGTCACCGTCGGCGGGCAGCGGCTCGCCGAGGGCGACGCGCTCCGCACCGTCGGGTCCACGGACCTGCGCGTTCGCGCTGACGAGGGCGGCACGGAGGTCCTTTTCTGGGAGATGTACGTTCAGGCCCGTTCGGCTTTGGCTTAGGCCCACCGGCCGCGGGACCGCGCGGTGTGTAGGAAAATCCTCCGGTGCAGAACACGGAATCGACGGCCGAACACCGCCGCCTCGCCGAGAGCCCCGGCCCCGACGGGCCGTGGCGCCTCTGGGGCCCGTACCTCGCGGGCCGGCAATGGGGCACCGTCCGTGAGGACTACAGCGTGGGCGGTGACGCCTGGGGGAGCTTCGGCTTCGAGCAGGCGCACCGCCGCGCGTACCGGTGGGGCGAGGACGGCCTCGGCGGCATCTGCGACCGCTTCGGTTTCCTCAATCTGGCCGTCGCCCTGTGGAACCACCACGACCCGGTCCTCAAGGAGCGCCTGTTCGGCCTGACGAACGCGCAGGGAAACCACGGCGAGGACGTCAAGGAGTACTGGTGGCCCATCGACGGGACCCCCTCGCACAGCTGGATGCACTGGATGTACCGGTACCCGCAGGCCGAGTACCCGTACCAGCAACTCCGCGATGCCAACGCCGCTCGTGACCGCACCCAGCGCGAGTACGAGCTCGCCGACACGGGCGTGCTCGCGGACAACCGTTTCTTCGACGTCCACGTGCGCTACGCCAAGGCCGCGCCCGACGACATCTGCGTCGAGATCGAGGCCGTCAACCACGGACCGTCCGCGGCGCCGCTCGACCTGCTGCCGCAGCTGTGGCTGCGCAACACCTGGGCCTGGGGCCACGACGACCGGCGCGGCGAGATCACCCGCGTGCACGCCCCGCAGGCCGGCGGACTCGAGGCCGTCCGGGTGACGCACCAGTGGCTCGGCGAGTACCACCTCGCGGCGGAGGGCTCGCCGCAGTTGCTGTTCTGCGACAACGAGACCGATGCCGTCGAACTCTTCGGCGCCGAGGCCAACGCCTCGCCGTACCCCAAGGACGGGATCACCAAGCGGGTGGTGGGCGGCGACGAGGCCGCGGTGAACCCGCAGGAGCGCGGCACCAAAGTGGCGCTCTGGTACCGGTTCGGCTCCGTCCCGGCGGGTGAGAGCGTGACGGTGCGGCTGCGCCTGTCGCGGTCGGCGCCCTCGATGGACACGTTCGGCTCGGGCTTCGACGCCGTCTTCGCCGACCGGCGCGCGGAGGCGGACGAGTTCTACGCCACCGTGATCCACGAGGACGTGCAGGGCGACGACCGCGCCGTGGCCCGGCGCGCCTACGCCGGCATGCTGTGGAACAAGCAGCTCTACCGCTACGACGTGGGGTCCTGGCTCGAGGGCGATCCGGCGGTGGACCCGGCACCGCGCGAACGCACCGACCCCGGCCGCCGGAACACCACCTGGAAGCACTTCTCGCTGGCCGACGTCATCTCGATGCCGGACGAGTGGGAGTACCCGTGGTTCGCCGCGTGGGACCTCGCCTTCCACTGCATCCCGCTCGCGCACGTCGACCCGGAGTTCGCCAAGGAGCAGCTCCTGCTCATGTGCCGGGAGTGGGCGATGCACCCGAACGGCCAACTCCCCGCGTACGAATGGGAGTTCGGCGATGTCAACCCGCCCGTGCACGCGTGGGCGGCCTGGCACGTCTACCGCATCGACGGCTGGCGCGATCAAGACTTCCTCATCCGCGTCTTCACCAAGCTGCTGCTCAACTTCTCCTGGTGGGTCAACCGCAAGGGGTCCGACGACACCGGCGTCTTCGAGGGCGGCTTCCTCGGCATGGACAACATCGGCTTCTTCAACCGGTCCGCGCCGCTGCCGCCCGGATACCGGCTGGAGCAGTCCGACGCCACCAGCTGGATGGCCTTCTACTGCCAGCAGATGTTCAAGATCGCCATCGAGCTGAGCCGGCACGACCCGGTGTGGCAGGACTGCGCGACGAAGTTCCTCGAGCACTTCCTCCAGATCTCCAAGGCCACCTACAACTTCGGCTCGCACAGCCTGTCGCTGTGGGACGAGGAGGACGGCTTCTTCTACGACGTCCTCGTCCGGCCCGACGGCAGCGCGCTGCCGATGCGCGTGCGCTCGATGGTGGGCCTGCTGCCGCTGCTCGGCGCCACCGACGTCCCGTCGTGGGCGGCGCAGGAGTGCCCCGAGGTCACGGCGCGGCTGAACTGGCTGCGCGCACGGCGTCCGGAACTCGTGGAGCCCGTGCTCTCGGGCGCTTCCGAGGACGGTGCGGGCGACGGCCGGATGCTGCTCTCCCTGGTGAGCCCGGACCGGCTGCGCCGCGTGCTGGAGCGGATGTTCGATCCGGCGGAGTTCCTGGCGCCCTACGGCATCCGGTCGCTGTCGAAGATCGAGCAGCAGGTGACCGAGGACGCCGACGGGAACACCGTCTTCATCCAGTACGAGTCCGGCGAGTCGACCACGGGCATGTTCGGCGGCAACTCCAATTGGCGCGGCCCCGTGTGGTTCCCGGTCAACGTCCTGCTCGCCGACAAACTGCGCACGTACGGGCGGCACTTCGGCGACTCCTTCACCATCGCGGTCCCGACCGGTTCCGACAACATGTGCACACTCGAGGAGGCCGCGGACGTCATCGACGAGGGACTCGTCGGGCTGTTCCGCCCCGTCTCCCCGCCCGGCGGCGGCGGTGCCCGCCGCCCTGCCGACGCGGGCCGGATCGAGGGCAGCGACAACCCGCTGTGGGCGCAGCACCCCACCTTCTACGAGTACTTCGACGGGGACACGGGCGAGGGCCTCGGTGCGACGCATCAGACGGGGTGGACCGGCCTGGTCGCGCACCTGCACAACCCGCGCCTGCCGATGGAGCCGCCGCCCCGCGTCACGCCGTCACGAGGGGAATGAAGTACGCCGTCGCGGCGACGGCGAGCAGCAGGTAGGCGCCGGGGAAGGCGATGTTGTAGTAGACCCCGGCGCGGACGTGGGCGACGACGGCGCCGACGAAGAAGGCCACCAGGCCGATCCCCGCGGCGAGGCCGAGCCAGGGCGCGCCGAGCAGCCCGACCGCCAGTCCTGCCGCGCCCGCGAGCTTGAGGGTCGCGAGCACGGGCAGGGCGCGAGGGGGAACGTGCACCTCCGCCGAGTTCTTCAGGACGAACGGCGCGCGGGCGTAGTTGGCGAGGGCGTCTCCCGCGTTGACGACGATGCAGGCGACGGTGGCGACGAGCAGTGCTGTGGTCATGATCGTGAATTCCTTTCCCGGGTACGGTGTCGACCGACCGACGTCCCGCCCTGACCAAAGGTGACAGCGTGATCGATGCCGGCGAATTCGAGGCGGCGCGACCGCTCCTCGTCGCGGTCGCCTTCCGTCTCCTCGGTTCGGTGCACGACGCCGAGGACGCCGTCCAGACCGCATGGCTCCGCGTCGACGGCACCGTCGACGTGCGGAATCCGGAGGCCTGGCTGACGACGGTGGTCACCCGGATCTGCCTGGACCAGTTACGGGCCCGCGCTCGGCGGGGCGAGCACCCGTTGTTCGCGGACGAGATCCCCGCGGAGGCGGTGGCCGCCGACGAGCGCTACCTCCAGCGCGAGCAGGTCTCGCGCGCCCTGCTCGTGGTGCTCGACGTGCTGACTCCGGACCAACGGGTCGTGTACGTCCTGCACGAGGCCTTCGGCCTGCCGTTCCGCGAGATCGCGACGGTGCTGGGCGGCACCGTCGACGCCGCGAAACAGCATGCGAGCCGGGCCCGGCGACGGATCGCGGCCGCGGAGCCACCGGCCGCCGGCACGGCGGACAGGGAGGTGGTCGACGCCTTCCTCGATGCCGCCTCGGGCGGTGATGTGGCGGCGATGGTGGCGCTCATGGCCGAGGACTGCGAGCGGTCCGTCGACCCGGCGCTGGTCCCGCCGACGGTGCCGGCCACGGTGCGCGGCAGCCGCGCCGTGGCGACCGAGACCGCCGGATTCGTGGACCGGATCCGGGCCGCGGTCGCGATGGTGCTGGACGGCCGGACGACCCACGTCATCGCGCCGGGCGGCCACGCCCTGGCCCGGCTGGACATCGAGGTCGACGCCGGTCTGGTGCGGCGGATCAGGATAATTCGATTCGATAAGACAACCGAGATTGATCTGGGTTTGTGAAGCAGTGAAATAGGTTTCAGCAGGAGTAGGATCCTCCCCAAGTGGGTACCCGGCACCCGCACCGAGTGTGGGAAGGGACGTGATGCGGGCGACGGATTCGGGGGACGACGGGGCTGTTGTGGACGTGGTCGGGATCGGATTCGGTCCCGCCAACCTCGCGTTGGCGATCGCCCTCGCCGAGTCGCCCGACCCGCGGCGGACGGTGCGGTTCCTCGAACGCCGCGACGGCTTCGCCTGGCACCCGGGGATGCAGCTACCGGGTACCTCGATGCAGATCAGCTTCCTCAAGGATCTGGTGACCCTGCGGAACCCGACGAGCCCGTTCTCCTTCGTCGCCTACCTCAGCGCTCGGGGCCGGCTGGTGGACTTCGTCAACCGCGCCGTCCTGACCCCGGAGCGGGCCGAGTTCGCGGACTACCTCGCCTGGGCCGCAGGCGCGTTCGTCGACGATGTCCAGTACGGCCGCGAGGTGGTCGATCTCGCCCACGACAGCGGCGACGCCCGGTTCGCCGTCACGCACCGCGGCGGCGACGGGCGCCGGACGGTGACGCGGGCGCGGTCGGTGGTGGTGGCCGGCGGCCTTCGCCCGGTGCTGCCCGCGTGGACCGCCGGGCACGATCCGGCACGCGTCTTCCACAACATCGAGACGGTCCCTCGCCTCGACGCACTCTCGGGGGCACTGCCCCGCGGGTTCGCCGGTGCCCGGTTCCTCGTGGTCGGCGGCGGACAGTCCGCGGCGGAGGTGGCGCTCCACCTCCACGACGCCGGGGCGCGGGTCGACGTGAGCTTCCACGGTTTCGGGCTCGCCGACGTCGACGAGAGTCCCTTCGTCAACCAGGTCTTCGATCCGGAGGTCGTCGACGAGTTCGATGCGGCCTCGCCCGACGTCCGCCGCGACCTGCTCGAGCGCCACGGCAACACCAACTACGCGGCGGTGGAGCACGCACTGACCAGGGAGCTCTACGAACGCTGGTACCGCGAACGGGTCACCGGTCCCCGTCGGCTCCGGGTGCACCGCACGAGCGAGGTCGTGGGGGCACGGCCGGGGCTGGACGGCACCGTCGAGGTGGACCTGCGGCGCATCACCACCGGGGAGCGCTCGAGCGGGGCCTTCGATGCGGTGGTGTGCGCCACCGGGTTCGAGCCGGGTGGGCTGACCGGCCTGGACGGCATCGCACCCGCAGGGTCCGAGGTCCGGGTGGCGCGGTCGCACCGCGCCGTGATCGACGGACGGGAGATCCCCGGGCTCTACGTCCAGGGGGCCGACGTCCCCGCGCACGGCCTGGGAACGACCCTGCTCTCGACCGTCGCCGTCCGCGCGGGCGAGATCGCCCGCGCGCTGGAACAGGAGGAGATGCGATGACACAGCGCGTACCGGCGGGCACCGTCCTGTTCGCCGCCACCGGGCGGACGCCGTTCACCACCTTCGTGGCGGACGACCCGCTCGACATCGAGCGGGCGCAGGCGCTGCGCTACGACGCCTTCTCCACCGAGCTGGGCGCCCCGCTGCCGGGCGCCGTCGTGAGCGAGCGACTCGGCCGGCTGATCGACGTGGACCGTTTCGACGACTACAGCACGCATCTGCTGGTGCGCCACGAGCCGACCGACGAGATCGTCGGCTGCTACCGGATCGTCCTGCCGGCGCCCCGCGGCGAGCGGGAGGTGTTCACCACCAGCATGTTCCACCTCAGCCCGGCCTTCGAATCGTTCGCCGACGAGGTCGCGGAATGGGGCCGCGCGACGATCGCCGCAACGTACCGCGGCGGCGTGGTCTCGGTGCTGCTGCGGCTCGCGCTGGTCCTGTTCTACGAGCGCGCCGGCTTCGAGTACGCGATGGGCTGCATGTCGGTCCGGATGGAGGACGGCGTCCATCCGCGCGCCGCACTGGTGCGCGCTGCCCTCGGCTTCCTCACCGACCACGACGCCCTCGCGACCGGCGAGGTGCGCGCGGATCCGATCCGGCCCGTCGTGGTCGACGGGGTCCCGATCGAGTACCTCCCGCGGCCCGAGGGTGCCGACGAGGACCTGGTGGCGCCGACGATCCGCGCGGCGGTCCGGTACGGCGGCACCGTCTGCGGCATGCCCTCGTACGATCCGGATTTCGAGATGGCCGACTTCCTCGTCCTGTTCGAGGCCGAGCGGCTGCGCCGGGCCGGCACGATCGACGAGGTCCGCGCCTTCCTCGCGGCGCTGTGATCGGCGCCCTGACCCGCGCGGTCGCGGCGCGGCCCCGCACGATGCTCATCGCCGCGGCTCTGCTGCTCGCGGTCCTCGGCGCGCTGGGCACCGGCGTCGGAGGAGCGCTCAAGAGCGGCGGCAGCACCGACCCGCACGCGGAATCCGCCCGCGCGCAGACGGTGCTGGAGCAGGACTTCCGGCGCGGCGGTCCCTCGCTCGTGCTCGCCCTGCACGCCGAGACGCCCGAGGCCGTGGCCGCGGCAGCGGAGTACGGCCGCACGATCACCGAATCCCTCCGGCAGGCGCCCTCGGTCCGCTCGGCGGTCTCGGCGTGGAGCGACCCCGCCGCCGCGGCGCGGCTCACCTCCTCGGACGGGCGCACCGGCCTAGTGGTCGCGAGTCTCGCCGGCGGCACGGGGGAGGCGCCGGATCATGCGAAGGAGATCGTCGACCGGCTGCCCGCCCCGCCCGCCGGAGTGCGGCTCGACGCCGGCGGCGAGGCGACCACCTACCAGCAGATCAACGAGCAGTCCGGCCGGGACCTGCTGCGGGCGGAGCTGATCGCGCTGCCGCTCACCTTCCTCGTCCTGGTATGGGCGTTCGGCGGCCTGATCGCGGCGGCGGTGCCGGTCGTGGTGGGGATCGCCGCGATCATCGCCACGTCGGGGCTGCTGCGCCTGGTCGCCGAGGCCACCGACGTCTCGGTCTTCGCGCTCAACCTCATCACGGCGATGAGCCTGGCCCTCGCCATCGACTACACGCTGCTCGTGGTCAGCCGGTACCGCGAGGAGGTACCCGACCGCGGCCGGGAGGAGGCGCTGGTCATCGCGATGTCGACGGCGGGGCGCACCGTGCTGTTCTCCGCCGTCACCGTCGGCCTGAGCCTCGCCGCGATGGTGCTCTTCCCGATGTACTTCCTCCGGTCCTTCGCCTACGCCGGACTGGTGGTCGTCGCGTTCACGGCCTCGGCCACCCTCGTCGTGACGCCCGCGATTCTGACGCTCCTGGGCGACCGGATCGACCGTCTGCAGGTCGGTCGCGGTCCGCGGCCGGCGGACGAGTCCCGCTGGTACCGGACGGTGACCGCCGTGCAACGTCGCGCGGTCCCGCTCGGCATCGCCGGCATCGCACTCCTCGTGGCGCTGGGCGCCCCCTTCCTCGGCGTGAAGCTCGGCTACCCCGACGATCGAGCGCTGCCGGCCACCGCCTCCGCGCATCATGTGGGGGACGAACTGCGATCGGGTTTCCACCCGAACCCGGCGGCGGACGTGCTGATCCTGCTGCCGGAAGGCGCACCGTCGGGCAGCGAGGACTACGCCCGACAGCTGTCCCGGATTGACGGCACCGGCCCGGTGATCGGGCCCGACGGGACGTGGCTGCGCGACACCAGGATCGCGGACGGCGACCCCGCCGCGCGCGCGGGCTCCGGGCTGCTGGTGACGGTGACGGGGGAGTACGACCCCCGGTCGGAGGAGGGGCGTGCCCAGCTCGCCGCGCTGCGCGCGGTGCCGGCACCCGGACCGACCCTGTTCGCCGGTGCGGCGCAGGCGGATCGGGACGCGGTGGACTCGATCCTCGGGGCGGCGCCACGCGTGCTGCTGACGATCGCGGTCACCACCTTCCTCCTGCTCTTCCTGCTCACCGGCAGCGTGCTGTTGCCGGTGAAGGCGTTGGTGCTGGGCGTTCTCTCGCTGTCGGCGACCTTCGGCGCGATGGTCTGGATCTTCCAGGAGGGGCACCTCGGTGGGCTCGGGACGACCGTGACGGGTCACCTCATCGCGGACATGCCGGTTCTCATGTTCTGCATCGCCTTCGGGCTGTCGGTGGACTACGAGGTCTTCCTGCTGGCCCGGATCCGCGAGGAGTGGCGGACCGGAGCGGGGCGGGACCGGGCGGCGAACGACGAGGCCGTGGCGCGGGGCATCGCGAGCACCGCCCGCGTGGTCACCGCCGCCGCGCTGCTCATGGCCGTGATCTTCGCCGCGATCGGCCTCGCCGAGGTCTCCTTCATGCGGATGCTCGGGGTGGGCCTGGCCATCGCGGTGCTGCTCGATGCGACGCTGGTGCGGCTGGTTCTGGTGCCCGCGTTCATGCGCGTGGCGGGGACGGCGAACTGGTGGCCGCGCGGGCACCGGTCAGCTGTTGAGCGTCCAGACCGAGTAGTTGAGCGCCGTGGCGAACAGGATCCAGGCGAGGTAGGGAAGGAGCAGCACGGCCGCTGAGCGCCGCACACCCCAGAACGCGGCGATCGTGGCGATCACCAGCAGATCGAGCAGGACGATCACGCCGAACGCGACGCCCCGCAGCTGCAGGCCGAAGAAGAGCGGCGACCACGACAGGTTCACCAGCAGCTGCACGGCGTAGAGCTGGATCGCCCGGTTCCCCAGTGACGGGGCCGCCCGCCAGACCAGCCACGCGGCGATCGCCATGAGCAGGTACAGCACGCCCCACGCGGGCCCGAACAGCCGGCTCGGCGGTGCCCACGAGGGTTGGGCGAGCCGCGCGTACTCGTCGGCCGCGCCCGCCGAGGCGAGGCCGCCCAGGGCGGCCACCGCCGCGACCGCGACGAGGGAGACCAGCAGGGCGGGCAGATGCAGGGAGCCGCGGGAACCGGGCGAGCCGTTCATGATTCGAGACTAGGCGCCGGGGGAGCGCGGCGCCCGGCGAGCTCGGGGCGATCAGAGCCAGCCGCGGCGTTTGAACGCGGTGTACAACCCACCCGCGAGGAGCATCATCATCACCAGGCTCAGCCAGAAGCCCCACTCCTTCCCGAAACCGGGATAGGGCACGTTCTGCCCGAAGTAGCCCGTGATCGCCGTGGGGACGGCGATGATCGCGGCCCAGCTCGTGAGCTTCTTCATCACGGTGTTCAGCTGGTTGTCGACCAGCGCGAGGTTCGTCGAGCGGACCGACTCCACCGCGTCCCGCAGTCCCTCGGTCCAGTCAGCGGCGCGCATCGTGTGGTCGTAGACGTCCTCGGCGTAGGGCAGCAGCTCATGTTCCTCCGTCGACGCGGAGACGCGCCGGAGCAGCGAGCCGACCACATCGCGCATCGGGAGCACGATCCGGCGCAGCTCGCCGACGTTCTTGTGCAGTTCGAAGGTGATCTGCGAGACGCGGTCGCTGGCGCGGTTGTCGAAGAGGATCGACTCCACGTCGTCGAGCCGCTCGTCGACGGCCGTCACCCGCGCGGTGTAGCCGTCGACGACGGCGTCGAGCAGCATCAACTCCAGTGCGTGCGGGCCGAACCGGAGGAGGTCCGCGTTGTCGGCGATGCCCGTGGCCACCGCGTCCACGTCGAAGCCCGCGCCGAGGCGCACCGTCAAGACGCCGTGGGTGAACAGGAACATCGAGATCCGGCTCGTCGCACCGTCCTCCGTGACCGTGTAGGCGGTCACGAACAGCACCTCGCCGTACCGCAGCGACTTGGGTCGCTCGTGCACCGTGAGGGCGTCCTCCACCGCGAGCGGGTCGAGCCGCAGGGCGGAGGCGAGCGGCGCGAACTCGTCCTCGGCCGGGTCGAGCACGTCCACCCAGACCAGGCCCGACGGTGCCGCGAGCGCCTCCTCGGCGGCGGCGACGCCCGCGTGGTCCGTGCGGTCGAAGCAGGGCTCGCCGGCGGCACCGTCGTTCCAGATGCGGAGGGTCACGTCCATGCGCGCAACCCTAGGACCCGTCGGCGGGAGGGCGCTCGATCTGCGACGCGAGCACCTCCGGCGCCTGCACGCAGTAGGAGTCGGTCAGCAGCTCGGCGACCTCCTCCCAGTCGGTGTTCTCGTCCAGCATGATGCCGACGGTGCTCTCGCCCCAGTTCACCCGGAAGTACGGATCGCCCAGGTTCTCGAACGCGGGCACCTCGCCGGGTTCGGCGCGGAAGATCAGGCGGAAGAGCTGATCCTCACCGCCGAAGACGTGGGCCACCGTCGCGCCGCGGACCCGCCAGCGCGTGCCGACCCATGCCCGGTCAGCGAGGCATTCGGGGAAGGCCTCGAGGATGTCGGCGAGGCGGTCGACCCATTCGTCGGGAACGTCTGGTCGGGCGGTCACGGTGCAAGGGTATCGTCGGGCGCATGCTGAACGTGGGTGTCCTGGGGTCCGGCGGCAAGGTAGGCCGCGCGATGGTGGACGCGGTCGACGCGGCCGACGATCTGGCGCTGAGCGCCACCGTGGACGCCGGGGACATGTTGACCGGCTTCCTCGACACGAACACGCAGGTGGTGATCGACTTCACCCATCCCGACGCGGTGATGGACAACCTGGAATTCCTCATCGACAACGGGATTCACGCAGTCGTCGGCACCACCGGTTTCACCGATGACCGGCTCGACACCGTGCGGGGCTGGCTCGCCGAGAGGCCCGAGGTGGGCGTGCTCATCGCGCCGAACTTCGCGATCGGCGCCGTGCTGTGCATGCGCTTCGCCGCGCAGGCCGCCAAGTACTTCGACTCCGTCGAGGTGATCGAGCTGCACCATCCGCACAAGGCGGACGCCCCGTCCGGCACCGCGTCCCGCACCGCGGAGCTGATCGCCGAGGCGCGCGCGGAGGCCGGTCGCGGCAAGATGCCCGACGCCACCTCCGCCGAGTTCGACCGTGCGCGCGGCGCCCGCGTCGACGGGGTGCGCGTGCACTCCGTCCGCGTCGCCGGTCTGGTCGCGCACCAGGAGGTGCTGCTGGGCACGCAGGGCGAGACGCTGACCATCCGGCACGACTCGCTCGACCGCAGCTCCTTCGTCCCCGGCGTGCTGCTCGGCGTGCGGGGCATCTCCTCGCGGCCCGGCCTGACGGTGGGCATCGAGCCGTTCATGGACCTGTGAGCGCCGTGGAGCGTCGCGACCGGGGGAACCTGGGCCAGCTGCTGGTCATCGGATTCCTCTCGGTCGCGCTGCTCACGTACATCGGCCTGATCGGGGTCTGGGCGTGGATGATCGTCCGCCGCGGCGGTGCCGCGAACCTCGGTCTCGGCTTCGGCATGGTGCTCGTGGGCCTGGTGGGGCTGTGGATCCTGTGGTCGGTGCTCAGCAACGGCTACGCGCATCAGAGGCTGGCCGCGTCCGCGAAGGCCCTCGGTCGTGATCTCGACGTCTCGGATCTGCCGACGATGCCCTCGGGTCGCGTCCGGCGCGATGCCGCCGATGAGCTGTTCGCCCAGGTCAAGGCCGAATACGAGGCCGAGCCCGAGTCGTGGGTGAACGCCTACCGGCTGGCCCGCGCCTACGACTACGCCGGCGACCGCTCCCGCGCGCGGGACTGGATGACCCGCGCCGTCTCGATGGAGAAGAAGGCCCGCTGATGGCCGTGCTCCTCGTGATCCACCACACCCCGTCTCCGCACTGCCAGGAGATGTTCGAGGCGGTGATCGCGGGGGCTTCCGACCCCGAGATCGAGGGCGTCGAGGTGGTTCGGCGGGCGGCGCTGGCGGTGGCTCCGTCCGACGTGTTGGCGGCCGACGGGTACGTGCTGGGGACGCCTGCGAATCTCGGGTACATCTCCGGCGCGCTCAAGCACGCCTTCGACACGATCTACTACCCGTGCCTCGATTCCACCCGCGGCCGACCTTTCGGGCTGTATCTGCATGCGAACGAGGGCGGCGACGGCGCCGTGCGCGCGGTCGATTCCATCACTGCCGGCTTGGGGTGGGAGAAAGTGACGCCGTACGTCGTGGTGTCCGGGAAGCCGGCGAAGGCCGATCTTGAGGAGTGCTGGAACCTCGGCGCGACGGTCGCTGCGCAGCTGATGGGGAGCTGAGATGGCTGGCCGAGTGTTTGCCCACCGTTGGACATCGGATACTCAGATTGAGGAATCCAAGCTGCAGGCCAATGCCGGTGGCGTAGGCAAGAAGCATCATCACGTGCCTCAAGTCTACCTGCGTAGATGGGCAGATGACGCGGGAGAGGTCAGAGTTACGAAGGCTGCGACGGGGGACAGCTATCTTCAGCCGACCAAGGATATCGCGAAGAAAACGAACCTGTATACGATATCGGCTGATGACCTTGAGTCGAATTATCCCGCGCTGTGGTTCGAGAAGCATATGTCCCGGATCGAAAGCGAGGCCGCAGGGTGGATTGATGCGCTGGAATCGCTCCCGGATGGCCGTATTACCGATGTCGAGTTGATCGCAAACTTGGCTGTGTTTGTCGGGTTGCAGGAGCAGCGGACGCTCAAGAAGCATGCGCAGGAGTTGCGAATCGAGGATGCGCTCAACCACTTCGGTCGGGCCAAGGTTGTGAGTGAACTCCTACCGGCGTTGTGCGCCGTCAACGGTATTCCGTATTCACTAGATCGACACGATGAGCTCGTTCAACAGATGCTGGATGTGCCGCTGCTCAGCGCAGAGCGCAAGCCCCGAGCGTTGGAGAGCGCGATTGGTGTCTGGCGATCTCATGCGGTCCCGCACCTCGCCTACGCGCGCAGTTGGTGGTTAGTCTCGACGGAAGCACCACTCATTACCTGCGATGAACCCGTCGTCTGGCTTGGAGGTCCGGCGCGCGATAGGTGTGAGCCCGCGGCCTGGGCGCGGTCGTCTCACGGAATCTATCCGGTTGGTCCCAATAGGCTGCTTGTTCTTGTTTCGGCGGAGTTTCACCCGCTGTCTCCGCCATTCGCCTTGAGTGCTGATGAGACTCGTGAAATCAACTTCGAGATCGTCGCTGCGTCGCAGGAATTCTGCTACGAGGGCCCGGGCACGAGCGTCGCTGCGACGTTCGACGTACCTCCTCGTCCGGACTTCGATGCCGCGAGTGCATCATCGTTCATGGAGGCTGTGCTCGAGCCTTCCAGGTGGGCGCGCGGAGAAGGTCCGCCGTGGTCGGTTGAACGTTGGTACCGGTGACATCGCGCCGCTCCTCCAAGCTGGATGTTTGATCGTTCTCTCAGGATCGAAAACTTGTCGGTGGGTCGGCGTACCGTGATGTCATGGACGAAAGCGATGGTGTGCAGGAGGATCCGCCTCCTGAGGTGAGTGTTATCGATCGGTTGCGTTCGAGTCATGTCGCTCGGTGTCGGGCGGTGTTCGAACAGTACGGGTTGGCGGCGGAGCTGCTGCGACAGCGGGTGTGCGAACGTATCGCCGCCGGACTGCCGCAGGACAGGTGGCAGCAGGGCGTGGCGGCGGAGGTCGGCCTGGCTTTGCACATGTCGCCCAACACGGCCGCCAAGTTCGTGGCGCGGGCGGTGGAGTTGGAAAAGCACATGCCGCACCTCCGCGCCCGGTTGCGGGAGGGCGACCTGTCGCCGGAGGCGATCCCAGTCATCGTCGCCGGCCTCTCCCACCTGGATGCCTCTGATCGGTGCCTGGCGGATGAGCAGTTGTGCGCTGACCCTGCGACCCTCGCTGGGATGGGTCTCAAGCAGCTCGGGGCGCGGGTGGAGCAGATCGCCTACCAGCTGGACGCGCAGGGCACCGTCGACCGGAACGCCTCCGCGGAGAAGGATCGCACCGTCACCATCCGCCCGCTACCGGAAGGCATGACCCGGCTATCGCTGCTGCTGCCGATGGCGCAGGGCGTCGGGGTGTACGCGGCGCTGCGCAGGCGCGCTGACACCCTGATCGGCGTTGCCGGGGATCTGCGTACCCGCGGGCAGATCATGGCCGACACCGCGTTCGCGCGGATCACGGGCCGCGAGGCCGTGGAGGGCCAGCCCGTCACGGTGAACCTGACCATCCCCGCCGCCGTGCTGCTCGGCGACCGGCCGGGCACCGGACACCTGGACGGGGGTGAGACGATGCCGGCGGAGATCGCCCGCAACCTCGTCGGCGGCGCCACCGCGGCTGGGGTCGCGTGGGTCAAACGCCTGTTCATCGCTCCCGAGTCGGGTGCGGTGGTCGCGATGGACTCCCGGGCGCGGTGCTTCCCCGACGGGCTGGCGGAGATGATCCGCGCGCGGGACCGCTACTGCCGCACCCCGTACTGCGACGCACCGATCGCGCACACCGACCACGTCGTCCCGCACGCCGCAGGAGGTCCCACCGAGTTCGACAACGGTCAGGGCCTGTGCGCGGCGTGCAACTACGCCAAGGAGGCCGCCGGCTGGACCAGCATCGTCATCCCGGACCCGAGCGGGCGGCACACCGTCGAAACCCGAACCCCGGACGGGCATGCGCACCGGTCCACCGCACCACCTCAGGCGGCCTGAGGGGAGGGCTGTTCCGTCGAGCGGCTCCGGCGCGGCACGCGACCGGCGAATTACGCGCAATCGCCGCCGACGGCGGGAGTGTCACGAGAGACTGCTCGATAGTCGCGCGACGGCGCTCGCCGCCGCGTCCCGTGCTGCATTTCCGCGGAGTGAGAGAACACCATGGACCACTACGACCTCGTCGTCATCGGCTCCGGCCCGGCCGGCCAGAAGGCCGCCATCGCCGCAGCGAAGCTGGGCAAGCGCGCCGTGGTGGTGGAACGCCGCGACATGATCGGCGGCGTCTGCATCAACACCGGCACCATTCCGTCGAAGACGATGCGCGAGGCGGTGCTCTATCTCACCGGCCTGAACCAGCGCGAGCTGTACGGGGAGTCGTATCGTCTCAAGAACGACATCACGGTTTCGGACCTCTCGGCCCGGACCATGCACGTGGTCGGCAAGGAGGTCGACGTCACGCAGAGTCAGCTGGCGCGCAACCGCGTCGCCATGATCCTCGGCAGTGCGCGCTTCACTTCGCCCCACGAGCTGGAGATCGAGGCGGCGTCCGGTGACATCAAGCGAGTGACGGGCGACAAGTTCGTGATCGCGGTGGGCACCCGTCCGGCGCGCCCGGCCACCGTCGATTTCGACGGTGCCACCATCGTCGATTCCGACCAGATCCTAGGGATGGACCGGGTGCCGACGTCCATGGTCGTCGTGGGTGCGGGCGTGATCGGGATCGAGTACGCGTCCATGTTCGCGGCGCTCGGCACCAAGGTCACCGTCATCGAGTCGCGCTCGTCGATGCTGGACTTCTGCGACCGGGAGATCGTAGAGGCGTTGCTCTACCAGTTGCGCGAACGCGGCGTCACGTTCCGCTTCTCCGAGCGGGTCAAGACCGTCGAGCGGCACCCCTCGGGAACGCTGACCGTGCTCGAATCGGGCAAGCAGATCCCCGCCGACACGGTGTTGTACTCCGCGGGCCGACAGGGCGTCACCGACGTTCTCGAGGTGGAGAAGGCTGGACTGGTCGCAGACTCCCGCGGGCGCCTGACGGTGGACGAGAACTGCCTGACCGAGGTCGACCACATCTACGCCGTCGGTGACGTGATCGGCTTCCCCGCCCTGGCGGCGACGTCGATGGAGCAGGGCCGGCGGGCCGCCTACCATGCGTTCGGCGAACCGGTGGGGGAGCAGCACGCGGAGCTGCAGCCGATCGGCATATATTCGATCCCGGAGATCAGCTACGTGGGCTCCACTGAGGAGCAGCTCACGGCCGCGAACACCCCGTTCGAGGTGGGGATTGCGCGGTACCGGGAGCTCGCCCGCGGCGCGATCATGGGCGACTCCTCGGGGATGCTCAAGCTGCTGGTGCACGCCGACGAGCGCACTCTGCTCGGTGTGCACGCCTTTGGGCACAGCGCCACCGAGCTGGTGCACATCGGCCAGACGGTGATGGGGTGTGGCGGTACCGTCGACTATCTCGTGGACTCGGTGTTCAACTACCCGACGCTCGCCGAGGGGTACAAGGTCGCCGCGCTCGACGCGGTGAACAAGATGCGCGCGGTCCAGAAGGTCCGAGCGGAAGGGCACGAGGGCGAGCTCGACCTCGCGCTCTGATGGAACCGATCGCACCCGGATAGGGTCGAGGGGTGGCTGAAACGCGGCTCGACCTCCTGCGCTGGCAGTTCGACCTGACCTGGGCCCTCGGCGAGGTGCACCTCGCCGAGCTGACGCCCGACGACTTCCGGTGGGAACCGGCGTCGCTGTGCTGGACGATGCACCGCGACGACAACGGAGGGTGGGTCGCCGACTGGGCGGAGACCGAGCCCGACCCGATCCCGGTGCCGAGCATGGCGTGGCTCAGCTGGCACATCGGCTGGTGGTGGGGCACAGTGGCGGACCATCTGTTCGGGCGCGGGATCCGGGAACGCGAATCCGTGCGGTGGCCGGGCCCCGATGGGGTGGTGGCCTGGCTGACGGCGCTGCACGACGAATGGCTCGCCGTCCTCGACGCGCTCACCGAGGAGCGACTCGACGAGCTCTCGTCGTACCCGTGGCCGGCTGACGCGGGGCTGACCGTCGGGCACCAGGTCGCGTGGGTCAACGCCGAGCTGATGAAGAACCTCGCCGAGATCGGCCAACAGCGGCTCGCCCGCGCAGTGCTGAACGCCGGGTGACCAGTTCGTCCGACCGTGCGATCGAATCTGTGTGGATGACCTAGTCTCCGCGACTCTTGTGGCGCGCGGCGAGGCTTCGGGTGCCGTTTGCGGTCTCCGTCGCGATGATCTCTATCTCCTCGGTAGGAAACACTGCCACCCCATGCGCGAACCCGGCATTGAATATCTCACCGTACTTAAGAGGTGCGGGCCTTACTTGGACACGAATTTCGTAAACGATCTCGTAGTTCAGGATTCTCTCAAGCATATCCGAGTTTTCGGTTCCGGCTCTTCTTAGATAGAGTTCCAATTCAAGTTCATTTGTGGTGAGATCTCGCTCGACGGTTAAGAATGTGTGTTCTTCGTTGGCATTTCCGAAGGTAGGGTCGCTCATGTCCAGGATCTGTGCGACCGCCGTGGCGAATTCTGTTACTGTGCTGATTCTGGCACCATTCTTGTCGTAGATTGCGTCTATGAGAAGGCTAGGTTTGGCGGCCGGTGTGGTCTCGACGTCGACCGAATCCTCGCCGGTCTGAAAATTCACCCTGACTGGGGTGAGGTCGAACCTCTTGACTGTTAGTGAATCGGAGATCGAGGAAATGAATTCGCTGAAGCGATGTGAGTCGATTTCGGACGGTTCAACCGTCGTGATATTGAGTGATTTCGCCTTCTTTACTGCCGATGCAGTGAATCCGGATGAAGAGGTAAGTACTAGAAGATTTGTCGGAAGTCTGATGTGTTTGGTGTGCATTTCTTCTATCCATCCGACACTCTGCTTGCGGCGATGGTCTCTGCACTCGAGGGATATTATTACTTCGTGGCCGCCGATAAGTGACCTGATGCAGACGTCCACTTCGCGCAGCTCGCCTGAGACTACGTCTCGTAGCATCGCGGATTCTTCGACTGCGGCCCCCGGTGCGAGTTCAGACTGAATGGATGCAACTAGCCGTTGAAATAGATTCGATCGTTTAGGCACGAGGAGATTCTATTATGTGGAGATCGCTCACGCGGTTTGATTATCACATCCTGCCCTGGCGGGTGTCCTGTGTCTCGACCGGTGCTGTGTGGCGCATGCGCTTCCGCCCATCATGCCTACACTGAGGGTGTGATCGCGACGCCCTATGAAGACCTGCTCCGCGACGTGATGGAGAACGGCACGCACCGGCCGGACCGCACCGGCACGGGGACGCGCAGCGTCTTCGGGCGCCAGCTCCGGTACGACCTGTCCCAGGGCTTCCCTCTGATCACCACCAAGCGCGTGCACATGAAGTCGATCGCGTACGAGCTGCTGTGGTTCCTGCGCGGGGACTCGAACGTGACGTGGCTGCAGGACCACGGCGTCACCATCTGGGACGAATGGGCCTCGCCCGAGGGTGAACTCGGCCCCGTCTACGGCGTGCAGTGGCGCAGCTGGCCCACCCCGAACGGCGAGCACATCGACCAGATCAGCAAGGCGATCGAGATGCTGCGCACGAACCCGTCCAGCCGGCGCAACATCGTCTCCGCGTGGAACGTGGCGGAGATCGAGAACATGGCGCTCCCGCCGTGCCACGCCTTCTTCCAGTTCTACGCGGCCGACGGCCGGCTCAGCTGCCAGCTCTACCAGCGCAGCGCCGACCTCTTCCTCGGGGTGCCCTTCAACATCGCCAGCTACGCGCTGCTCACCCACATGGTGGCCGCGCAGGTCGGCCTCGAACCGGGCGATTTCGTGTGGACCGGTGGCGATTGCCACATCTACGACAACCATGTCGAGCAGGTCACCGAGCAGCTGCGCCGCGAGCCCTTCCCGTACCCGCGGCTCGAACTCGCGGAGCGGCCCAGCATCTTCGACTACCGGTACGAGGACATCACGGTCCACGACTACCGGCACCACCCCGCCATCAAGGCCCCGGTGGCCGTCTAAATGATCGGCCTGATCTGGGCGCAGGCGCGTGGGGGAGTGATCGGCGCCGAGGGTGGTATTCCCTGGCACATCCCCGAGGACATGAAGTTCTTCCGCGAGACCACCGCGGGCGCCACGGTTCTCATGGGCCGGCGCACCTGGGACTCGTTGCCGCCCCGGTTCCGGCCCCTCCCGGGCCGCACGAACATCGTCGTCACGCGTGACCGGTCCTGGCGGCCCGACGGTGCTCCGCTGGTTCGAGTCCAGCACGACCCGACGCCGCCGGCGGGCGACGTCTGGGTCATCGGCGGCGGCGAGATCTACGCCGCGGCACTGCCGCTCGCGGACCTCCTGGCGGTCACGGAGGTCGACGCCGACATCGCGGGCGACACCCGCGCACCGTCGATCCCCGTCGACTTCACGCTCGAGCACGACGCGGCCTGGCGCGAGTCCTCGTCGGGCCTGCGGTACCGGCACCTGACCTACCGGCGTAAGCCCTAGCCAATAGCAACGATCCGCGATCGGGTGGGTAGCCTTAGCGCTTATGAGTGCGACCCCGGCGACCACAACGCCCACCACCCCCTTCGGCGCGATCTCCGTGGCGATGGTGACCCCGTTCAAGGCGGACGGCACGCTGGACCTCGAAGCCGGACAGAAGCTCGCGGCGCACCTCGCGGACCAGGGGTGCGACGGACTGATCGTCGCCGGAACCACGGGCGAGTCGCCGACCACGCAGCCGTGGGAGAAGATCCAGTTCCTCAAGGCCATCCTCGAGGCCGTGGGCGATCGGGTGAAGATCACGGCCGGTGTGGGCACCTACGACACCGACGAGTCCGCGGTCTTCGCGCGCGACGCCGCCGAGGCGGGCGCGCACGGCCTGCTCGTCGTGACCCCGTACTACTCGCGGCCCCCGCAGGCGGGCCTGCTGGCGCACTTCACGACGGTGGCGGACGCCACCGACCTGCCCGTGCTGCTCTACGACATCCCGCCGCGCTCCGTGGTTCCGATCGAGACCGCCACGCTGCGGAAGCTGTCCGAGCACAAGAACATCATCGGTGTGAAGGACGCGAAGGGCGACCTCGGTGCGGGCGCGCGCCTGATCGCCGAGACCGACCTCCAGTTCCTCTCCGGCGACGATCCGCTGAACCTGCCCTGGCTCTCCGTGGGCGCGGTCGGCTTCGTCTCGGTGATCGGGCACGTCGTCGCGCCGCAGCTGCGCGCGATGCGCGATGCCTACTTCGCGGGCGATGTCGCCCGCGCCAAGGACATCAACGCCTCCCTCGGACCCGTCTACGAGGCCATGGCCGGCCTCGGCGGGGTGACCTTCTCGAAGGCGGCACTGGCCCTGCAGGGCCTCGACATGGGTGTACCGCGCCTCCCGCAGGTGCCGCCCACCGGTGAACAGCGCGACCGGCTCGCAGCGCTACTGACCCAAGCGGGGGTGCTCTAAACAATGACCGACGGTGCAGCAGGTGGAGCCCGACGGGGCCGCAAGGCCACCCGACAGGCGGGGCCGCCTGCCGAGCCCAAGCCGGTGATCTCCACCTCGGCGGCGCGGGTCGTCGCCCCGGAGCCCGCCCCGGTTCCGGTGCAGGCTCAGACCCCGGCGGCGCAGCCGCAGAAGTCCGGCTCCCGGAACGGTGGGGGACGCCGCGGCGGCGGGCGCCGCGGGAACGATCGGCAGAAGGCACCGTCGGCGGCCGTGGAACGGCTGGGCGCGCCGCCCAAGCTGCCCAAGGGCGGCATGCGGGTGGTCGCGCTCGGCGGCATCAAGGAGATCGGTCGCAACATGACCGTCTTCGAGTACGACGGCAAACTGCTGATCGTCGACTGCGGCGTGCTCTTCCCCGAGGACCAGCAGCCCGGCGTCGACCTGATCCTTCCGGACTTCCGGTACATCGAGGACCGCATCAAGGACGTCGAGGCGATCGTGCTCACGCACGGCCACGAGGATCACATCGGCGCGGTGCCCTTCCTGCTGCGCCTGCGGCCCGACATCCCCGTCGTGGGCGCCAAGTTCACGCTCGCGCTGGTCAAGGCCAAGTGCGACGAGCACCGGCTGCGGCCGAAGCTCGTCGAGGTGCGCGAGGGCGAGTCGACCAGCCACGGTCCGTTCGAGTGCGAGTACTTCGCCGTGAACCACTCCATCCCCGACGCGATCGCCGTGGCGATCCACGCCGGCGGCCAGGTCGCGCTGCACACCGGCGACATCAAGCTCGACCAGCTGCCGCTCGACGGCCGGCTCACCGACCTCGCGGGCTTCTCCCGGCTCGGCGACGCCGGCGTGGACCTCTTCCTCGTCGACTCCACGAACGCCGAGGTCCCGGGCTTCGTGACCC
The DNA here is from genome assembly GCF_057815145.1 of Tsukamurella sp. II2bb. Taxonomy (NCBI): domain Bacteria; kingdom Bacillati; phylum Actinomycetota; class Actinomycetes; order Mycobacteriales; family Tsukamurellaceae; genus Tsukamurella; species Tsukamurella sp. II2bb. The sequence continues at coordinate 110,371 of NZ_JBYPZI010000008.1, forward strand.
CCGAACGCGAGATCGGGCCGGTGCTCGACAACGTGATCGGCCGGGCCAAGGGCCGCGTGATCGTGGCGTCCTTCGCCTCGCACGTGCACCGCATCCAGCAGATCGCCGAGGTCGCCGTCGCGCACAACCGCCGGATCACCTTCGTCGGCCGGTCCATGGTCCGGAACATGGCGCTCGCGCAGGAGCTCGGCTACATGCACCTGCCGGAGGGCGTCGAGGTCGACCTCGACACCGCGGCGTCGCTGCCCGACGACCGCGTGGTGCTGATCTCCACCGGCTCGCAGGGCGAGCCCCTGGCCGCGCTCTCGCGCATGGCCCGCGGTGAGCACCGCAACATCACGATCTCGCCGAACGACCTCGTCGTGCTCGCCAGCTCGCTCATCCCGGGCAACGAGAACTCCGTCTTCGCCGTGGTCAACGGGCTCTCCAAGCTGGGCGCCAAGGTGATCACGCAGCAGAGCGCCAAGGTCCACGTCTCCGGGCACGCCAGCGCCGGCGAGCTGCTGTACCTCTACAACGCGGTGCGCCCGCGCAACGCGATGCCGGTGCACGGCGAGTGGCGCCACCTGCGCGCCAACGCCGCGCTCGCCGTCGCGACCGGGGTGCCCGAGGACCGGGTCATGCTCGCCGAGGACGGCGTCGTCGTCGACCTGGTCGACGGTGTCGCCAAGATCGTCGGGCAGGTGCCCGTCGGCCACGTCTACGTGGACGGCAGTTCCGTCGGTGACGTGGGCGAATCGACTCTGTCCGACCGCCTGGTCCTGGGCGAAGGCGGCTTCATCTCCATCAGCGTCGCCATCGACAAGGAGGGCAACGCCGTCAGCAAGCCCGAGGTCAGCGGTCGCGGCTTCTCCGACGACCCGACGGCGCTCAAGGAGGCGGAGCAGCTCGTCGAGGACGTGCTCGCCGACCTCGCCGCCGAGGGTGTCAAGGAGGCCCACCGCATCGCGCAGGGCGTGCGGCGGGCCGTGGGGCGCTGGGTCGACAAGGCGTACCGTCGCCGCCCGATGATCGTTCCCACCGTGATGGTGGTCGGGGAGTAGCGAACAACTATCGAAGCGTTCTGCGACGATTCACGAGGGAATCGTCGCAGAACGCTTCGAAAGATGTCGAGATCGACGCCGCGGTGGCGAGCTCGATCACGCAGGTGGCGAATCGTCGGGCGATCACGGCTGCCGCTCCACCTTGGCGACCTGCGCGCGCAGGACCTGCCAGAACGTGTCCGCATCCGCGGGCGAGCGGCTCGTGCCGCGGGCCGTGACGTTCACAGAGACTCCGCGGATATCGGCCCACGCCTGGAACTCGTCGGCGTCCCGGAAGATGAACGGCTGCAATCGTGCGAGGTCAGCGGGAGCGGCGAGGACCGTTGACCGTCTCGACTGCGCCACGTCGGCCTCGCAGTTCGGGAAGGTCTCCGCCATCAGCGTGGTCATCGTGCGGTTCACGACCGCGGTGTCGATTCGAGTGGACCCACGGACGGCACCCGCCTCGGTGACCCGTGCGCCGTCCAGTCGCTGGAGCATTCTCGCGACGTTGCGTTGGCATGCGGTCGGCGCACCCGCACCCTGGGGAGTGGTGGCCGTGGCATTGATCGGCAGCGTTTCCGTCGTCACCCGGTAGCCGGTGCTCCCGGCCGGGAACTCGGGGCGGAGAGGATGGCCTGCGAGGTGTTCACCGGGGCCGCGTGCGCGACACCCGGGGCGCCGACGGCGGCGAGGACCGCCACCGTCGACCCGCCCAGGAGGTGACGGGCCCGCATCAGCGCGCCGCCTCGACCTTCCTGACCTGCGCGCGGAAGACCTGCCAGAAGCGGTCCGTGTTCGCGGGGGTGGCGCTGAGGCCGGCGACGTAGACGTCGACGGTGCGGCCGGCGACGTCGGCGACACCCTCGATCGCCTGGATCCGGCCGCCGGTGCGGTAGGTCAGCACCACCGGGTTGACCCGGGCGAGGTCGGCGGGGACCGGGAGCTCCGCGGCCGGGCCGCCGCACGCGCGGGTCGCATCGCGCCACACCGACGCCTGGACCGGCGTGACGACGGAGCTGAGCATGAAGGAGTAGCCGTTGCGGGCCGAGGCGCTGAGCCCCTGCGCGGCCGCCGAGGCACGGTTCACCCGCTCGATCGCCGAGGTGCACGCGGGCGTGGGATTGTCGTCCGCCCCGAGCTTCGAGGCGCGGGGAGTGCCGGTGCGGTAGTCGTTCGAACCCGCGGGGAACTCGGCCTTGGTCAGCACCAGGTTCGGGCCGACGGGGGCGGCGGAGGCCGCGGGCGCCACGAGGCCGGCGCCGGCCACGACGGTGAGAAGCGCGGCCGCCGAGGCGAAGCGCGCACGGCGGGATGGCGTATTCGCGATCATGCGGTGAAGCATAGAGCACTGTGTCTTGATTTCAGTACGTGAAATCGGTACCCGGGCCGACGGCTGCGGCGCATCGTCGAGGACGACTAGGGTTGGCCCTGTGAAGCCCGCTCGTAGCGAACGCGCCGCCCTTGTCGAGGCGGCGCGCGCCGCCGGTCCCGATGCGCCCACCCTGTGCGGTGAGTGGACCGTGCGCGAACTGCTCGCGCACCTGATCCTCCGCGAGGGGCGGCCCGACGCCATGGCCGGCATCCTCGTCCGGCCGCTGGCCGGGTACACCGAACGCGTCCAGGCCGAGATCGCGGCCCGCCCGTTCGACGACCTGCTGGCGGCGGTCGCGGCCGGTCCGCCCTGGTTCTCGCCGCTGCGCCTGGTCGACGAACAGGCGAATCTCGGCGAGTTCTTCGTGCACACCGAGGACATCCGCCGGGCGGTACCGGGGTGGACGCCCCGCACGCTGGACGACGGGGTCGGCCGAGGGCTGCGGACGGTCGTCGGGCGCATGGCGCGGATGACGATGCGGGGCGCTCCGCTGCGGATCAGCCTGACTACGGAGGAGGGCACCGTCGTCGCCGTGGGAACGGGCCCGGAGGTCGCCGTGATCGGCGCGATCGGCGAGGTCACGATGTGGGCCTTCGGGCGCGACGAGGCGCTCGTGACCTTCGAGGGCTCCGATGCCGAGATCGATCTTCTCGGCACGGTGGTCCGCTCGCTGTAACGACTCGCCGCCGGGCCACCTGTTACGGGTGTGGCACTTGATGCGAGTGGGGTCGTTGTCGATAGACTGCCCCCATGGCATCGAAGACGAGCACCCGCGCGCGCGGCGCCGCCAACTCTCGCTCCGGCGGCGCGCGCAGCAGCCGCGCCTCGAGCTCCACGCGCAGCCGTCAGCCGGCCCCGCGCACCCGCGGTAAGCAGGCCGGCGCCGCCCCGAAGGGCGCTTCCGGCGCCGGTGGGGGAGTGGCCCGCGGTCTCGGTGCCGGATGGAAACTGCTGGCGAAGGGGATCGGCGGGGCCGTCCGCACGGGCAGCCGTCCGGAATCGACGGAGACGTCGGGCGAGGCGACCCCGCCGCGGCCGACGCACTCGCGCGACGGTCTCGCGCTCGCGCTCTTCGCCGTCGCCATCATCCTCGGCGCGGCCGTCTACTTCGACGCCGGCGGGCCCGTGGGCTCGTTCTTCTCGACCGGCGTCCGGGCCGTGGTCGGCTGGTTCGCCGTACTCGTCCCGCCGCTCGCGATCGCACTCGGCGTGGTCATGATGCGCCGCCCCGACAATCCGGCGGCGCACGTGCGGCACCGCGTCGGCTCGGCGCTCATCGTGCTGCCCTTCCTCGGGCTGCTGCACATCGCGTCCGGCGGGCCGTCGAGCTTCGACGAGCGCGCCGCCGCCGGCGGCTACCTCGGCTACGTCGTGGGCGGGCCGCTCACCGACGGCTTCACCGCCTGGATCTCGGTGCCGCTGCTCGTGCTGGTCGCGGCGTTCGGGCTGCTCCTGGTCAGTGGGATGACGGTGCGCGAGATCGTCGACCGGCTCAAGTACTACTTCGGCGTCGACATGAGGGAGCAGTACGGCGACGAGGAGCCGTTCGCGGCCGAGGACGACCTCGACTCGCCGTTCGCCTCCTTCGGCTCCGGCCGCGCCGACACCGAGACCCGCGCCCTGACGCCGTACGACAACTACCCGGCCGACCCGGAGCCGCCGAAGCGCAGCCGCCGCCGGAAGGCCGCCGAGCCGATCGAGTCGGTCGAACCGGTCGATCAGGCACCGTCGGACCAGGTGACGGCACCGATCGCGCCCGAGCCCGCACCGTCGGAGGAACCGACGGTCGAGGTGGAACCGGCGGCCCCGCCCGCCCGCCCGCGCCGCGCGGCGGTGGTCAAGGATCACACGCCCCCGCCCGCGCCGAAGGCCTCCGAGTTCACCGTGGCCCGGACCATCGACAGCGAGGACTACGTCCTGCCGCCGGCCGACCTGCTCATCGAGGGCGAGCCGGCCAAGGCGGGGACCAGCGCCAACGACGCCATGATCGACGCGATCACGGGGGTCATGGAGCAGTTCAAGATCGACGCCGCCGTCACCGGGTACACCCGTGGCCCGACCGTGACCCGGTACGAGCTCGAGCTCGGCCCCGGCGTCAAGGTCGAGAAGGTCACCCAGCTGCACCGCAACATCTCCTACGCCGTCGCGACGGACAACGTGCGCCTGCTCGCGCCGATCCCCGGCAAGTCCGCCGTGGGCATCGAGGTGCCCAACACGGACCGCGAGATGGTCCGCCTGGCCGACGTGCTGGCGTCCGACAACACGCGCCGGGACACGCACCCGCTGGTCATCGGCCTCGGCAAGGACATCGAGGGCGAGATGGTCAACGCCAACCTCGCGAAGATGCCGCACCTGCTCGTCGCCGGTTCGACGGGCTCCGGCAAGTCCAGCTTCGTCAACTCGATGCTGGTCTCGCTGCTCGCCCGCGCCACCCCGGACGAGGTGCGGATGATCCTCATCGACCCGAAGATGGTCGAGCTGACGCCCTACGAGGGCATCCCGCACCTGATCACGCCCATCATCACCGATCCCAAGAAGGCCGCCGCCGCGCTGGCCTGGCTGGTCGAGGAGATGGAGCAGCGGTACAAGGACATGCAGGCCTCGCGCGTGCGGCACATCGACGACTTCAACCGCAAGGTCCGCTCGGGCGAGATCACGACGCCGCTCGGGTCCGAGCGCGTGTACCGGCCGTACCCGTACATCGTCGCCATCGTCGACGAGCTCGCCGACCTGATGATGACCGCCCCGCGCGACGTCGAGGAGGCGATCGTCCGGATCACGCAGAAGGCGCGCGCCGCCGGCATCCACCTCGTGCTCGCCACGCAGCGGCCGTCCGTCGACGTCGTGACCGGCCTGATCAAGACCAACGTGCCCTCGCGCCTGGCCTTCGCGACCAGCTCGCTGACCGACTCGCGGGTGATCCTCGACCAGCCGGGCGCCGAGAAGCTCATCGGTATGGGCGATGCGCTGTTCCTGCCGATGGGCGGCAAGACCACCCGTATGCAGGGCGCGTTCATCACCGACGAGGAGATCGCCTCGGTCGTCGAGTTCGTGCGCACCCAGGCGGAGCCGGAGTACGCCAACGGCGTCACCGAGACCAAGGTCGAGAAGAAGGACGTCGACCCGGACATCGGCGACGATCTGGACGTCTTCCTGCAGGCCGTCGAGCTGGTGGTGTCCTCGCAGTTCGGCTCGACGTCGATGCTGCAGCGCAAGCTGCGCGTGGGCTTCGCGAAGGCCGGCCGCCTGATGGATCTGATGGAGACCCGCGACATCGTCGGCCCGTCGGAGGGGTCGAAGGCGCGCGACGTCCTGGTCACCCCCGACGAGCTGCCAGGCCTGCTGATGGTGCTGCGGGGCGGCGACGCCTCCGCTTCGGAGGCGGACGAACCGGACTTCTGATAGAGTTCCGCGTGCATGTGTGAGGGGAGTATCCCGCTCGCGGCGTGAACGTCAACACGGTGGATCGACATCCACCCGGGCGCGCCGGACCCGCAGGTCGGGTCGGGAGAGACCTCCGGATCTGTACCGGAGGTGTATGCAATGCACGTTTCTGCGCTCGTCTGGATCGTCTCGATCGTGGTCGTCCTCGGGCTCTTCGTCTTCGACTTCTTCAGCCACGTGCGGACCCCGCACGAACCGACGCTCAAGGAATCGGGCCTGTGGACCGTCGTCTACGTCTCGCTGGCCGTGGTCTTCGGCTTCGGCGTGTGGGCGGTGTCGGGATCGAAGTACGGCGGGGAGTTCTTCGCCGGCTTCGTCACCGAGAAGGCGTTGTCGGTGGACAACCTCTTCGTCTTCGTCATCATCATGGCGAAGTTCGCGGTGCCCCGGATCTACCAGCAGAAGGTGCTGCTGATCGGCATCGTCATCGCGCTGGTGCTGCGCGGGTTGTTCATCGCCGTCGGCGCCGCCGCGATCTCGACGTTCAGCTGGGTGTTCTACCTGTTCGGCGTGTTCCTCCTGTACACCGCGATCAAGCTGGTCAAGGAGGCCGCGCACGATCCGGTCGAGGCCGAGGAGGAGCGCGAGAGCCGGCTGGTCCGGTTGTTCAAGCGCGTGGTGCCCACCTCGGACGAGTACGACGGTGACCGGCTCCTCACCCGGGTGAACGGCAAGCGGCTCGCGACGCCGATGCTGATGGCGCTCCTCGTGATCGGCTTCACCGACATCCTCTTCGCCCTCGACTCCATCCCCGCGATCTACGGCCTCACGCAGGAGCCGTACCTGGTGTTCATGGCGAACGCCTTCGCGCTCATGGGTCTGCGGCAGCTGTTCTTCCTCATCGGCGGCCTGCTCGACCGTCTGGTGTACCTGTCCTACGGTCTGTCGATCGTGCTCGGCTTCATCGGCGTCAAGCTGGTGCTGCACGCGCTGCACGAGAACACGCTGCCGTTCATCAACGGTGGCGCGCACGTCGCGGTCCCCGAGGTCTCGATCGCGGTGTCGCTGAGCGTCATCATCGGCGTCCTCGTGATCACCACCGTCGCGTCGCTGATCAAGTCGAAGCGCGACGAGCAGAAGGAACTGGCGAACGGAGGCTGACGTCGCGCCCTCCCGCCGGACGGGCTCGGGCCCGGGATCCGGCTGACCCGTTCGATCGTGTGCCGTTGACCACACGGTCTCAGGCGCAGGAGTGCGGGCTGTCGAACCGCGCGATCGATCATCGCCTGGCGAGTGAGCGGTGGACCTCGGTCGGGCGCGGGGTCTTCCTATCCACCGAGCACGAGTTCTCCGACGAGGCCCGGTTCCGCGCGTCGGTGCTGGTCACCGGTGAAATCGCCGACCGCGAGGCGGCGCTGTGGTGGCACGGTCTGGTCGCCGACTCACCGCAGTCGTGGACCGTGACGGTGCCGAGGAACCGGCGGGGCGTGCCCAGGTTCATCGCGCCGCTCTCGGCGCACCGGCGGGACCTGCTCGACGAGGACATCGAGGTCGTCCGGGGCGTCCGCGTGACCAGGCGGCCCTTGACCCTCCTCGATGTCGTCCCCGTGGTGCCCGATGCGTCCACGATTCTCGATCGCGCGCTCCAGACCGGGGAGGTCGTGCCGTCGGCGCTACGTGCCGCGCTGGACCGCAACGCCGGCCGCACCGGAATGGCCGAGGCGAGGCGGATCGTTGAGGTCGTCGAATCCGATACCGAGTCCGAGGCCGAGCGCCGGTTTGCCGCGCTGCTGCGCATCGAGGGCATCACGGGCTGGGAGACCCAGCTCACGATCGGCCGCTACCGCGCCGACTTCACCTGGCCCGAGGAACGCCTGGTGGTCGAGGTGGACGGTTGGGCCTTCCACAAGGACGCGGTGAGGTTCCAGCGCGACCACGACAAGCGCAACGACTTCGCCCGACGCGGCCTCACTGTGCTGGCGTTCACGTGGCACGACGTGGTGAACGACGCGGTGTCGACGATCGAGTCGGTGGTCGGCGTGCTCAGCGAGCGCCGGGGCGCGGCGTCCTGACCCGCGGGCACGGGTGGTGCGCGCTGCGCGCACCGATGGTGACGGAGGGAAACCTGTAGCGCGCAGAGCCGCGGATTCGGCGTACCGATAGGCTGATCGACGTGAGTACAACGGACGGCGTGCAGCAACCCGCGAGCACACCTGTCCCCAACGTCAACGTCGCGAACGGTCTGACGGTGCTTCGGATCGTACTCGTTCCCGTCTTCCTCGCGGCGCTGTTCGTCGGCGGCGGTCATTCGACCACGTGGCGCTGGGTGGCCTTCGGGATCTTCGCCGTCGCGATGGTCACCGACCGTGTGGACGGCCAGATCGCCCGCCGCTACGGCCTGATCACGGACTTCGGCAAGCTGATGGACCCCATCGCGGACAAGGCCCTCACCGGTGCCGCCTTCGTGGGACTGTCGGTACTGGCGGAGTTGCCGTGGTGGATCACGATCGTGATCCTGGCCCGCGAATTCGGCATCACCGCCTTCCGCTTCGCCGTGATCCGCGACGGGGTGATCCCCGCCAGCCGCGGCGGAAAGCTCAAGACGCTGGTGCAGACCATCGCGATCGGCCTCTACCTGATGCCACTGCCGTCGTGGATGGACCTGCCCAGCCGGATCATGATGGGCGCGGCCGTCGTCGTCACCGTCGCGACCGGTGTCGACTATCTGGTGAGCTGGTGGCGTGGCCGCAAGTGACGCCGAGCGCCTGGTCGCCGCGCTCGCGGAGCGCGGTGAGACGGTCGCGTCCGCGGAGTCGCTCACGGCCGGCCTGTTCGCCGCGACGATCGCCGACGTCCCCGGCGCCAGCGCCGTCCTGCGCGGCGGGCTGATCGTCTACGCGACCGACCTCAAGGTGAGCCTGGCGGGCGTTCCGTCGGACGAGCTCGAGCGCAACGGCCCCGTCCACCCCGACACCGCTCGCGCCCTCGCCGACGGTGCGCGGGCGCGCTGCGGCGCCGACTGGGGAGTCGGCCTCACCGGCGTGGCCGGGCCGGCCGAACAGGACGGCGTGCCGGTCGGCACCGTCCACCTGGGGATATCCGGGCCGGCCGGCACGTCGGTGAGCACTCTGCGGCTCGACGGTGACCGTGCCGCGGTCCGCAAGGGCGCCGTGGAGGCGGCGCTGCGGGGGCTCGCCGCGCGGGTTTCGGCGAATCGGGAACCATCCGGGCTGCTGCCGCGTTGACTGAACAGATACCACGACGGAGGTGAGCATGGCCCTACTGCTTCGCGAGGCGATCGGCGAGAACCTGCGCAAGACCCGGGTGCGCCAGAGCCGCACGCTGCGGGACGTGTCCTCGGCCGCTCAGGTCAGCCTCGGCTACCTGTCGGAGGTCGAGCGCGGCCAGAAGGAGGCGTCCAGCGAACTGCTGGCCGCGATCTGCGGCGCCCTGGCGGTCGAGGTGGCCGATGTGGTCGCCCAGGCCAGCGTGTCGATGCGCCCGATCCCCACCGTGGTGATCCCGGCGCCGGCGCTCGCCGCGGCCTGACCCCGAGACGGGGGATCCGCGGGCCGGGGATTTCCCTGAACCCGCGGCCCGGGGCGGCGCAACGGGCCCGTTTCCCGATAGATTGGTCACTACGAGTCCGGCGTCGCCGGGCGGCCGGACGCGGATCCGGAGACGAAACGTATCGAGGCGGAGGAGAAACTGACGATGGCTAACCCGTTCGTCAAGGGATGGCGCTACCTGATGGCCCTGTTCAACGCGAAGATCGACGAGAACGCCGATCCCAAGGTGCAGATCCAGCAGGCCATCGAGGACGCGCAGCGCCAGCACCAGGCCCTCTCGCAGCAGGCCGCCGCGGTCATCGGCAACCAGCGCCAGCTGGAGATGAAGCTGAACCGTCAGCTGGCCGAGGTCGAGAAGCTCTCCGCGAACACCCGCCAGGCCGTGCAACTGGCCGACCAGGCCGCCGCGGCCGGTGATGTCTCCAAGGCCACCGAGTACACCAACGCCGCCGAGGCCTTCGCCGCCCAGCTGGTCACCGCCGAGCAGAGCGTCGAGGACCTCAAGGGCCTGCACGATCAGTCGCTGCAGGCCGCGGGCCAGGCCAAGCGCGCCGTCGAGCAGAACGCGATGCAGCTGCAGCAGAAGCTCGCGGAGCGCACCAAGCTGCTCAGCCAGCTCGAGCAGGCCAAGATGCAGGAGCAGGTGTCGGCCTCGCTCAACCAGATGGGGCAGCTCGCCGCGCCCGGCAACACCCCCAACCTGGACGAGGTGCGCGAGAAGATCGAGCGCCGCTACGCCAACGCCCTCGGCTCCACCGAGCTGGCGCAGAACTCGGTGCAGGGACGCATGATGGAGGTCCAGCAGGCCACCGTGCAGATGGCGGGCCACTCGCGGCTCGAGCAGATCCGCGCATCGATGCAGGCCAACGGCCAGATCCAGGGTGCTCCCGCGGCGCCGCAGGCCGCGCCCGCCCCGCAGACCCCGCAGCAGGCGCCGAACCCCGGCCAGCACTGACCCCCAGGGCAGGACCACGAGCTCGGGGCAGGACCACAAGAAGGAACCATGACCGATCAGCGAGGCCGCTACCGCACCGACTTCTCGGCGGTGGCGGCCTCTGCCGGTCGGATGGCGGCGTCCGCCATCACGGCGGCCTCGACCGCCATGGAGTCCGCCGCCCGCGCCGCCGACGAGGCACGCGACAGAGCCGCCCGCCGCAAGGACCCGAAGGCGGCACATCAGCGCTCCCTCAAGCAGGCGCGCTACGCCGTCAACAGCTGGGCCGCCACGACGTCCACGTCCGCCGTCGTCGCCGTCGGGGGATTCGCCGCGGCAGCACCCGTAGTCGGCGGTACCGCGACCGCGGTCACCGCGCTCGTCGCGGTCCCGGCGGGCTACGCCGTGCGCAAGTTCCGCCGCCTGCGGCGCACCCCACCGCCACCTCGCACGTACGCCCGGCGCGCCGTTCCCGCGCGCTCGTCGGCCCTGCACGAGCCGGTGCGTGCCCTCGCCGAGGCCGAGCAGGAGTTCCTGGCGTTGATGGCCGTGCTGTCCCGGTCGGGCGCGCTCCCGCCGGAGGCGCTCAGCGAACTCGATGACGACGCCGAGTCCTCGGCCGACGCGATCGTCGCCTACGCCGAACAACTCGCCGACCTGGAGCGCGTCGTCGTCGGCGGCGGGAGCTCCGCGGCCTACCTGCGCGCGACCTTCGAGGAGGGCCGGGACAGCCTCGACGAGGGCGTCGCCGCCTATCGCGAGATGGTCGCCTCCGCCGCCACGACGGTGGCCGCGGCGCGCCGCTCCCTCGGCTCGCCCGCCCGGTTCGACGAACTCAGCTTCGCGACCCCACGCCTGCAGGAGACGGCCGAGCGGCTCCGCGCGTGGGCCTACGGCATCGCCGCGCTCCCGCCCGTGCCGGATCCGCGCACCTGGTGACCCGGCCTCCGGGTTAACCCCCAATTCTCCCTGAAACCGCAGTTCAGAGCGTGACTTCCGCGCGCTGCCGGGGCCAGTATGGAAGGCGGAAGACCATCACGAACCCCTCGAAAGGTGCACCGCAATGTTCTGGAAGATCCTCGGCGCCATCGTCGTCATCTGGCTCGCCCTGATGGTGGCTTCGGCGATCATCAAGTCCCTGTTCCCGCTCGCCGTCATCGCGCTCGTGATCATCGGTATCGTCACCGTGGTCAAGTGGCTGAGCTCGGGGAAGAAGACCCCCAACACGTTCTAGGAGTGCGGGTGCGCGTAGCGATCGTCGCTGGATCCGAGGCCGGGCACGCACTGCCCGGCCTCGCCCTTGCGCACCGACTGCGGGACGCCGGACACGAACCCGTCGTCTTCACCGGCCGGAAATGGGGCGCGATCGGCGAGCGCTACGGCATCGACACCCGCGAGCTCCCGGGCCTCGCCGCCCGGCCCGGTGACGACGACGGCGACGCCGGATCGAAGATCCACGGCCGCGCCGCGTACATCGCCACGCAGGTCCTGCCGGACATCCGGTCCGTGCGCCCCGACCTCGTCGTCGCCGACATCCTCACACCCGGCGGCGGGATGGCCGCCGAACTGCTCGGCGTGCCCTGGCTCGAACTCAGCCCGCACCCGCTGTACCTGCCGTCGAAGGGCCTCCCACCGATCGGCGCGGGCCTCGCGCCCGCGGAGACACCGCGCGAGCTGTTCCGCGACGCGGTGCTCCGCGCCTTCACCGCCCGCGACCTGCGCAACGGTCGCCGGCAGCGCGAGGCCGCCCGGGTCGGCATCGGGCTCCCGCCCCGGGACCGCGGACCGGCCGGGCGGCTCGTCGCCACCATCCCCGCCCTCGAATTACCGCGCCCCGACTGGCCTGCGCGCACGCACCTCGTCGGCCCGCTGACCCTGGAACCGACCGACGAGCCGTGCCCCGTGCCCCCCGGCGGCGGCCCGCTGGTGATGGTGGCACCGTCGACCGCGGCGACGGGGGAGCAGAACCTCGCCGAGGTCGCCATCGACGGGCTCCGGGGCGCAGGGGTGCGAGTGGCGATCAGCGGCCTCACCCCGCCCGTCTTCGACGGTGACCCGTGGGTCGCCAGCGGATTCGGCCGGCAGGACCGGCTCGTCGAGCGGGCCGACGCCGTCGTCTGCGGCGGCGGCCACGGGATGCTCACCAAGGCGCTTACGGCCGGTAGGCCCGTCGTCGTCGTGCCCGGCGGCGGCGACCAGTGGGAACTCGCCAACCGCGTCGCACGGCAGGGGAGCGGCGTGCTCGTGCGGCCCGCGACCCCCGGCGCGATCCGGGCCGCCGTGCGCCGGGTGCTCGACGAGCCCGGTTTCGCCCGCGCCGCGCGCGCAGCCGCCGACGGTGCGCACCGCGTCGCCGACCCCGTGCTCGTCTGCGAGGCCTATCGGTAACCTGGTGCGGTGCGCCTCACCGACTTCCGCGAACTGCTCTACGCCGAGTTCGGCACCCTGCGGGGCGATACCCTGATGCGCGATCACCGGCTCGGCGACTTCGGTGTCACCGGTGATGAGGCCATCGAGTCCGGTGTCGACCCGCGGGACGTCTGGCGGGCTCTGTGTTCCGAGTTCGACGTCCCCCGGTCTCGCTGGTAGCCGGGCCCGGTCATGCCGGGGTCGGCCCCGGCGACCACAGGCCGGACCGGGTGATCTCCGTCCGAACCAGCTGTGCCGGCGGCGCGTCGACGTACGGCACGTAGCGCTCCAGCGCGCCCCATTCCCGGCCCCAGTCGTGGTTCAGGTAGGTCGGCACCGTCTGCGCCTGGGCGAGCAGCAGTGCCCAGCCCAGCGGCCCGCCGGCGCTGCCGCCCTGCCAGGTGGTGGTGGCCGCGGCCGCGAGGTCGCGTTCGGGCAGGATCCGCCACTTCGGCAGCTCCGCCACGCCGCCGTTCTCGCGCCACTGCCGCTGGCAGGGGAAGCCGATGCCGGCACCCCAGTCGACCAGCGTCGGATCGTCACCGAGCAACTGCTGCAGGGTCTCGAGCTTCGGGGCGCGCGGCGGCGTGTACGCGACCCAGGTGCTCTCCGACGGTGCCGTGATCGTCGCTCGCACGCGCACGGCGCTCGCCCCCGCCGGCACCGCCTCGGCGGGTACACGGAGGTTGCGCCATGCCGGCGCCGGGCCGATGTCGATCGGCGTGACCGCCCCGTTCGGGGTGATCGTGCCCTGGCCGGTGCCGAACTCGAGCTGCAGGTCGCCGGGGCCGAAGCGGCCGGCGACGCTGATCGTCAGCAGCCGGTCGATCCCGCCGGCGGGCAGGGCGTACCAGCTCGAGACGGCCCGCGCGGAGTGCTGCGGGCCCGTCTGCCGACTGCCGACCACCGGCACCCGCGCCGGGTCGAGACCGAAGGGCAGGGCGGCGGTGGAGCCGTTGACACCGGGGACCTCGAGCGTGCCGCCGCCGGTGCCTCCCGTGTTCGACGGGGTGTTGTCGGCGTCACCCGTGCGCACCAGGTCGGCGGCGCCGCGCGAGGACGACGTGAGGCTGCCGGCGATGCCGTTGGGGGTGAAGTTCGCGTTCGACTCCCCGACGAGCGGATCGCGTGCGGCGCCGATCGGGGTGAGCACGCCGGCGTTCGCGTCCCGTTCGACGAGGACCTCGTCGGCCATGCCGCAGGGGTGGCCGGCGAGCGAGCGCAGGTTCTGCTGTCCGTAAGAGTAGGCGGGTCGCTGGATCAGGATCGACGCGACGTTCGTGGCACCGATCATCGCGATGATCAGCGTCGCGACCAGGGTGATCGGCGTGGCGAAGCCGGGGAGCCGGCGCGCGATGGACGGGATCCGCGGCGCCCACCCGGTCACGTGCACCACGAGCGCCGCGAGCAGCAGCACGACGGTGATCGCGCCGAAGACGGTCGCGATCTTCACGCCCGCCACGGTCGGCTCGGCGCCGCCCCAGGGGATCCCGAAGTTGCCGGGGTAGAACCAGCCGTTGGTGCTCTCGAAGGCGAGCGTCGCGCAGCCGGCGACCGCGGCGAGTGCGAGGAGCCGGAACTGCGGGCGCCGGATGGTGCGCGGCCCCACGGCCACGACCGCGATCGCCGCGACCATCGCGCCGAGCGTGGCGAAGGCGCCGAAATGGTGGGTCCACTTCGTCGGGTTGAAGGCCATGACCATGAGGGAGACGCCGATCGCGGCGACCACGCGACGTGCCGGCCCGGTCGCGATTCCGGGGATCCGGCGGCGCCACAGCAGCAGCGTCGCCACGATCGCGGCCCCGAGGAAGAGCGCGAGCATCGCGAACCGCCGGGCGACCGAGCCGTTCGGGTTCTGCTGGAAGAGGGCCTCGTACCGGATGATCTCGCGGTGCCAGGCCTCGCTCGGCCCGACGTCGCCGAGCAGCTTCGTCGACTGCAGCATCTCGACGAGGCCGTGGTCGGCGAAGACGAGGAAGAGCACGGACGCGCCGGCCGCCGCGAGCGTGAGGAGCGTGGCGGCGTAGCCGTTGGCCCGGACGTGCGCGATCACCGCCCGCCACAGCGGCGCGGCCGCGACCAGGAAGACCACGAAGGCGAAGCTGCCCGTCGGTGCCGCGGAGAGCGTGAGGCCCGCCACGACGAGCCCGACCGCCGCGGGCGCGAGACGCCGGGTCGCGATGGTGCGCTCCACGAGGCACCAGGTGACGACGGTGCCGACCGCCACGATCGGCTCGGGCCGCAGACCGGGGTTGTAGGTGAGCCAGAACAGGGTGAACACCGCCGCCATCGCCCACAGCGCCCGCGCGTAGTCCCGCGGCGCGCGCCGACGGCTCAGCCCGAGGCGCGGCAGCACCTCGCGGGAGAGCAGGAACCAGGCGAGGATGCCGGAGAGCAGTGCAGGCAGGCGCAGCCAGGGGCTCGCGACACTGAGGTCGGCCATCCACGAGACCACGTAGAAGGGCATGCCGAAGGGTGCGTAGGGCGCGTCGTAGTACCGGAAGACCTCCGGCATGTATCCGGAGGACGGCGCGGCCTTGATCATCCCCAGGATGTAGCCGTCGTCCGAGGTGGGCGCCCCGACGATGTGCCAGGCCAGCAGGCTGCCGACGACGGCGGCGTCCGCCAGGCTCAGGTGCAGCCAGCGCCGGGGCAGGAGGGCGCCCTTGCGCCGCCCGTCGGCACGGTCCAGCAGTGCCAGCGCGAGCAGGGAGACGAGCACGCAGGCCGTCCCGACGAGGATCGCGATCCCCTTGAGCACCGAGGGCGACGAGGTGTACCGCGAGTCGACCGCGATCGTCACCTTCGGTGCGGGACCCCGGAGGTCCGCCGGCAGGTCGGAGTAGACACCCACCACCTGCGGGCGCAGGTCCCGGCGCACGTCGCCCTCGCCGGCGATGCCGGTGGCGGTCGCGAAGGCGTGGTCGGCGTCGATCGCGATCCGCAGCTCCCCGCAGCGCGCCAGCTCGGCGCGGGGCACGGCGTACACCAGCTCGCCGCGCGAGCGGACCGTCAGCGCATCCCCGTCGACGGTGACGTACAGTCCGGCCGTGCGCGCCCGGTCCCCGGCGGGCGGGGGCGTCGTGGCGGCGAGCACCGTCTGCCTGTCCGACGGTGCCGCCGCGGCGACCGTGCACGGGACGGTGGCTTCGACATCGAGCGGCTTGTACATCGTGAGCGGGGCGGTGACCGGGGCCAGCGAACCGGACTGCGGCCAGTCGATCGTCACGGCGGTCTGCTTGATCGGCAGCAGCGGCGTCGCCAGCGCGAGCACCAGGCCGAGCAGGCCGGCGACGACGGCGACGATCCGGGCGATTCGGAGTTCCACGATCACCGAGGGTATCGGCCCGGTCCGGCAGGTCCGGACGGCGCGCGGCGCGTCGTCCGAGACGGCCGTGAAATGTGCCGCGCCGGCGGCTATGCTGTGACCACCGACACAGCCCGCGCCGGTTCCGCCACCCCTGGAGCAGCGCACGAGAGAAAGCACGGTGGTTTCAGTGACCCTTGACGCCAATTCGGATCTTCACCAGGGCCGGCACGATGCGGATCCCCGCGGCGGGCGGCCCGCCGCGATCGAATCCTTCTCCCTGGACGATCGGTACACGCGCGAAGAGGGCACGGTCTACCTGACGGGCATTCAGGCCCTGGTGCGCATGGTCCGCGACCGGGCGCGCCTCGATCGCCGGCAGAACCTCTCGACGGGCTCGTTCATCTCCGGTTACGAGGGCTCGCCGCTCGCGGGCTACGACCTGGAGATCGCCAAGCGCACGAAGTACCTCAAGGACTTCGACATCGTGCACCGGCCCGGCCTCAACGAGGAGCTGGCCGCCACGTCGGTGATGGGCTCGCAGATCGCCGCCCAGGTCGCGCACCTCGACCGCGGGCTCGACGGCGTGACCGGCTACTGGTACGGCAAGGCCCCCGGCCTCGACCGCGCGACGGACGCGCTGCGGCACGCCAACATGATCGGCACCCATCCCACGGGCGGCGCCGTGGCCCTCGTCGGGGACGACCCGGGGGCCAAGAGTTCGACGGTGCCGTGCGCCTCGGAGATGGCGCTGGCCGATCTCTACATGCCGATCCTCTACCCGGCCGATTCGCAGGACATCCTCGACCTCGGCGTGCACGCCGCGATCATGTCGCGCGTCTCCGGCCTGTGGA
Organism: Tsukamurella sp. II2bb; assembly: GCF_057815145.1. Lineage (NCBI taxonomy): Bacteria > Bacillati > Actinomycetota > Actinomycetes > Mycobacteriales > Tsukamurellaceae > Tsukamurella > Tsukamurella sp. II2bb. The sequence goes on from NZ_JBYPZI010000008.1 coordinate 127,225, forward strand.
CCTCGCTGAAGATCTCGGCCCACGTGGCGGACGGCGCCTCCACCGCCGACGTGCACCCCGACCGGATCCTGCCGGTCTACGGCGATCTCGGCACCAGCCCGCACGTCCCGTCGGGCCGGCTGCTCGGCGCCAAGCTGATGGAGCTCGAGCAGAACCAGCTCACCATCCGCATGCCGCGCGCCACGGAGTACGCCCGGATCAACCGGCTCAACCGGATCACGGTGCGCTCCGGCGACGACCGGATCGGCATCGTCTGCGCGGGCAAGACCTACCTCGACGTGCGCGAGTCGCTGCGGCTGATCGGCATCGAGGACGCAGACCTGAACGGCCTCGGCATCCGGATCCTCAAGATGGGCATGGTCTACCCGTTCGAGCGGCAGATCCTGCACGAGTTCATCGACGGGCTCGACGAGGTGATCGTGGTCGAGGAGAAGCGCGACTTCCTCGAGACGATGATGCGCGACATCCTGTTCCGGCACCCGGGGGCGCCGAACATCGTCGGCAAGACCAACGAGGACGGCTCCACGCTGTTCTCCCGCTTCGGTGAGCTCGACGTGGACTCGGTCTCCCGCGGTCTCGCCTCCCGGTTGGCCCGCGTGCACCAGGTCGCCGCCGCGAAGGACTGGCTGGACCGCAAGGCGCAGGTGCGCACCCGGATCGAGTTGCCGCTCGCCGCGCGCAGCCCGTACTTCTGCTCGGGTTGCCCGCACAACACGTCCACGAAGGTCGCCGACGACACACTGGTCGGCGCCGGCATCGGCTGCCACGCCATGGTGCTGCTCATGGACCCGCAGCAGGTCGGCGACGTCACCGGCGTCAGCCAGATGGGCGGCGAGGGCGCGCAGTGGATCGGCATGGCCCCGTTCGTCACCGAGAAGCACTTCGTGCAGAACATCGGCGACGGCACGTTCATGCACTCGGGTTCGCTCGCGCTGCGCCAGTCGGTGGCCTCGGGCGAGCGGATCACCTACAAGCTGCTCTTCAACGGCACCGTCGCGATGACGGGCGGCCAGGATCCGGTCGGCGAGATGACGCTCCCGCAGATCTGCACCCTGCTGCTCGCCGAGCGCGTGACCAAGGTGGTGGTGACCTCCGACGATCCCAAGCGCACGAAGGCGCTCGGCCTGCCGAAGGGCGTCGAGGTCCGCGACCGCGCGGACACGCTCGACGTGCAGCGGGAGCTGGCCGAGGTGCCCGGAGTCACCGTGCTGGTGCACGATCAGCACTGCGCCGCGGAGAAGCGCCGCAAGCGCAAGCGCGGCAAGTACCCCGTGCCGAACCAGCGCGTGGTCATCAACGAGCGCATCTGTGAGGGCTGCGGCGACTGCGGCCAGAAGAGCAACTGCCTGTCGGTGCACCCCGTCGAGACGGAGTTCGGCCGCAAGACCCGCATCGACCAGAGTTCCTGCAACCTCGACTTCTCCTGCCTCAAGGGCGACTGCCCGTCGTTCGTGACGGTCACGCCGGGCGAGGTCGGCAGGGTTCGCAAGTCCGTGCCGGACATCACGGCCGAGTCGGTCCCGCAGCCGAAGAAGGCGCGGCGCGAGGCCGACGGCATGGCCATCCGGGTGACCGGTATCGGCGGCACCGGCGTGGTCACCGTCTCGCAGATCCTGGCGACGGCCACCGTGCTCGACGGTCACTCGGCGCGCACCGTCGACATGACCGGCATGGCCCAGAAGGGCGGCGCCGTGGTCTCGGACATCAAGGTCTCGGCCGGCTACGTCGACCAGGCCGCGAAGGTCGCCTCGGGGGATTGCGACGTCTACCTGTCCTGCGACAGCCTCGTCGGCGTCGACCCGGCGAATCTCAAGGTGGCCTCGCCCGAGCGCACCACGTCCATCGTCTCGACCACCGAGGTGCCCACGGGACAGATGGTGATCGACACCTCGGTGGGCTACCCCGATGCACGGAGCATCCACGAGGCGATCGACCGGGCCTCGCTGCGTACCGTCTACCTGGATCCGGGCGAGCTGACGCTGCAGCTCTTCGGGGACGAGCAGTACGCCAACATGCTCATGGTCGGTGCCGCGTTCCAGACCGGTGCGCTGCCGATCAGTTCCACGTCGATCGAGCGGGCCATCGAACTCAACGGCGTGGCCGTCGAGAAGAACCTGCAGGCGTTCCGCCGCGGCCGCCAGTCGGTCTCGGATCCCGCCGGCGTCAAGGCCGCGATCGACGCGCTGCACCCGGTGCCCGGGCCTGCGCCGGTCAGCGCGTTCGCCAAGGGCCTCGTCGCCCGGCTCGACGGTGCCTCGCCCGAGCTGGCGCGGCAGGTCGGCATCCGCGTCGACGAGCTCGTCGCCTACCAGGACGCCGCCTACGCGCAGCGCTACCTCGACGATGTGGCCCGGGTTCACCGCGCCGAGAAGTCATGGGGTTCGGAGGATCTCACGGCTGCCGTCGCGCACAACCTGCACAAGCTCATGGCCTACAAGGACGAGTACGAGGTCGCGCGGCTGACCCAGGACGCCGGCTTCGCGGCGCAGGTGGCCGACGAGTTCGGCGCCGACGCGAAGAAGGCGATCCGCCTGCACCCGCCGACGCTGCGTGAGATGGGCCTGAAGAACAAGCTCGCGCTGGGCGAGTGGGTCAACCCGGGGATGAAGACGCTGGCGCGGATGAAGCGCCTGCGCGGCACCAGGCTCGACCTGTTCGGCATGACCGGGATGCGCCGCATGGAGCGCTCGCTCATCGCCGAGTACCGGGCGCTGGTGGGCCTGATGATCGCCGCCGCGGAGGGCGGCCGGGTGACGGAGGAGCAGCGCGAGCAGGTGGTCGCGCTGGCCGAGCTGCCGGACATGGTCCGCGGCTACGAGTCCGTCAAGGAGGGCAACGTGGAGAAGTACCGCGCCGCGGTGCAGGCGCAGTTGGAGAAGCTGGGCTGGTAGACCCCGTCCCGGGTTCGACGGTGGCCGTCCCTCACTCGGAGGGGCGGCCACCGCGTGGTGTGAGTTGCCCGCAGGCCATGGCGACGAGCGCGAGGGCGAAGCCGGCGAGCTGGAGCGGGCTGAGCGCCTCGCCCGCGACCAGGGCGCCGATCGCGGCCGCGACCAGGGGAGACAGCAGTCCCAGCAGCGCGGTGGCGGTCACGGGGAGCCGGCGGATCGCGGCGAACCACACCGAGTACGCGAGCAGCGCCCCGGCGAGCCCGAGCCAGGCGTAGCCGAGGACGGCGGCACCGTCGATGCCCGACGGGATGCCGTCGACGACGAGGGCCGGCACCAGCAGGACCAGCCCGCCGGCGGTCAGCTGCCATCCGGCCAGGCCCACCGCCGAGACGCCCTCGGGTCGGCCCCACTTCTTCGTGAGCACGACGCCGGTGCCCATCGACACCGCCCCGCCGAGCCCGGCAAGCACGCCGACGGGATCGAGCGCGGCACTCGGTCCCAGGACGACCATCGCCACCGCGGCCACGCCGACCAGGCCCCACCCCACCCGCCACAGCGAGAGCCGCTCGCCGAGGATCCCCACGGCGAGAACGGCCACGACCACCGGCTGAGTGGCGCCCAGCGTGGCGGCGACGCCGCCCGGCAGGTGCTGCGCGGCGATGAACAGCAGGGGGAAGAACGCCCCGAGGTTCAGCGTGCCGAGGACCAGGCTCTTGAACCACCACGCCCCGTGCGGCAGCCTACGGGCGATGAGCAGCGCGACGAGACCCGCGGGGAGCGCACGCATCAGGGCCGCGAAGAACGGATGGCCCTCCGGGAGGAGCCGGGTGGTCACGATGTAGGTCGTGCCCCAGACGATCGGGGCGAGGGCGGCGAGCGAGGTCCAGGCGATGCGCTGGGCGTCCATTGCGGACCCGTCCGCGGGCGAGCCCGCAGCTGAGGGACGAGCGGGGGTGGTGGTCATGGAATCATCGTGCGCGCCGCCGATGAATGAGTCCAAGACATGTTTTTCATCGCATCCATGCTCTGAGATCATCGATCTATGGAGCTGCAGCAGATGCGGTACGTGGTCGCGATCGCCGAGGAGGGGAGTTTCACCCGGGCGGCGCAGCGCTGCTTCGTGGTGCAGTCGGCGCTGAGCCACCGGATCAAGGCCCTCGAGCGGGAACTCGGCGTCGAGCTGTTCGCCCGCACCAGCCGCCGCGTCGAGCTCACGGCCGCGGGCGAGGCGTTCCTCGTCGCCGCCCGCGCGAGCCTCGAGGCGGCGGATCGCGCCGTCGCCGAGGCGGTCTCCGCGACCGGGCGGATCCACGGCACCGTCACCCTCGGCCTCATCCCGACGGTGACCGCCGTCGACGTCCCCGCAGCACTGCGGACGTTCCGGGCGCTGCACCCGCAGGTGCGGATCCGGATGCGGGGCGGTGGCAGCGACGACTTCCTCGCCGCGATCGCCCAGCGCGAGATGGACATCGCCGTGCTCGGCCTGCCCGGCGACACCCCGCCCCGGGGCGTCGCCTCACGGACGCTGGTCCGCGCGCGCCACGTCGCCGTCGTGGGGGCGGGGCACCGTCTGGCCGCCCGACGGCGCCTGCGGCTGGAGGACCTCGCCGACGAGACCTTCGTCGACTTCCCGGCGGCGACGCCGGGCCGGGCCCAGTCCGACCTCGCCTACGCCGCGGCGGGATTGCGGCGGGAGGTGATGTTCGAGGCGATGGACGTTCCGATGATCCTCGAGCTGATCCGGCAGGGGCTCGCCGTCGCGCTGCTCCCGCCCGGCGTCGTGCCCGACGGTGCCGGCACGGGCCTGCGCACGATCCCTGTCACCGGCGGGCCGGTGCGGACAGAGTACCTGGCCTGGAGCGCGTTCAACCCGAGCCCCGCGGCGTCCGCGCTCCTGCAGCACCTCGGCGGGTGACGACGGTGCCGGCCGGCTCCTACCGCCTGCCCCGGCGGTAGGGATCGGGGACGCCGGTGGTGTAGAGCATCTCGTGCTGGTCGGACCCGGAGACCACGGGCAGGCGGCCGAGCTTGCGCTCGACCTGGTGGCCCTGGTGCGCCAGCGGCACCGTCGTCCGGCTGTGCCGCGCGATGCGCACCGGGGTGCCGCGGACGTACACCTCGAGGGCGTCCGCCTCGCCGTCGGTGATCTCGAAGGCGATCTCGTCGCGCGTCAGGGTCACCGTCAGCCGGGTGTCGCGGAGGCGGATCCGCCAGGTGAGCGACTCCCAGTCGGCGGGAAGACGCGGGTCGAAGGAGATGTCGCCGCCGTTGTCGCGCATGCCGCCGAAGCCGTAGACGAGGCTGTTCCAGACGCCGCCCGCGGACGCGACGTGCACCCCGTCGGAGGCGTTGCGGTGCAGGTCGGCCATGTCCACGAACAGGCTCGCGAGGAAGTAGTCCCGGGCCAGATCGAGGTAGCCGACCTCCGCGGCGATGATCGACTGGACCACGGCCGAGAGCGACGAGTCGCCGGTGGTGATCGGGTCGTAGTACTCGAAGTCGGCGAGCTTCTCCTCGGCGGTGAACTCGTCGTTCTGCAGGAACAGCGCGGCCACGACGTCGGCCTGCTTGAGCACCTGGAACCGGTAGATCACCAGCGGGTGGTAGTGCAGCAGCAGGGGGTGCTTGTCGGGGGGCGTGGCCGCGAGATCCCATACCTCGCGCTCGAGGAAGTGCTGGTCCTGCGGGTGCACCTTGAGTCGCGGGTCGTACGGGATGTAGATGCCGCGGGCGATGTGCGCCCACTCCTCGACCTCCTCGGGGAGCAGGTCCAGCCGGTCGACCATCCGCTGGTAGGCCTGCGGATCGTGGTCGGCGATGTACCGGGTCCAGTACGCGGCGTCGCGGAGGTTCGCCTTCGCCATGACGTTGGTGAACAGGTTGTTGTTGACGACGGTCGTGTACTCGTCGGGGCCGGTCACACCGTGGATGTGGTACTGGCTCTCGCCGCCGTTGCCGCTGTGCAGCCAGAATCCGAGATCGGCCCACATGCGCGCCGTCTCGACCAGGACGTCGATGCCCTCGTGCACCATGAAGTCCACGTCACCCGACGCGTGGACGTACTTGACCAGGGCGTACGTGACGTCGGCGTCGATGTGGTACTGCGCGGTGCCGGCGGCGTAGTAGGCGGACGCCTCCTCGCCGTTGATGGTGCGCCACGGGTACAGAGCGCCGCGCTGCGCGAGGTCGCGCGCCCGCTGGCGGGCCGTCGGGAGCATCTGGTAGCGGAAGCGCATGAGGCCGCGGGCGGCGTGCGGAGCGGTGTACGTGAGGAAGGGCATCACGTAGATCTCGCTGTCCCAGAAGAAGTGGCCCTCGTAGCCGGACCCCGTCACGCCCTTCGCGGGAACGCCGCCCTGGCCGACCCGCGCGGTCGCCTGCGCCAGCTGGAAGAGGTTCCACCGGATCGCCTGCTGCACGGCGGGCTGCCCGGTCACCTCGACGTCGGAATCGGCCCAGAACTTCTCGAGCCAGGCGCGCTGTTCGGTGAAGGCCGACTCGACGCCGTGGTCGCGCAGCCGGGTCAGGGTCCGGTCGCAGCGGTCGATCAGCTCGCGGACGGGGACCCCGCGCGACGTGTGGTAGGCGACCGCCTTCGTGATGCGGATGGGGACGCCCTCGCGCGCGACGATGCGGTAGATCTTCTTCGCCCGGTCCGGTTCCGCGCGGTCGAGTTCCTCGTAGGAGTTCTCGGTCTCGATGGTGTGATCGACGGCCACCGCGAGCGTCATGCCCGACGACGCCGTCCGGTAGCCCAGGACGATCCGGTCGTGGTCCGCCGAGTGCTCCTGCGGCTCGAGCACGCGCTCGGAGAAGTCGCTGGCCCTGCGCGGGTCCACGCCCTCGCCCATCGCGGCCGCGCGCACGTAGTACTCGTCGCGCCCGTCCTGCCGGTTGAGCACCTGCGAGGAGATCGCGATCGGCGCGTCGCCCGAGAGCATCGTCACTTCGAAGGTCATGACCGCCAGGTGACGCTGCGTCAGGGAGACCATCCGGCGGCTGGTCACCCGGACCTTCTTCCCCGACGGGGTGCGCCAGATCAGGTCCCGCGTGAGGACGCCGTCGGCGAAGTCCAGCGTGCGGCTGTAGGTCTCGAGGTCGGCCACCGACAGCAGCAGCGGCTCGTCGTCGATGTAGAGCTTGATGGTCTTGGCGTCCGGGACGTTGACGATGGTCTGCCCCACCCGGGCGAATCCGAACGCCTCCTCGGCGTGCCGGATGGGCCAGGTCTCGTGGAAGCCGTTGATGTACGTGCCGTGCGCGTGGGTCTCGCGCCCCTCCTCGACGTTGCCGCGCATGCCCAGGTAGCCGTTACCGACGGCGAAGACCGTTTCGGTGACCCCGAGGTCGTCGGGGCTGTACCAGTCCTCGGTCAGCCGCCACTCGTCGACGGGAAAGCGGGTGCGGTCGAGAGCAGTGGTCGCGTCGACCGGGTTCTGCGTAGTCACTGCACGAGGTTAACCGCTTCCGGGCCGCATCGAGCGGTTCCGCGGTGTCCGTCAGATCATCTGCTCGAGATCGGTCACCACGATGTCGGCCCCGGCGGCCTCGAGGGCGTCGGCACCCACCCCGCGGTCGACGCCCACGACCAGCCCGAAGTCACCGGCCCGGCCGGCCGCCACCCCCGACGTGGCGTCCTCGAGGACCACGGCGCGGTCCTTCGGGACGCCCAGCCGCTCGGCCGCCGCGAGGAAGGTGTCGGGTGCGGGCTTGCCCGGCAGGCCCTCGCGGGCCGCCAGCGCGCCGTCGATCACGATGGTGAACCGGTCCGCCAGTCCCGCGGCGGCGAGCACCGCGGGGGCGTTGCGCGACGAGGAGACCACGGCGACCCCGGTGCCCCGCTCGGCGAGCGCGTCGAGCAGGCGGACCGAGCCCGGGTAGGCCTGGACGCCGTCCGTGCTGAGGATGCGGGTGAACTCCGCGTTCTTCCGGTTGCCGAGTCCGCAGACGGTCTCGGCGTCCGGGGAGTCGTCCGGCGTGCCCTCGGCCAGCGTGATGCCCCGGGCAGCGAGGAACGAGCGCACCCCGTCGTACCGGGGCTTGCCGTCGACGTAGGCGAAGTAGTCCGCGTCGGTGTACTTCTCGGCGATGCCCCGGGCGGCGAGGTAGTCGTTGAACAGCCGGTCCCAGGCCCGCATGTGCACGTCGGCGGTGGGGGTGAGGACCCCGTCGAGGTCGAAGAGTGCGGCGTCGTAATCGTTCCAGTCCACGGACGCCAGACTAGGGCAGCGCGGCGGCGCGCGGGCGATGTCGCGCAGGCATCGGGGGAGCGCGGGCCCCGGATCGACCGTTGCGGCGTGTCGCGCGTTCGATACCCGTTTCGAACGCAGGTTCGCCTATAGTCGACGGTGTTCGACGTGAAAGTGAGCCGGTGAGAGCGCGCCCGACCGCGGGTGCGAAAACTTGTCAGTGGGTCCCTCTAGCGTCCGTAGCAACAGTAGAACCCAGCGCCGGCGGCTCTTCCCAGTCCCGGCCTTCAAGGACGGAGAGTCCCATGGCACCTGCACCCGCGGATCGCGATAAGGCCCTCGAGCTGGCGCTCGCACAGATCGACAAGAACTACGGCAAGGGCTCGGTCATGCGCCTCGGGGACGAGGTGCGCCAGCCCATCGCGGTGATCCCCACCGGCTCCATCGCGCTGGACGTGGCGCTCGGCATCGGCGGCCTCCCGCGTGGCCGCGTCATCGAGATCTACGGCCCGGAGTCCTCGGGTAAGACCACGGTGGCGCTGCACGCCGTCGCGGAGGCGCAGGCCAACGGCGGCATCGCCGCGTTCATCGACGCGGAGCACGCGCTCGATCCCGATTACGCCGCCAAGCTGGGTGTCGATACCGATGCGCTGCTCGTCTCCCAGCCGGATACGGGCGAGCAGGCGCTGGAGATCGCGGACATGCTGATCCGTTCCGGCGCTCTCGACATCATCGTCATCGACTCGGTGGCCGCGCTGGTCCCCAAGGCCGAGATCGAGGGCGAGATGGGCGATAGCCACGTCGGCCTGCAGGCCCGCCTCATGAGCCAGGCGCTCCGCAAGATGACGGGCGCGCTCAACAACTCGGGCACCACCGCCATCTTCATCAACCAGCTGCGCGAGAAGATCGGCGTCATGTTCGGCTCGCCCGAGACCACCACGGGCGGTAAGGCGCTGAAGTTCTACTCGTCGGTCCGTCTGGACGTGCGGCGTATCGAGACCCTCAAGGACGGCTCGGACGCCGTCGGCAACCGCACCCGGGTGAAGGTCGTCAAGAACAAGGTCTCGCCGCCCTTCAAGCAGGCCGAGTTCGACATCATCTACGGCCAGGGCATCAGCCGCGAGGGCTCCATCATCGACATGGGCGTGGCCGAGGGCTTCATCCGCAAGTCCGGCTCCTGGTACACCTACGACGGTGACCAGCTGGGCCAGGGCAAGGAGAACGCCCGCAAGTACCTGCTCGAGAATCCGGACGTCCGCGACGAGATCGAGAAGCGGATCAAGGAGAAGCTCGGCGTGGGGGCCGATGTGACGGCGGACGCCGACGAGATCGCCCCGGCGCCCGTCGACTTCTAGTCCGCGATGGCCGACTACGCGGACGACGAGGTCGTCTCGCGGAGTCGTCGGCGTGGCCGCCGGCCGCGCGACGGTGACGCGGAACCTCAGCAGCAGGTCGAGCAGGATCCGGCGAAGCGCGAAGCGCTGGCCCGGGACCTGATCTACCGCGCGCTCGGCATGCGGGATCATTCGCGTGCCGAGCTGCGGGCCAAGCTCGCCAGGCGCGGCTTCGACGAGGAGCTCACCGAGCGGATGCTCGACAAGTTCGTCGCCGCCGGCCTCATCGACGATGCCGCATTCGCGCAGCGCTGGGTCCAGTCCCGGCACGAGTTCTCGGGCCGGGGCCGGCGCGCCCTGGCGCAGGAGCTGCGGACGAAGGGCGTAGGGGAGTCGGAGGCCGCCGCAGCTCTCGACACGGTCAGTCGCGAGGACGAACGCGACCGTGCCGTCGAGCTGGTCGAGCGCAAGCTCGCCCGCGTGGAGATCCCGGAGGACCGCACGGAGCGCGACAAGCTCACGAAGCGGCTCGTCGGGATGCTGGGTCGCCGCGGCTACCACCCGTCGCTCGCCCTGTCCGTCGTCCTCGACGCCGTACGTGCGAAGACGGAGCACCACTAGGTATCGTCGGTGACATGACTGCCGGAACGGCCTCGGGCCACACACGGACGGGCGATCCGGCGAACGGTTGACGGCGCGGTCTCCGCCGTTCGGAAATCAGGCGCTCATACCCCGATTCCGAACCCGAAGGAGATTCCATGCCCGCACGCTTCAACCACACCATCATCGCGGCGAACGATCGCGCCGCATCCGCTGCGTTCTATCGCGACCTGCTCGAGGCGAGCGACGCCCCGTCCTGGGGACCGTTCACCAACCTGCTCATCGACGGCGGAGTTCTGCTCCAGTTCGCGGAACCTCCCGTGGACGAGATCCAGATGCAGCACTACGCGTTCCTCGTGGACGACGACCACTTCGACCGCGCGTACGCGCTGATCTGCGATCGCGGGATCGATCACGCCGCGGACCCGTTCTGGGAGCGGCGCGGCGAGATCAACCACGGGCACGGAGGCCGCGGCGTCTACGTCTTCGATCCCGCCGGCCACGGCATCGAGCTGCTCACCCGCCCGTACCTGTGAGGATCACCGTGCGGTGCAGGGCGAGCCCGTCGTGGCGAGGAAGGTGAGGTCGCCGATCCGGGCGAGAGCCTCGGCCGCACCCCCGTCCCGCTCGAGGGTGCGCGTGGCCTCGGCGTCGCCGACGGCGCGACGCAGCGATTTCTCCCACTCGCCGGTCTCGAGCATCTGCCGTAGTGCGGCGTTGACGGCGTCGCGGGCCGCGGTGTCGTCCTTCCCCAGACCGATGCCGTAGCGCTCGACGGCGAAGGGCGAGCCCGCGGTCCGCAGCTTCCCGTCGACGCACTTGTCCTTGGGCACCGTCATATCGACCAGCCGGAACGCCGACGGGCGCTGGGCGACGAATCCGGCCAGGATCACCTCGTCCGTGGTGACCGCGTCGACGCTCTTACGAGCGAGGGCGTCGACGCAGGCGGAGTAGGTGTCGAACTCCGTCAGCCGCACCCCCGGCAGCATCGCCTTCACCGCGCGCGCAGAGGTCGAGCCCGTCACCGAGCACAGGCTCCGGTCCCGCGCGAGATCGGAGACCGTACTGATCGCCGACTCGTCACGCCGCACCAGGAGGCCCTGCCGGGTCACCAGGTAGGGACCGGCGAAGCCGACCTCGCTCGCGCGGGGGCCGTCGATCGAATAGGACGCCACCACCGCGTCCACCTCGCCGTTGTCGATGAGTTGTTCGCGCTGCGAGGTCGGAGTCTCCCGCCAGGTGATCTTCGGCTCGGCCTTGCCGCGGGCCGCGGCCACCGTCCGCACCACGTACCGGGCCACGTCCGCGTCGAACCCGGAGAGATCACCGTCGGGCCCGCGCAGCCCGAGCCCGGGCTGATCGACCTTGACACCGATGAGGACGGCACCGTCGTCGATCGACCGCAGCAGGTTCCGCGGCGACGGCCCCGAGCACGCGCAGAGCGCGGCCGTGAGCACCGTGATCAGTGCCAGGGCCGCGCCCGCGCGGGACGAGGGGAACACGGCGGTCAGTCGCCGTAGTCCTGCCGCAGATCCTTGTGTTTCGGGTCCGGGCGGGTCGTCTCCAGCACCTCCTTGGTCATCAGCCCGGGCTCGGGAAGCGGTTGCGGAGCGTCGATGATCAGCTTCTTCTTGCGGCCCTCGCGCAGGTTCTTCTCGATGTTCGATGCCAGCGCCGACAGGCCGAAGTTGATCAGGATCATGATGACGGCCACCACGATGAGCGAGGGGATCACGTTGCCCCACTCGTTGCCCGCCTGGATGCCGGACTTCACGACCTCGATGTAGCCGATCTGGTAGCCCAGGGCGCTGTCCTTGAGCGCGATCACCATCTGCGAGATCAGGGCGGGCAGCATCGCGGCCACGGCCTGCGGGAGGAGGATCAGGCGCATGGTCTGCGACTTGCGCAGGCCCAGGGCCTTGGCCGCCTCGAACTGGCCGTTCGGCAGCGAGTTGATGCCGGAGCGCAGGATCTCCGCGATCACCGAGCCGTTGTACAGGGTGAGGCCGAAGACCACCGCGAAGAAGGCGATGTAGTCCGAGGTGAACACCTTGTAGACGCCGAAGACGATGTACAGGAAGTAGATCAGGATCAGCACGGGGATCGCACGGAAGAACTCGACGATCGCGCCCGTCGCCCAGCGCACCGAGCGGTGGTCGGACAGGCGACCGATGCCGAGGAGGGCGCCCATGATCATCGCGAGGACGATCGAGGCCAATGCGGCCTTGAAGGTGCCCCACAGGCCCGGGAGGATGTACGTCCCCCAGTAGTTCTTGTCGACGAAGGGCTCGAGCTTCTCCTGATCGAACTGGCCGTTGCCGGCGAATGCCGTGATCACGCAGGCGAACAGGGCCACCAGCACCACGATGAAGGCGACGGCGATGATGTTGTTGCGCACCCGGGCCTTGGGACCCGGCGCGTCGTAGAGGACGGTCGAGGTGGACTTGCTGCTCATCGCTTCACCGCCAGTCGCTTGGCGAAGTAGCCGAAGACGGCTCCCTCGAGGAGTGTGATCACCATGAAGCACGCCGCGAAGACGATGAAGATCGGGATCAGCTGGTCGCTGTGCAATTCGAGCTGTTCCTTCATCAGCAGGGCCGCCTCACCGACGCCGATGATCGACGCGATCGTGGTGTTCTTCGTCAGCGCGATGAGCACGCTGCCCATCGGCGCGATCACCGCGCGGCCGGCCTGCGGCAGCACGATGAGCTTGAAGACCTGCATGAACGACAGGCCCAGCGAGCGCGCCGCCTCGGCCTGGCCCAGCGGCACGGTGTTGAAGCCCGACCGCAGCGTCTCGCAGACGAAGGTGGCCGTGTAGGCGACGAAGCCGACCACCGCGAGCCAGAAGTTGTTGTTCGCGGTGAAGTTCGCGTTGTTCGCGGCCAGGGCGAAGCCCATGTTCTGGTAGAGGCCGAGCGAGAGGAACAGGATGATCAGCGTCAGCGGCGTGTTGCGGACGATGTTGACGTACGAGGTGCCGAACACCCGCATCGCCGGCACGGGGGAGACGCGCATGCCCGCGAGGACCGTGCCCCAGATCGTCGCACCGATCGCGGAGAAGAAGGTGAGCTTGATGGTCACCCAGAACGCCGGCCACAGCTGTGGCCCGAGGTCTTGCCACATACTCACGCACCTGCCTTCGCGCACCACGTCTGCGGATCGGTCTGCGGCACCGTCACCGTCTTATTGTCCGGCCCCTTCAACGGGATCGCCTTCGGGAGCAACCACGTCTGGTCCCCGGGGAGCGCCACGAGGGTGGCCTTCGGCTTACCGCCGTCGACGGGGCGTCCCTGGTCGATCATGGTGGTGGCGTAGTCGCCGAGGTTCGTGCGCAGCGCCTGGAAGAGCGCGTTGTCGGGGTGGGCGTAGGTCAGCCCGGTGAACTTCGCGACCACGTCCGACGGAACCACGCAGGTGGGCGAGGCGGGGGCCGCCTCGGCGTCGTACGTCGCCGCGCCCGCGTCGCCGAGCATCATCTGCCGCAGCGCGCGATTCGCCTCACGGAGCGAGGCGCTGTCCTTCTTCCGGATGCCGATGCCGTACCGCTCCACCGAGAACGGATCGCCCTTCTTCTTCTCCGTACCGTTCGGCAGCGTGGTGTCCTTCGGGTAGTTCATGGGCACGATGTCGAATTCACCGGGGTACTTCGCCTGGAAGCCGGCGAGGATCGTCGCGTCGGTGGTCAGCGCGTCGATCACGCCGCGGCGCACGCCCTCGACGCACGAGGCGTAGCCGTCGTACTGCTGCAGCTGCACGTTCGGCAGAGCCGCCTTGACGTTGATCGCCGACGACGAGCCCGACACCGAGCACAGCCTGCGGCCCGAGTTGAGATCCTCGAGGTTCCGGATCGGGTTCGCGCTCTTCTTGCTGACCAGCAGCGCCTGGTAGGTGGTCAGGTACGGTCCGGCGAAGTCGACCTTCTTGAGGCGGGCGGCGGTGATCGAGTAGGTGGCCGCGATCATGTCGACCTCGCCGTTCTCGATCATGCGCTCGCGCAACGCGGACGGGGTCTCCTTCCACGTGATCTTCGGCTCGGCCCAGCCGTTGTTCTTGGCGATCTGCTTGACCACGAACTCGGAGACGTCCACGTCCGAGCCGCTGTGCGACTTGTCCGGGTTGCGGTTGGCGAGGCCCGGCTGATCGTATTTCGTGCCGAGGACGACGCTGCCGTTCCGGATCGAATCGAGCAGGCTGCGCGGGGTGTCCGTACCGCACGCGGAGAGCAGGGGGACGGTGACCACGGTGGCGGCCAGCGCGGCGAAGAGGCCGCGCCACCGCCGGGTTCGGGTGCTCTGCGGTGACGTCATCAGTGCCCCAGGATCTTGCCGAGGAAGTCCTTGGCGCGGTTCGATTTCGGTGCGGTGAAGAAGGACTCGGGATCGGTGTCCTCGACGACCTCACCGTCCGCCAAGAAGAGGATGCGGTCGGCGGCCTTGCGGGCGAAGCCCATCTCGTGGGTCACACAGACCATCGTCATGCCGTCCTTGGCGAGGCCGACCATCACGTCGAGCACCTCGTTGACCATCTCCGGGTCGAGCGCCGAGGTCGGCTCGTCGAAGAGCATGACCTTGGGATCCATGGCGAGAGCGCGGGCGATGGCGACGCGCTGCTGCTGCCCACCGGAGAGCTGCGCCGGGTACTTGTCCTTCTGGGCGACGATGCCCACCCGGTCGAGCAGCTCGAGCGCGCGCTTCTCGGCCTCGGCCTTGTTCTTCTTGCGCACCTTGATCGGACCGAGGGTCACGTTGTCGAGGATGGTCTTGTGCGCGAAGAGGTTGAACGATTGGAAGACCATGCCGACCTCGGCGCGCAGGTTCGCGAGCCCGCGCCCCTCCTCGGGCAGCAGGGCACCGTCGATCTTGATCGAACCCGAGTCGATGGGCTCGAGCCGGTTGATCGTGCGGCACAGGGTCGACTTGCCCGAGCCCGAGGGGCCGAGCATCACGACGACCTGTCCCTTGGGGACGGTGAGGTTGATGTTCTTGAGCACATGGAGGTCGCCGAAGTGCTTCTCCACTGCATCGATCTCGATCATCGGAGCGGCACCTGTGGGCTCGTTCACGGGACTGGTCATTATCCGAGCCTAGGAGTTCCTGCGTTTCGCCCGCGTTAACTCGGGCGGATTGGTACCGGAAATCTGTGAAGTCACCGCGAGTGTGCCCGTCTCGGTCGGTGTCATACTGGCGGCATGGTCGTCACCGCGGAGCAGCAGTTGGCCCTTGAGCGCGAGATACTTCCGCTCGGAGGCGAACGACTCGTGCCGCGGGAGGTCGTCGCGCGGGACGACTCGGACCCCGACGGTGACGCTGTCCTGGTGTCCGTCCGGCTCGAAGCCGACGACGCGGACGACGGGTGGGATCGGGAAGAGTTCTGGCGGATCCGTGTCGCGGCGCGAAGGATCGCCGATGCGGTGTTCGGGGCGAGTGGTCAGGTGCGTGTCGTCTACGAGCCGTACCGCACTGCGGACGACGCACCACCGGTCGCCGATGGCGGCAAGCACTGATGGCGCGGCGCTTCATCCAGAGCGAGGAGTTGCTGACGCTCGCGGATGAACTGGCGGGCCGCGATGACGGTCGAGGCAGACCCCGGACGGTCGCGCTGCGCCGGTCGACGAGCACGGCCTACTACGCGGTGTTCCACAGGCTGACGCAGCACACAGTGCAGAGACTTCTCGGAGACGGCCGCTGGACCGACACGCATGCGGCTGTTGCGCGGTGGATGACGCACACCGATCTCGCGGCGCTTGCCAAGGCAGCGACGGGTGTCGGTGGGGGCGGGGCGCTCGGAATCGCGTTGGGCGTAGTGGATGAGCGGCTCGGGCGGGTGGGGCAGCTGTTCGTGGATCTCCAGGATCGGCGTCATCAGGCCGACTACGACGACCTGTTCGAGATCGACAAGGCGTCCGCACTGACGTCCGTGGACGATGCGCGCCAGGCCGTCGCCCTCGCCGACGCGCTGTACTCCGAGAAGGAGGGCAGTTATCAGCGGTTCCTCGGACTTGCGGTCGGTGGAGCCAAGATCGCCAAGAGGCGATAGAGATCGCGGCGATTTGCATACCCTCGATACCCTGGTGAGGTGATCGAAGCCGCCCCTACCGTCCGAACGTACGAGGTCCGCACCTACGGGTGTCAGATGAACGTGCACGATTCCGAGCGTCTCTCGGGTCTGCTCGAGGACGCCGGCTACGTGCGTGCGGACGGCGGCGAGCAGGCGGATCTGGTGGTCTTCAACACCTGCGCGGTCCGGGAGAACGCCGACAACAAGCTCTACGGCAACCTCAGTCACCTCGCGCCGGTGAAGAAGGAGCGGCCGGGCATGCAGATCGCCGTCGGCGGCTGCCTCGCGCAGAAGGACCGCGGCACCGTCGTCAAGAAGGCGCCGTGGGTCGACGTCGTCTTCGGCACCCACAACATCGGATCGCTCCCGGCCCTGCTCGAGCGCGCGCGGCACAACCGCAAGGCCGAGGTCGAGATCAAGGAGGCGCTCGACGCCTTCCCGTCGACGCTGCCCGCCCGCCGGGAGAGCGCCTACGCGGGATGGGTCTCCATCTCGGTCGGCTGCAACAACACCTGCACCTTCTGCATCGTGCCGAGCCTGCGCGGCAAGGAGGTCGACCGCCGGCCGGGCGACATCCTCGCCGAGGTGCAGGCCCTCGTCGACCAGGGCGTCTCGGAGGTCACGCTGCTCGGCCAGAACGTCAACGCCTACGGCGTGAACTTCGCCGATCCCGAGCTGCCGCGGGACCGGGGCGCCTTCGCCGACCTGTTGCGCGCGTGCGGTCGGATCGAGGGCCTCGAGCGGGTGCGGTTCACCAGCCCGCACCCGGCGGAGTTCACCGACGACGTCATCGACGCCATGGCGGAGACCCCGAACATCTGCCCGCAGCTGCACATGCCCCTGCAGTCGGGCTCCGACCGGGTGCTCAAGGAGATGCGCCGCAGTTACCGCAGCGCCAAGTTCCTGGGCATCCTCGATCGCGTCCGTGCGAAGATCCCGCACGCCGCGATCACCACCGACATCATCGTCGGCTTCCCGGGCGAGACCGAGGAGGACTTCCAGGCCACCCTCGACGTGGTCGAGAAGGCGCGGTTCTCCAGCGCCTTCACCTTCCAGTACTCGATCCGGCCCGGCACGCCCGCGGCGGACCTGCCGGAGCAGCTGCCGAAGAAGGTCGTGCAGGAGCGGTACGACCGGCTCATCGCCCTGCAGGAGCGGATCACGCTCGAGGAGAACCAGAAGCAGGTCGGGCGCACCGTCGAACTGCTCGTCGCGCTCGGCGAGGGCCGCAAGGACGCCGAGACCAAGCGCATGTCGGGCCGCGCGCGCGACGGCCGGCTCGTGCACTTCGCCGGCGGCGATGGCATCCGGCCCGGCGACGTCGTCGAGGTGGAGATCACCGGCGCCGCGCCGCACCATCTCGTCGCCGACGGTGGCGTCCTCCGCCACCGCAGGACTCGCGCGGGCGACAACGTCGAGGCGTCGATCACGCCGGTCACGGCTCCCGTCGGGGTGGGCCTGGGCCTGCCGCCCGTGGGGCGCCCGGAGGCGGCCTCCGCACCCGCGCCGACGGGGTGCTCGACCTGCTGACCGGACCTACGACGACCTGTAGGAGACAACCCCGCCCGCGGGGTGGACAATGGAGGCCATGAACGCCGACAGCGAGAACCCCCGGAGCGCCGAAGATCTGGAGAGCCTGCGCACGCAGGTCGAGTCGGTCGAGCGCAAGCTCGCCGGAGAGTTCCAGGTCGGCCCGCGCATCCTGGTGGCGGCGATCGCGGTGGTCGCGGTCATCGGCTCGCTCGCCCTCCCGCACACGGGCTCGGTCACCGGCATCGAGATCGTCACCGGCGATCCGCGCATCAACGGCAGCTCACTGGTCATCGTCTCGAAGATCTTCGTCTGGCTCGAGGTGTTGTTCGGCGTCCTCGCCTCCGGTGCGGCGCTGCTGACCCGCCGCTGGGCCCTGTCCGTGATCGCGGGCGCGGGCTGCGGTGTCGCCTTCGTCTTCGGGCTGCTGTCGGTGTGGTCGCGGCAGACGACCGGCCTGCACGGCGAGCCGCCCACGGGTGCCGGGGTCGGCCTCTACCTGGGCTGGCTCGCGATGATCGTGCTGGCGGTCGTGTGGATCAAGACGATCTGGGCGCGCACGCCCTTCCAACTCGCCGCCGAGCAGGACCGCCGCGACGCGGCCTCGCAGTGGGACGATTTCGCGCGGTCCCACCGGATCGGCAACCAGCCGCAGCGCCCGCACCGCCCCACCGACGAGTAGGTCGACGCGGCTACCGGTGCTCGATCGCGCCCTCGGCCGCGTCCGCCCACTCGCGCCACTGCTGCGCCTGCTCGCGCAGCCGCACGGCGTCCTTGGTCTTGCCCGCGGCCTCGGCCTTCTCGGCCTGCTCCTCGAACTGCGCGACGCGGTCGCGGAACTGCGCGGCGCGCGCGGCGGCCTCCGGGTCGGTGCGGCGCCACTGGGTCTCGTCCGCGGCCTTGACCTTCTTCTCCAGCGCGCGGATCCCGGCCTCCAGTGAGCCCATCTGCTCGCGCGGGACCTTGCCGATCGCCTCCCACTTGTCCTGCAGCTCCCGCAGCGCCGTCTTCTGCGCCGCGAGGCTCTGCGCGGAGTCGATGCGCGGGGTGTACTCGTCGAGCAGCGCCTGCTTGGCCCTGCCGTTCTCGGCGAACTCGGCGTCCCGCTCGCCGGCCGCCGCGTTGCGGGCGGCGAAGAACTCGTCCTGGATGCCCTTGAACCGGGCCCACAGCGCGTCATCGGTGTCGCGCGGGGCGCGGCCGGCGGCCTTCCACTTCGCGAGCAGATCCCGGAACTTCGCCGAGGTCTCGCCCCATGAGGTGTCGTCCTTGAGCTTCTCCGCCTCGGCGATCAGCTCCTCCTTGCGCGCCTTCGCGCCGGCGCGCTCGCGGTCGAGTTCGGCGAAGTGCGCGCCGCGGCGCTTGTTGAAGGCATCGCGGGCCTTGGAGTAGCGCTTCCACAGCGCATCGTCGGTCTTGCGGTCGACGCCCTTGATCGTCTTCCACTCGTCGAGCAGCGCGCGCATCCGGTCACCCGCGGTCTTCCACTGGGTCGCCTCTGCCGCGATCTGCTCGGCCTCCGCGGCGAGCGCCTCCTTGCGGGCGATGCCCTCCGAGCGGCTGCGCTCGCGGTCCGCCTGCGCCGTCACGATGGCGGTGTCCGCGCCGGTCAGCAGCGCACCGACACGCGCGGCGAGGGCGTCGAGGTCGCCCACGACCGCCGCGGTGGGCAGCGCGTCCGCGATCTGCTGGGCCGCCGTCCGGACCTTCTTCGGGTCGCTGGTGCCGCTCGCCAGGCGCTCCTCGAGCACCTCGACCTCGGTGGCGAGCTCGTCGTACTTGCGGCCGTAGTGCGCGAGGCCCTCGGCGCCCTCACCGGCCTGCCACGAGCCGACGGCGCGCTCGCCGCCGGAGGTGATGACGTAGACGGTGCCGTCGTCGTCGACCCGGCCGTGCTTGGTCGGATCGGAGGCGGGCCGGGCTCGGGGCGGGGTGTGGGCCGCCGCGGCGGGAGTCTGCGGCCGCGGCACACCGGGCCGGGGGCCGGGATGCGGCTTGGGGCCGGGCCGCGCGCCCGGGACGGGCTTCGGTGCGGCGCCCTCGATCGGCGTGCTCTCGGCGATCGGGTCGTTCTCGGCCACTTCGGTCTCCCCTTCGTCTGCGCCGCGCGTCACGGCTGCCGGTCGTCACGGACCCGCGCAACGGCACGGACCCGGATCCATTCAAGCACTCCGCGGGCTCCCTGGCGCGATCGATTAGCGTTCTTCTCGTGCACCCGTCTCCGTCCGACCACCGGCCCGTCGCCGTGATCCCCGGCGCCCCGCTGCTCGTTCCCGAGCTGGTGGGCGCCCCGGGCGACCCCGACGCCGACCGCGTCCGGGAAGCGGTGCTCGCCGCGGGCACCTGGCTCGGGGCGCGGGCGCGCACCTGGCGTGTCGTCGCGCCCGTCCCGCTGACCAGGCCCGACGGTGCCGCCGCCGGCACCTTCGCCGGTTTCGGAGCGGACGTGATCGTGACGACGGGGCCGGGAGCACCGTCGAACGACCTGCCGCCCAGCGCCGCCTGGCCGGTCCCGCTGCTGGTCGCAGCCTGGGTGCGAGGCGCCGCTGCGCCGTCGGTCCGCCTCGTCGACGGTGACGACGAGGCCGAGGGGCTGCTTTTCGTTCTCGACGGCCCGAACACCCTTACCGCCCGCGCGCCCGGCGGACACCGGCCCGAGGACGTCGCCGTCTTCGACGCCCAGGTCGCCGCCGTCTCCGCGGGCGGTCCGGCGGACGGGCTCGACGACGCCTGGCGCGCGGCCGCCGCGGCCTGCGCGGGCGGCCCCGTCGACGTGCTGTACCGCGACGCCCCGTTCGGCGTCGGGTACCTCGTGGCGACCGCGGGAGCGCCGTGACCGTCCGTCCCATCGCCGTCGTCGGGCCCACCGCGACCGGTAAGTCCGACCTCGCGCTCGATCTCGCCGAGCGGCTCGGTGGCGAGATCGTCAACATCGACGCGATGCAGATGTACCGCGGCATGGACATCGGCACCGCGAAGCTCCCGGTCGCCGAGCGCCGCGGCATCCCGCACCACCAGCTCGACGTCCTCGAGGTCACCGAGACCGCCACCGTCGCCGCCTACCAGGAGCGGGCCCGCGCCGATGTCGAGTCGTTGCTCGCCGCCGGGCGGACCCCGGTCATCGTCGGCGGCTCGATGATGTACTTCCAGGCCCTGCTCGACGAGTGGCGCTTCCCCGCGACCGATCCCGACGTGCGCGCCCGGTTCGAGGAGCGACTCGCCGAGATCGGCCCGCTCGCCCTGCACCGCGAGCTCGCCGCCCTCGACCCCGCGGCCGGCGCGAAGATCCTGACCACCGACGGCCGGCGCATCGTCCGGGCGCTCGAGGTCGTGACGATCACCGGCGAGCCCTTCGCCGCGTCGGCGCCCGGCATCGGCCCGGCGCGCTGGGACACCGCGATCGTCGCCGTCGACCGCGAGACCGCGGAGCTCGACGCCCGGATCGCGCTGCGTACGCGCCTGATGTTCGACTCCGGCCTCGCCGACGAGGTCCGCGCCCTCGAGGCGCGCGGCCTCCGCGAGGGCGTGACCGCCTCGCGCGCGATCGGGTACGCGCAGGTCCTCGCGGCCTTCGACGGGGAGTACGACCTCGAGCAGGCCCGGGAGCTGACCTTCATCGGCACGCGCCGGTACGTCCGGCGGCAGCGCTCCTGGTTCCGGCGCGACCCGCGCGTCGTCTGGCTCGACGGTGCCGCCCCCGGTCTCGTCGGCGCGGCGCTCGCCGCGCACGCCGCCCCGGCGTGGCGCCCGTAGACTGGCCGGTATGAAGGCTCAGGTGACGGCGGTGGACTTCCTCAAGGGCCACGGTACGGAGAACGACTTCGTGATCCTGCCGGATCCGGGCGTCGACCTCGACCTCACGCCGGAGCTGGTGGCCGCGCTGTGCGATCGTCGTGCCGGGATCGGTGCCGACGGGGTGCTCCGCGTCGCTCGCGCGGGGGATCTGCTCGACGCGGGCGTCCTCGACGCGCTGCCCGACGGCGTGCGCCGCGAGGACTGGTTCATGGACTACCGCAACTCGGACGGGTCGATCGCCGAGATGTGCGGTAACGGTGTTCGCGTCTTCGCGCACTTCCTGGCCGCGTCCGCGCTGGTCGCGGGCGAGGAGTTCACGGTCGGCTCCCGCGCCGGCGCCAAGCCCGTCCGGGTGCACCACGCCGATCCCGAGACCGCCGAGGTCTCCGTGTCCATGGGCGTCCCGCGGGTCTTCGGCACCTCGTCCGCGGGCGTCGACGGGCGCGATCTCGCCGGCATCGCGGTCGACGTCGGCAATCCGCACATCGCGTGCGTCGTGCCGGGCCTTACCGCGCAGGATCTCGCCGCGCTCGACGTGGCGAGCGCACCGACCTTCGACCGCGGGCTCTTCCCGCACGGCACGAACGTCGAGGTCCTGACCCCGCTCGTCGACGGTGCGGTGCACATGCGCGTGCACGAGCGCGGCTCCGGCGAGACGCGGTCCTGCGGGACCGGCACCGTCGCCGCCGCGGTCGCCGCGCTGCGCTCCGCCGGCCTGGAGACCGGCACGGTCGACGTGCACGTGCCGGGCGGGGTGGTCACCGTCACCGTCGGCGCCGACGGTGCCGTGCTCCGCGGCCCCAGCCGCATCGTCGCCTCCGGCACCGCGCGCCTCTCCGCGCTCTGAGCGGTTTCGCCACGAGAAAACTCGCGTGACCCGCAGCGCCGCGACGTGCGAGAATGGGTCGCATATGACACAGACAGATACCTGGGAACCGACGGATCCGCATCAGCCGAACGCACCGGGCCCGCTCGCTCCGCTCCCGGCGCCCACCATCGGTGAACTCCAGCTCCAGGAGCGCTCCTCGCTCCGCCGCGTCGTCGGCCTCTCCACCGAACTCGAGGACGTCACCGAGGTCGAGTACCGCCAGCTGCGGCTCGAACAGGTCGTGCTGGTCGGGGTGTGGACCACCGGCTCCGCCGCGCAGGCCGACGCCTCGCTCGCCGAGCTCAAGGCCCTGGCCGAGACGGCCGGTTCGGCGGTGCTCGACGGCGTGATCCAGCGTCGCGACCGGCCGGATCCCGCCACCTACATCGGCTCGGGCAAGGCGCACGAGCTGCGGGAGATCGTCCTGGCGACCGGCGCCGACACCGTGATCTGCGACGGTGAGCTCACCCCCGCCCAGCTGAACGCGCTGGAGAAGGTGGTGAAGGTCAAGGTGATCGACCGCACCGCCCTCATCCTCGACATCTTCGCGCAGCACGCCACCTCCCGCGAGGGCAAGGCGCAGGTCAGCCTCGCGCAGATGGAGTACATGCTGCCCCGGCTGCGCGGCTGGGGCGAGGCCCTCTCGCGGCAGGCCGGCGGTCGCGCCGGCAGCAACGGCGGCGTGGGCCTGCGCGGCCCCGGTGAGACGAAGATCGAGACCGACCGCCGGCGGATCCGTGAGCGGATGGCGAAACTGCGCCGCGAGATCAAGGGCATGAAGCAGGCCCGCGACACCAAGCGCGGCGCGCGCCGCCGATCCGGCGTGCCCGCGGTGGCCATCGCCGGGTACACGAACGCGGGGAAGTCGAGCCTGCTCAACGCGCTCACCGACGCCGGTGTGCTGGTGCAGAACGCGCTCTTCGCCACGCTCGATCCGACCACCCGGCAGGGCACCCTGACCGACGGTCGCGACGTGGTTCTCACCGACACCGTCGGTTTCGTGCGGCACCTGCCCACCCAGCTCGTCGAGGCCTTCCGGTCGACGCTGGAGGAGGTCGTCGACGCGGATCTCCTGCTGCACGTCGTGGACGGCAGCGACGTGATGCCGCAGCGCCAGATCGACGCGGTGCGCGAGGTGCTCCGCGAGGTCGCGGGGGAGCGGGAGGCGTCCCTGCCGCGGGAGCTGCTGGTGGTCAACAAGATCGACGCCGCCGACCCGGTGGTCCTCGCCCAGCTGCGGGTCGCGCTGCCGGAGGCGGTCTTCGTCTCGGCGCACTCCGGCGAGGGCGTCGACGAGCTGCTCGAGCGGATGACGCAGCTGATCACCGTCGGAGACCTCGAGGTCACGGCGCTCCTGCCGTACGACCGAGGCGACCTGGTCGCCCGGATCCACGCCGAGGGCACGATCCTGGACGCCGACCACGTGGCCGAGGGGACGAGGATCACCGCGCGCGTGCCGGGGGCGCTGGCGGGGCTGCTGGCGCAGTACGGGGTCTAGGAGCGCACAATCGTCGCATGAGTGCACCGGTGACCACGCCCCTCCTGTCCGTGGTGGCGCGCGCGGCGCTCGCGCTGCTCCTCGGGCTCGTCGTGGGCGGCCTCGTCGGCGCGTTCGTGGACGGCACCCTCGGCGTCCTCGTCGGGATCGGCGCTGCTGCGGCGGCCTTCGTCGCGATGGGATGGGCGATCCTGTGGCCCCTCGATGCCGCGTCGACCCGGGCCACGGTGCAGCGGGAGAACTTCCGCCCGCGCGTCGCGGAGGTCGTGGTCGCGGTGATCGCGCTGAGCGGCCTGGTCGCGATCGTGGCGCTGCTCATCACGGGCAAGTCGGGGCATCGGGACGCCGGCGCGGCGGCCGCGCTGTTCGCGGCGTTCGCGGTGTGGGCCGCCCTGCACCTGACCTATTCGACGCAGTACGCGGCCCAGTACTACGGCGACCCCGGTGACGAGGCGGGCGGGATCGACTGGAACGGTCCGGCGGCACCCACGTACCGGGACTTCTTCTACTTCAGCTACAACCTGGGGATGACCTACCAGGTGTCGGACACCTCGGTCTCCTCGCCGGCGATCCGCAGCGTGGTACTGCGGCACTGCCTGCTCTCGTACGTCTTCGGGACGCTCATTCTCGCGACCGCGATCAACCTGGTCGTGGGCATCGTCTCCGGTTAGCCCGAGCCGGTCGCGCCGTCGAGGAGCAGTTCCACGAGCGCGGCGGCCTTGTCGGGCTGGGGCGGGGTGCCGATGATCATGTCGGACCACAGGAAGGACTCGGCGAGCCGCACGATCGCGTACGCGAGGTCCGCACGCGTGACGCCGTGGGCACCGTCGGGCGGGGGAACGGCGAGGTCACCGAGCCAGCCCTGCACCCACGTGACGAGCCGGGCCTGGACGACGCTGCCGCCGGACTGCAGCACTCGCATGGCGAACTCCGGTTCGTCGGCGGCGAACGCGGCGAGCGGCGGATACTCCCGGACCTCGTGCGCCAGGCGGGTGAAGGACCGCAGGAAGGCGGCGCGATCGCGACTCGGCTCGTCGGCCTCGACCCGGGTGATCGCCTGCGCGATGCCGAGCCAGATGGCCTCTCCGACCACCTGTTCCCGCCCGTCGAACCACCGGTAGAGCGTGGCCCTGCCGACGCCGCTCGCCTTCGCCAGCTGTCCCAGATCGATCCGCCGCCCCGCGCGGAACCAGTGCGCGGCGCGGCGGATCACCTCGATCTGCTTGTCGCCGTGCTCCGGATGAGACATACTCGTATTTTGTCTCGCCAGTGCGAGGGTGTCAACGAGCGGAGGACCCGGATGGACGTGACGTTCACAGCGGCGGAGGAGGCGTTCCGCGAGGAGGTGCGGCAGTTCCTGGACACGCACCTCACCGACGATCTGCGCGCCGCCGGCGACCTCGCCACCAGTGTCTACTCCGAGCACGAGGCGAGCCTGGCCTGGCAGGCGATCCTGCACGAGCGCGGCTGGGCGGCGCCCGCGTGGCCCGTGGAATGGGGCGGCTGCGACTGGACAGTCGCGCAGCACTACATCTTCGCTCGGGAGTCCGTGCTGGCCGGCGCACCGTTCCTCTCGCCGATGGGGATCCGGATGGTGGCGCACGCGATCATCCGGTTCGGGACGGAGGAGCAGAAGCGGTTCTTCCTGCCCGGCATCCTCGACGCCTCGGTCTTCTTCTGTCAGGGCTACTCCGAGCCCGAGTCGGGATCGGACCTGGCGTCGCTGTCGATGCGTGCCGAGTCCGACGGGGACGATCTGGTCCTGACCGGTTCGAAGATCTGGACCACCCACGCGCGGGAGGCGAACTGGATGTTCGCCCTGGTCCGCACGTCGAAGCAGGAGCGCAAGCAGCAGGGCATCACCTTCCTGCTGGTGGACATGACGGCGCCCGGCATCGAGATCCAGCCGCTGGTCATGGCCTCCGGCGAGGAGGTGCAGAACGTCGTCTTCTTCGACCACGTGCGGGTGCCGAAGGCCAACGTGCTCGGCAGGATCGACGACGGCTGGACCGTCGCGAAGTACCTCCTCGAGTTCGAGCGCGGCGGCGGCGCATCGGCGCCGTGGCTGCAGGTGTCGCTCGACCGTCTCGCCGAACGGGCGGCGACGGTGCCGGGCCGGGCGGGCCGCCCCCTGTCCGAGGACGACGACTTCCGGCTGCGGCTGGCCGAGCTGCAGGCGCGCGTGGACGTGCTGGAGATCCTCGAGCACCGCTCGCTCGCCGTGCTCGCCGCCGGGGGCAATCCCGGGCCGGCGGCATCGATGCTCAAGATCCTGGGAACCGAACTGAGCCAGGCGGTCACGGAGTTCATCCACCTCAGCGCGGGCCCGCGCGGCCGGGTCTACCAGCCGCACGTCACCCGCCCGGGCGGACCCGTGGTCGACTACCTCCCGCCGGCCGACGGCGCGCACAGCGGTGACCCGTGGCAGGCCGTGGCGCCGCTGCGCTATTTCAACGATCGTGCGGGCTCGATCTACGCGGGCTCCAACGAGATCCAACGGAACATCCTGGCGAAAGCGGTATTGGGGCTGTAGATGGACTTCACACTCACCGACGAACAGACGATGCTGCGCGACGCCGTGCGGTCCTACCTCGCCGGACGCTATCCGCTGGCGCCGTCGCGGAGCGCCGCGCGCTCGGCGGAGCGCTGGCAGCCGTCCGTCTGGGAGGCCTTCGCCTCCGAGCTGGGCATTCTCGCCGCGCTGGTGCCCGAATCACTGGGCGGGCTGGGCGGCGGGCCCGAGGAGATGATGGTGATCGCCGAGGCGCTCGGCGGAGCGCTCGTGGTCGAGCCGTACATCGGCACCGCCGTCGTGGGTGCCGCCCTGCTCCGCGAATCGGGCGGCCCGGTCGCCGACGGGCTGCTGGCGTCCATCGCCGAGGGCGGCGCGCGGATCGCCTTCGCCCTGACCGAACCCGAGTCGGGACGCGAGAGCTGGGACGTCCGGATGCGGGCGCTATCCGACGGTGACGGCTACCTCCTGTCCGGGGCGAAGATCGTGGTCGCCGACCTGCCCCTGGCGACGCACCTGATCGTGGCCGCACGCACCGGCGGCGACCGACTCGATCGCGACGGCCTCTCACTCTTCCTCATCGAGTTCGACCCGCAGTCCCCGCCCGCCGGGATGAGCGCGCACTACTTCCGCACGATCGACGATCACCACACCGGCGACCTGGTGCTGCGCGACGTCCGGGTGCCGGCCGCCGCGCTGCTCGGCGCCGAGGGCGGAGCGTGGGAGGTGATCGAACGCGCCCTCGACGACGGTGCCGCCGCCGTGTGCAGCGAGGCGGTCGGGATCATGCGGCGTGTGGTAGCTGAGACCGTCGAGTACGCCAAACAACGCCGGCAGTTCGGTGTGCCGATCGGTTCGTTCCAGGCGCTGCAGCACCGCATGGTGGACATGTCGCTCGAACTCGAACAGGCCGTGGCGGCGACCTATCTCGCGATCCTCCACCTGGACGCCGATCCGCAGGTACGGCGGAGGGCCGTCTCCGCGGCGAAGATCACGATCGCGCGGGCGGCGCGATTCGTGGGCCAGAACGCCGTGCAACTGCACGGTGGTATGGGCATGACGGAGGAACTCGCGATCGGTCACTGCTTCAAGCGGCTCACCGCGATCGAGACCGAGTTCGGTTCCGCGACGGACCACCTGCGCAGATACGCGGACGTCAGATCCGGCGCATGACCGTCACGACCTTGCCGAGGATCACCGCGTCGTTGCCGTGGATCGGGTCGAACGCCGGGTTGTGCGGCATCAGCCAGATGTCGCGCCCGGTGCGGCGGAAGGTCTTGACCGTGGCCTCGCCGTCGAGCATCGCGGCAACGATGTCGCCGTTCTCCGCCACGGACTGCTGCCGTACGACCACCCAGTCACCGTCACAGATCGCGGCATCGGTCATCGACTCGCCCACCACCTTGAGCAGGAAGAGCGAGCCCTCGCCCACGAGCTCGCGGGGGAGGGGGAAGATCTCCTCGACCGCCTCCTCGGCGAGGATCGGCCCGCCGGCGGCGATCCGCCCGAGGACCGGGACGAAGGCGGGTTCCGGCATCCGGTCCTCGTCCTCCATGACCTTCTGAATGACCTGAGCGGTGCGCTCCTCGGCGCCCTGGACGTTCACGGCGCGGGGGCGGTTCGGGTCGCGGTGCAGAAAGCCGAGGCGCTCCAGCGTGCGGAGCTGATGGGCGACCGACGACGTGGACGTGAGCCCCACCTCGTCACCGATCTCGCGGATGCTGGGCGGGTACCCGCGCTCGCGCACGGAACGGCGGATCACTTCGAGGACCTGCTTCTGGCGGCGGGTGAGGTGATCCTCGGAGACGTTGCCCTGCGCATCGCGGAAGCGCTTGTCCCGGTGCTGAACCTGTCGTTCTTCTGTCATGTGTCGCTCCTCACGCCCGTTCTGTTCCGCCTCCACTCTAGTCCAGCTCGGACGTGCTGACAAACATCTGTTCGAGAAATTTCTCCGCGTGTCTTCCGCTCGCCACGGGGGTGTGGTAGAAATCGAACAGAAGTTCTCTCGAACACCTGCACGCACTCCGGTGTGACTGGTGGGGCTGGATGGAAAAACTTGTCAGTCCCCTCCGATAGACCTGTGGTGAGCGAGAAGGAACCGCTACCGATGTCAGGAGAGACCATGACCGCGATCATCGATCGAGACGTCATCACCGCAGCACAGAACGATGGCGCCCCGGCGCCGGCACTCGTGCGGCACGGCTCCGCCGCTGCTGATCGTCGCGGCGCCACCCGTGCTCGCGGGGTCTCGCCCCGGCTCGCGCGCAGCCGTTCGTCGGAGTCCTCGGCCCTTTCGATCACCCCGTCGAACGGGAGTGCCGAGGGGCTTGTTCGAACGGTGCCGGCGGCCGTCCGGGTGACGGGCGCGCGCGGATCCGCTCGGCGCACCGTCGAACGTCCGGGCGTGCGTTCGGCGGCTCGGCGCGCACCGCTCGGCGCCTCGCGGGTCGGGGGCTGCGCCCGCCGCACCCCGGGTCCGTCGATCGCCGCGTGCGTGCTGTTCGCCGCCGGGGTCTTCGCCGCGCTGCTGGTGCTCTTCGGCGGGGCTCCGCAGGCGGAGCCGGCACCGGCGGGCGCCGCGCAGCCCGCGCTGACGTCGGTCGTCACGGTGCGCTCCGGCCAGAGCCTCGAGCAGATCGCCCGCGAGATCGCCCCCGGGCGGGCGCCCGCCGCGGTGATCGCCGAGATCAGCGAGATCAACGGCCTGCAGGACGGCCGTGTCCACCCGGGCCAGACCCTGGTCACGCCGCGGTACTGACCGATCATCAGCGAAGGAGATGCGACGATGACCACCCTCATCTCGATAGTGGATTCCCGGCAGCGCGGGCGCTCGGCCCACCTCGGCAACGTGCTGCCGTTCCCGTCCCGCGTATCCTCAAGGGCGAGATCGCGGGGCGCGGCGGTGGCAGGGGCCACCGTGCTGCAGCTGCCCCGCCGGACGTCCGAGCGCAGCCGCGCGGGAGGTGGACCCATGTACTGCCCGTTCTGCAAGAACGAGGACACGCGTGTGGTCGATTCACGTGTCTTCGACGACGGCCAGGGCATCCGCCGGCGCCGCTCCTGCAATGCGTGCGGTCGCCGCTTCACCACCGTCGAGAGCGCCGTCATGGCCGTCGTCAAGCGCAACGGCGTCACCGAGCCCTTCAGCCGGGAGAAGGTGGTCAAGGGCGTGCGCCGCGCGTGCCAGGGTCGCGATGTGGCCGAGGACGATCTGCACAAGCTCGCGCAGCAGGTCGAGGAGGCCATCCGGGCCACCGGCGTGGCCGAGGTCCCGGCCAACGAGGTCGGTCTCGCGATCCTCGGCCCGCTCCGGGATCTCGACGAGGTCGCCTACCTGCGCTTCGCCTCGGTGTACCAGGGCTTCTCGTCCATCGAGGACTTCGAGGCCGCGATCCGCGATCTGCGTGCCCGCGCCGCCGCGGCGGACCCCACCGACGCGGCGTAGCTGGCACTGTTCCTCGGCCGAGGGCCCTCAGCCGAGGGCGGCGATCGCGCCCAGCACCTTCTTCTCGGAGACGGAGCCGACCGTCCCCAGTGACTGCGCGAACAGGCTCACGCGGAGTTCCTCGATGAGCCAGTGCACCTGCTCCAGCGCGGCGTCCCGGCGGTGTTCGGGGAGGGTGTCCAGCTTCGAGGTGAGGGCGGCGTAGACCCGGTCGAGCGTCGCCATCCCGCGATCGTCCCGGTCGATCGAGCCGGGCAGCGCCGCCCACCGTGCCGCCGCTGCGGCGGCGTACCTCGGGAGGTGCTGCAGATGCACGCCGGGCGTCGCGGCGACGAAACCCGGGAACAGGAGGGCGTCCAGCTGCTCCGCGATGTCCTCCGCCGCGTCTCGCATCGCAGGCGGCGCCGAGGCGATCGCGCCGCGGACCTCCGTCACGGTGGCCACGGCGGTCGCCACGTGCGCGAAGTCCTGCTGCAGCTCGGCGCCGAGCCCCGCCCGCACCGTCGCGGCGAGGGCGGCGAACTCGTCCGGAGTCCACGCCAGGCCCGCGCGGGCGCGCAGATCGGTGATCGCGCGGCGCCGGCAGTCGGCCAGGAGGTCCATCGGCGTCGCGTAGGGGCTCTGCGAGAGCGCGAGCCGCTCCCGCTGTCCGACGGACTGGAGGACCGATTTGTGCGCCGCCGGAAGGACGTTCGCCAGCAGCACGTCCAACGCGGCGCCCATGAGCGCCCGCTGCTCCGCCTCGGCGGCCACCACCTTCACGCCGGCCCGGTCACCGTCGGGATAGAGCGTGCCGAATCCGGTGACCCGGCTGCCCCGCACCTCGGTGTCGACGGTGCGCGGCACATCGCCGAGTGTCTCCGCCGTCCACTGCTTCGCCGGCGCCCGTTCGTAGGCGCCGGCCCGCGAGGAGAGGTCCCGCTGCACGGCCGCGCCGAGCTTGCGCTTGAGCGCGTCCAGGTCCTTGCCGGAGCCGAGGACCCGCCCGTCGTCGCCGATCACCGTGAATGTCACGCGCAGGTGATCCGGGACGGCGGCGGGGGAGAAGTCGCCCCCACGGATCACCGTGCCGGACAGCTGCGTGAGCTCGCGCGCCAATCCCTCGGTGAGCGGCTCGGCGCGAGGCGTCAGCCGCGCGAGCGCGGCCGCGGCGAAGTCCGGCGCGGGCACGACCTCGCGGCGCAGCTGCTTGGGCAGCGACTTGATGAGCGCGACCGCCAGTTCCTCCCGCATGGCGGGGACGAGCCACTCGAAGCCGTCCGCGCGCACCGTCGCGAGGTCCTTCACCGGGATCCGCGCGGTCACGCCGTCGTCCGCCGCGCCCGGCTCGAACCGGTACTTCAGCGGCATCTCGATGCGGCCCTGCAACCACGTCGTCGGATAGGCCTCGGCCGTCACCTCGGCGGCACCGTCGGAGAGTAGATCGTCCTCGGTGAAGTCGAGGAGGGCGGGATCGGTGCGCGAGGCCTTTTTCCACCAGGAGTCGAAGTGCCGCGCCGAGACGATGCCCTCCGGCACCCGGCGGTCGTAGAAGTCGAACAGGCCGTCCTCGTCGACGACGATGTCGCGGCGGCGCGCCTTGTCCTCGAGGTACTCCGCGTCGTCGAGGAGTGCCCGGTTGCGGGCGAAGAAGGGATGCCGCGTGCGCCATTCGCCCTGCACGAGCGCGTGCCGGATGAACAGCTCCCGGGCGACGACGGGATCGATCCGCCCGTAGTTCACCGTGCGATCGGCGACCAGCGGCACACCGAAGAGCGTCACCCGCTCCTTCGCCAGCACGGCCTCCCGTTTGGTGGACCAGTGCGGCTCGGAGTAGTGGTGCTTCGCGAGCGGCCCCGCCAGCTTCTCCGCCCACTCCGGCTCGATCTTCGCGACGGTCCGCGCGAACAGCCGCGAGGTCTCCACGAGCTCGCCGGCCATGACGAACCGCGGCGGCTTCTTCGCCAGCGCCGAGCCGGGGAAGACGAGGAACTTCGCATTGCGGGCGCCCAGGAACTCCCTGCCGTCCGGCTCGCGCAGCCCGATCTGGGAGAGCAGCCCGGCCAGCATCGCCTGGTGGATCTTCTCGGGCGACGGTGCGGGCTCCCGGCCCAGCGATTCGACCTTCCAGCCCAGGTCCCGGCAGATCTGCCGGAGCTGCCCCTGCAGGTCCTGCCATTCGCGGATCCGCACGTAGTGCAGGAACTCCCGCTGGCACTCGCGGCGGAAGGCGCTCGAGCTGAGCTCGGCCCGGCGGTCGCCGAGGTGGCGCCACAGGTTGAGGTAGGAGAGGAAGTCCGAGGTGGGGTCGGCGAACCGGGCGTGCATCTGATCGGCGGCCTGACGGTGCTCGGCCGGCCGCTCGCGCACGTCCTGGATCGACAGGCCCGCGACGATGACGAGGACCTCGGGCAGCACGCCGAATTCGCGGGCCGCGACCAGCATCCGCGCCATTCTGGGGTCCACGGGAAGGTCCGCGAGCTGGCGGCCGACGGCGGTGAGCCGTTTGTGGCCCTCCTTGGCGTCTTCGAGAGCACCGAGTTCCTCGAGCAGGGCGGTGCCGTCGCGGACGGCGCGCTCGTCGGGAGGCTGCACGAACGGGAAGGCGGAGACCTCGCCGAGTTCGAGGGCCGTCATGGACAGGATGACCGAGGCCAGGTTGGTGCGCAGGATCTCGGGATCGGTGTAGACGGGCCGCGCGTCGAAGTCGTCCTCGGAGTAGAGGCGGATCGCGATGCCGTCGGAGGTGCGGCCGCAGCGCCCGGACCGCTGCTGTGCCGACGCCTGCGAGATCGGCTCGATCGGCAGTCGCTGCACCTTCGTGCGCAGCGAGTACCTGGAGATGCGTGCGGTGCCCGTGTCCACGACGTACTTGATGCCCGGCACCGTGAGTGAGGTCTCCGCGACGTTGGTGGACAGGACGATCCGGCGCCCCGTATGCGGTGCGAAGACGCGGTGCTGCTCGGCGGAGGACAAGCGGGCGTAGAGCGGCAGGATCTCCGTTCCGGGCTTGACGTGCGCGGCCAGTGCCTCGGCGGCGTCGCGGATCTCGCGCTCGCCGGAGAGGAAGACCAGCACGTCGCCGGGGGCCTCCCGGGAGAGCTCGTCGACCGCATGCACGATGCCGGTCACCT
This sequence comes from Tsukamurella sp. II2bb, assembly GCF_057815145.1. Classification (NCBI taxonomy): domain Bacteria; kingdom Bacillati; phylum Actinomycetota; class Actinomycetes; order Mycobacteriales; family Tsukamurellaceae; genus Tsukamurella; species Tsukamurella sp. II2bb. Next base: position 160,060 of record NZ_JBYPZI010000008.1, read on the forward strand.
GGTCGAGCGGCTCGGTGTCGTCGGTCATCTCGTCGAGCGGCCGGTACCGGATCTCCACCGGGTAGGTGCGGCCGCTGACCTCGATGACGGGGGCGGGGGCACCGTCGGGCTTCGCGAAGTGGGCCGCGAACCGCTCCGGCTCGATGGTCGCCGAGGTGACGATCACCTTGAGATCGGGCCGGCGGGGGAGGATCTGCCGCAGGTAGCCGAGGAGGAAGTCGATGTTGAGGCTGCGCTCGTGCGCCTCGTCGATGATGATCGTGTCGTAGTCGCGCAGCAGCCGGTCGCGCGTGAGTTCGCGGAGCAGGATGCCGTCGGTCATGAGCTTGACCGAGGTCTTCGGCGAGACCCTGTCGGTGAACCGGACCGCGTACCCGACGGCCTCGCCCAGCTCCGTCTTCGTCTCCTCGGCGATGCGTTCGGCGACGCTGCGCGCGGCGAGCCGCCGGGGCTGGGTGTGGCCGATCATCCCGCGTACGCCACGGCCGAGTTCGAGGCAGATCTTGGGCAGCTGGGTGGTCTTCCCCGAGCCGGTCTCGCCGGCCAGGATGATCACCTGGTTCTCGGCGATGGCCTTGGCGATCTCCTCGCGCCGTGCGCTGACGGGCAGGTTCTCGGGGTAGACGATCGCCGGCACGGCGTCGCGGCGCTCGGCGAAGCGTCCCCGCGCGGTCTCGATCTCGCGGGCCAGCTTCGGCAGGTCGGACGGCTTTGCGCGCCCCAGTCGGGCACGCAGGCGCGTCTCGTCCCGGAGGGTGAGCGCGGGGTCGGCGTCCGTGCCGAGCGCGGCGTACAGATCGCGCTTCGTGGAAGGGAGGAGCTGTCCGTCGTCTGCGTCCCTTCGTACGGCGCGCGCCTGCTGCTCAGTCATTTGCTCTATTTTATGCCTATGAGCGGACAGGGACCCACGACCTCATCGGCACTCTGGCACGGCTTCGCCGACATGGGCGCCGTGCAGCGCGACGGCGCCTTCGTCTTCGCCCGCGGCGAGGGCGCGTACGTCTTCGACACCGACGGCAACCGGTACCTGGATGCGACCGCCGGACTGTGGTTCGCCAACGTCGGCCACGGCCGGGCGGAGGTCGCTGACGCGGTGCGCGACCAGCTGCTCCAGGTGGCGCACGTCACCGGCTTCGGCGATGCCGCGACCGACACGACGGTGGCGCTGGCGAACCGCCTGCAGTCGATCGCCCCCGTGCCGGACAGCAAGATCTTCTTCACCTCCGGCGGCTCCGACTCGGTCGACTCCGCGATCAAACTCGCCCGCCGGTACTGGCAGGAGAAGGGGCGACCGGGGAAGAAGCTGATCGTCGGGCGGTCCAACGCCTACCACGGCATGCACGTGGGCGGCACCTCGCTCGGCGGCATCCCGGTGAACGCCGAAGGCTACGGCGGGGTGCTCTTCGACGACACGGCGACCATCGCCTGGGACGACGCGAAGGAACTACTGGGCCTCATCGAGCGCGTCGGCGCGGACTCGATCGCCGCGTTCGTCGCCGAACCCGTGATCGGTGCCGGCGGCATCCTGCCTCCGCCCGAGGGATATCTGCGCGAGGTGCGCGAGATCTGCCGCGAGCACGACGTCCTGTTCATCGCCGACGAGGTGATCACCGGCTTCGGGCGGATCGGCGGCGCATGGTTCGCGTCCAGCCGGTTCGATCTGCAGCCCGACCTGATGACCACGGCGAAGGGGCTCACCAGCGGCTACGTCCCGATGGGGGCGCTCTTCGTCGCCCCGCAAGTCGCTGAGCCCTTCTACGCCGGCGGCGTCTGGTGGCGCCACGGCTACACCTACGGCGGCCACGCTGCGGCCGCGGCGGCGTCGATGGCGGTTCTCGACATCATGGAGCGGGAGAACCTCGTGGTCGAGGCGTTGCGTCTCGAAGGAACGCTCCTGCGCGAGCTGTCCGCGCTCGGCGATCATCCGAAGGTCAAGGAGGTGCGCGGCGGCGTCGGCGCGGTCGCCGGCGTGCAGTTGCACGAGCCCGCGGAGGCCATGGCGATGGTGAAGAAGCTCCGGGCGCAGGGCGTCTCGGGGCGCGCCGCCGGCCTCGGCACGCTGCAGTACTCCCCGGCGCTGGTCGCGACCGACGATCAGATCGCCGAGATCGCGGCGGCGACGCGACGGGCCCTCGACGCCTGACGGCGCGGCGCGGCACCGCCGCCGCGCCGGGCCCGGGCGGGCCGGGGGCGGGGCCCGGCACCGTCGGGCCTGCCGGGTTGCACGGGGTTGCACGGCGATTGTGAACGATTCGTACCCGTGCGTAATGTGGTCCATGCCACACTTTCGGGCGTGAACGAAGACGAAACGGCAGCGGTCTACCGACGCGCCTACGACAGCAAGGAATTCCACGAGCTCCGCCGCAGGCTGGCGCTGTTCGTGATCCCGATCTCCGTGGCCTTCCTGCTCTGGTACGTCCTGTACGTGCTGCTGGCCACCTACGCGCACGAGTTCATGAGCCACAAGCTCGTCGGCAACATCAACGTGGCCCTGGTGATGGGTCTGGGGCAGTTCGTGACCACGTTCGCGATCACCTGGGCGTACGTCCGGTTCGCGAACAACACGGTCGACCCGATGTCCACGGGCCTGCGTGAGCACATCGAGGGCGAGCTCAAGGCCGGGGAGGCGGGCCGGTGACCGATCTCCTCGCCTGGGAACCGGGCACGATCACGGTCGGCCAGCAGGTCGGCTCCACCGCTCTGAACATCCTCGTCTTCATCCTGTTCATCGGCGTCACCATGGGCCTGGTCATCAAGGCCAGCCGCACCACGAAGAAGGCCACCGACTTCTACACCGGCGGCGCCACGTTCACGGGCCCGCAGAACGGCTTCGCCATCGCCGGCGACTACCTCTCGGCCGCCAGCTTCCTCGGCATCTGCGGCGCCATCGCGGTCCAGGGCTACGACGGCTTCCTGTACTCGATCGGCTTCCTCGTCGCCTGGCTGGTCGCGCTCCTGCTGGTCGCCGAGCGGCTGCGCAACGTCGGCAAGTTCACCATGGCCGACGTGCTCAGCTTCCGGCTGAAGCAGCGGCCGGTGCGGATGGCGGCCGCGCTCGCGACGCTCACCGTTTCGCTGTTCTACCTGATCGCGCAGATGGCCGGCGCGGGCGGCCTCGTTTCGCTGCTGCTCAACATCAAGGGCACCACCGGACAGGCGATCGTCGTCGCCGTGGTCGGCGTCCTGATGATCCTGTACGTGCTGGTGGGTGGCATGAAGGGCACCACCTACGTGCAGATGGTCAAGGCCGTGCTGCTCGTCGGCGGCGCGCTCCTGATGACGCTGATGGTGCTGGCCGCGGTCAAGGGCAACTTCTCGGACCTGCTGCAGAAGGCCATCGACGGCAGCAAGTCGGGCGAGAAGATCATCGAGCCGGGCCTCAAGTACGGCAAGACCGAGACCACGAAGCTCGACTTCCTCTCGCTGGCGCTCGCGCTGGTGCTGGGCACGGCGGGCCTGCCGCACGTGCTGATGCGCTTCTACACCGTGCCCACGGCCAAGGAGGCGCGCCGCTCGGTCACCTGGGCGATCGGACTCATCGGTGCCTTCTACATCTTCACGCTCGTGCTGGGCTTCGGCGCGGCGGCGTACGTCGGCGCCGACGTGATCGCCAAGGCCCCGGGCGGGGTGAACTCGGCGGCACCGCTGCTGGCGTTCTCGCTCGGCGGCACGATCCTCATGGCGGTCATCTCCGCGGTCGCCTTCGCGACCATCCTGGCCGTCGTGGCCGGCCTCGCGATCACCGCGTCCGCCAGCCTCGCGCACGACATCTACAACGGCGTGATCAAGCACGGCAAGGCGTCCGAGGAGGCACAGGTACGCGTCTCGCGGATCACCGTCGTCGTGATCGGCATCGCGTCGATCATCCTCGGCATCGGGGCGATGGGGCAGAACATCGCCTTCCTCGTGGCGCTGGCCTTCGCCGTCGCGGCGTCGGCCAACCTCCCGACGATCCTGTTCTCGCTGTTCTGGCGGAAGTTCAACACCACCGGAGCGGTCCTGTCGATGTACGGCGGCCTGATCTCGGCGATCGTCCTGATCGTCTTCTCGCCGGCCGTCTCGGGCAAGCCGACGTCGATGTTCAAGTCCCTGGACTTCCACTGGTTCCCGCTCGAGAACCCCGGCCTGGTGTCCATCCCGATCGGTTTCGGCCTCGCGATCCTCGGCACGCTCCTCGGCAAGCCGGATGCGGATCTGGCCGACAAGGCGGTCGAGATGGAGGTCCGCTCGCTCACCGGTGTCGGTGTCGAGAAGGCCATCGACCACTAGCCTCCCGCGGACGGGCACCGTCGTTCCCGGTCAGAGCGGGACGACCTCGCTGCCCGCCACCTCGTCCGTGCGCAGGGTGACGTCGAGGGCGGCGATGCGGCCGTCCTCGGTGAAGGTCACGTCGCCGAGCAGCAGGTATCCGGGCGCGCCGGGCAGCCGCACGGTGTAGCCGAGCACCCCGTCGACCAGCGCGACCAGCGCGGTCTTGGCCTTGAACAGGAAGGCCTCCGCGATCGCGGGCGCGCCGGTCAGGACCGACGACGGTGCGTCGTCGGTGTGCGTGCGGAAGACCGCGTCGGGATCGAGCAGGGCGACGAGGGCCGTGAAGTCGCCGTCGCGCGACGCGGCGAGGAAGGCGCGCACGGCGTCCGTGCGGGCCGCGTCCGGACGGGGCGCGCCCGCCACCCGGCGGCGGGCGCGGCTGGCGAGCTGGCGCGTGGCGGCGGGACTCCTGCCGAGGATCGTCGCGACATCGTCGAAGGGGACGGCGAAGACGTCGTGCAGGACGAAGGCCACCCGCTCGGCGGGGGCGAGGTCGTCGAGCACCGCGCCCATCGCGGCGCCCACGGATTCCGCGAGCTGGGCGTGCGCGTCGGGCGACGGTGCGGTGTCGACGGGCTCCACCTCGTCGAGGGGCGTGGTGTCGCGCCGCGCACGCAGCCGGTCCAGGCAGATCCGCGAGACCACCGTGGTCAGCCACGCGGTCGGGTTGTCGACGGTGCCGTCGCCGCCGGCCCGGTCGGCGCGCAGCCACGCCTCCTGCACCGCGTCCTCGGCGTCGGTGGGTGAGCCGAGCATCCGCGTGGCCACCGCGAGCAGCCGGGGGCGGGCGCTGATGAAGTCGTCCAGGTCCATGTGTCACATCCTCCGTCGGTGATCCGTCAACACCATGACGGGGCGCCCGCCCCGAGTGTGACCGACCGAAGGAGACTCCCATGACCGCACGGATGACGAACCCCGCCTTCGCCCTGCCCGGGGCGATGGACGCGCTGACGAAGCTCGGCGAGGCGGTGGCGGCCTCGGGCCTCTCACCGGAGCTGCTGGAGCTGGTCAACATGCGCGCCAGTCAGCTCAACAGCTGCAGCACCTGCCTCGACGGGCACTGGCGGATGGCGCGGAGGCACGGTGCGTCCGACGACAAGCTCTTCGCCGTCGGTGCGTGGCGGCACACGCCCTACTTCTCCGAGGCCGAGCGGATCGCGCTGGAGTTGACGGAGCAGCTCACGGCGCTCGCCGGCAACCCCGACGCGGTGCCCGACGAGCTGTGGGACGCCGCCGCCGACGAGTTCGACGCCGTCCAGCTGGCCGCGCTCGTCCTCGCCGTCGGACAGATCAACCTCTGGAACCGGGTGAACCACGCGACCCGTCAGGAGGCGGGCTCCTGGCGTCCCTGACGCGGGCGGGCTCGCGGCGGTGCCCCACGGGGGCACCGCCGCCGGGTCCTAGACTCATAGGCATGTCCGATCAGCCCTATCAGCCGACCCTCGCGCAGCTGCGTGCTTTCGTCGCAGTGGCACGCACGCGCCACTTCGGCACCGCGGCCACCTCGCTGGGGGTGAGCCAGCCGTCGCTGTCGCAGGCACTGGCGGCGCTCGAGGCGGGGCTCGGTGTGCAGCTCGTCGAGCGCAGCACTCGCAAGGTGCTCATCACCGAGGCCGGGACGGCGCTCCTGGAGCAGGCGACCGGCATCGTCGCGTCGGCCGCGGAGCTGGTCAGTTCGGCAGCGGGCCTTACCGGTGAGCTGCGCGGGACGCTGCGCCTGGGGATGATCCCGACGGTCGCGCCCTATCGGCTGCCGCGCCTCCTACCGCAGTTGCGCGCGGAGGTCGCCGATCTCCAGGTCACCGTCGTCGAGGATCAGACGGCCCGGCTGCTCGAGGCCCTGCGATCCGGCCGGATCGACGCGGCCTTCCTGGCCCTGCCGGTGCTCAGTGCGTCCATCGCCGAGATCCCGCTGTACGACGAGGAGTTCGTCCTCGTCGTACCGCCCGGCCACCCGCTCGCCGGCCGCGACGATCTCACCGCGGACGATCTCGCGGGCCTTCCGTTGCTCCTCCTCGACGAGGGGCACTGCCTGCGCGATCAGGCCCTCGACCTCTGTCGACAGGCGGAGGCCGGGGCCGGAGTGATGGGCGATACCCGCGCCGCCTCGCTCGCCACCATCGTGCAGTGCGTCTCGGGCGGCCTCGGCGTGACCTTGCTGCCCGAGCCCGCGGTCACCGTCGAACTGCGCGGTACCGACCTGGCGACGGCGCGGTTCGCGGCGCCCGCCCCGGGCCGCCGGATCGGCCTGGCCTATCGGGCCTCGAGCGCGAAGACCGAGGGCTTCACCCGCCTCGCCGAGATCGCCCGCGCCGCCGCCGACGTGCCCGTGACCAGCACGTAGTCGTAGGCCGCGGACTAGACTGGCGCCATGCACGAAGCGACCCGACCGCACCTCCTGTCGTTGGAGGAGTGGAGTGCCTTGGGGGAGGACTCGACGTCGCACACGGAGCTGCAGGAGGGGGTGCTGCTCGTGTCGCCGAAGCCGAGGCCGGAGCATCAGCGCGCAGGGGGAAGGCTGTTCGCGGTGTTGGACGATGCTGCGCCGGCGTCCTTCGACGTCTTTCCGGAGGTCGATCTCATCGTGGAGGCGCGCCCGCCGGCCACGGTCCGGGCCCCGGATGTCGTGGTGATGCGACGAGACGCTGTACGGCCTTTCACAGCTTCCGATGCGATCCTCGTCGTCGAGGTCCTCTCGCCCGGGACTCGCGGCGTGGACCTGGTGATGAAGCGGTACGAGTACGCCGGTGCGGGGATCCCGCACTACTGGATCGTCGACCTCGCGGGTGACGACGTCACCCTGGAGGTGCTCACGCTGGTGGACGGCGTGTACGAATCGCATTCGTACACGGGAACGTTCGAGGCCACGGCACCGTTCCCGGTTCGGGTAGACCTCGCGGCGCTCCGCTAGAGGCGGCCGGTCATGCGGTAGCGAATCGGTCGCCGGAGGCTAGCCTGGGGGCATGTCCTCCTCGCGCACCGTCCTCGTTCTCATGGATTTCCAGAAGGGCATCGTCGACGGTGCGGGGCGCGCCGGCGCCGCGGCCGTGGCGTCGGCGGAACGCGCCCTGTCGGCGGCGCGGGACCGGGGCGTCCCCGTCGTGCACGTGCGGGTGGCCTTCCGGCCCGGCTATCCCGAGATCGCGCCGACGAACCGGGCTTTCGCGATGATCCGCGAGGCCGGCGACTCCATGACCGAGGCGTCCGCACTCACCGCGATCGTTCCCGAGGTGGCACCGCTGCCGGGGGAGCCGGTGGTGACCAAGCGGCGGTTCAGCGCGTTCAGCGGCAGCGATCTCGACGTGGTCCTGCGGGGGCTGCAGGCGGATCACCTGGTACTCGCGGGGATCTCGACCAGCGGTGTCGTCCTTTCGACGGTGCGCTACGCCGGAGATCTGGACTACGGCCTCACCGTGCTCTTCGACGCCTGTGCCGATCACGATCCCGAGGTGCACCGGGTGCTCATGCGCAAGGTCTTCCCGCGCCAGGCCGAGGTGGTCACCGTCGACGAGTGGATCGCCGGACAGGCGTGAGCTCAGCGGCGGGTCCGCTTGGCGGGCTTGCCCTTCGACGGGCTCGCCTTCTTCCCGGAGGCGGCCCGCGCCGCCTGCTTCGCGAGGGTCTTCTCCCGCGCCGTGCGCTTCGGTGCGGCTTCGGCCTGCCCGCGGGAGGAGCCGGCCCTGCGCCCGCGGACGATGCCGATGAATTCGGCGACGTTCTCGGGCTGTTCGCCCTCGGGGAGGGCCAGCGCGACGGGGGCGGCGGGCGCATCGACGACGGGCCGGTAGGTGAGATCGCGCCGATGGTGCAGCCGGGCGAGGGACTGCGGGACGAGGAGGATGCCGAGGCCGGCCGCCACGAGTTCGACTGCGGCCTCGGTGGTCTCGGGCCGGTGATCGATCGGCGAGCCGGGCGCCGCGGACCAGTGCAGGGCATCGTCGAGGGGCAGGATCGTCGGTTCGTCGGCGAGATCCGTCGTGGAGAGCTCGTCCGCGGCCGCCGCGTGGTGATCCTTCGGCACGACCGCGACGACCTGCTCCTCGTACAGGGCGATGGTCGAGAGCCCCGTCGTCTCGGCGGGCAGGCGCAGCAGGGCCAGATCGACGGTGCCCTCGCGCACCGCGTCCGCCGCCCCGGCCGCGGTGACGGGGACCAGCTCGAGCCGGACGTCCGGATGACGCTCCTCCCAGACCCGCGCCCACTTGGCCGGCGTGGCGCCGGGGACGTAGCCGAGGCGCAGGGGGAGCGGGAGCGAGGAGGTCACTCCTGGAGGTTACCGATAGGCTGGCGGTCATGAGCAGGCAGAACACGCAGTCCATGAAACCGGCGACCGCTGCGAAGAAGCTGGACGTGTATCTGCCCGCGACGCCGCACGAGTTCCAGGACGCGCCGATCACCCGCGCGGAGCTCGCAGCGCTGCAGGCGGATCCGCCGCAGTGGCTGAGGGATCTGCGGAAGAACGGTCCGCACCCGAAGAACCTCGTCGCCGCCAAGCTCGGGGTCTCGATCTCCGGCCTGGCGCGGGGCGGCGTCGAGCAGGCCCTGACCACCGAGCAGATCGAGAAGATCATCGCGGAGAACCCCGAGTGGCTGGTCGCCGAGCGGGCCGCCTATCAGGTGGTGCTCCGCGAGGAGCGCCGGGTGAAGTCCCTGCACGCCGAGCGCGCGAAGCGCACCTGAGACGCGGCGCTCCTCCGGTCCGGAGAACTGCGCGAATCGGGTGTCCCGCCGTGCGATACTCGGCCTCGTGACAGAGGAAAGAGTGTGCACGGCAGCGGAATCGGGTGTCGCGGAGGTCGTCGCGAGGCGGGCGGGGGAGACGCCGGACCTGCCCTTTCTGCTCACCGATGACGGTGAGTTCACCTACGCCGACATCGACCGCGGCGCCCGGGAGGTGGCGCAGGCGCTGCTGGCGGCGGGGATCGGTCCGGGGGACCGGGTGGCGGTCGCGGCTCCGAACTGCGTCGAGTGGATCCTGCTCTGGCTGGGGACGGCCCGCATCGGCGCGATCCTCGTGACCCTCAACGTGGTCTACCGCGAGCAGGAGTTCGAGTACATGCTCGGGCAATCGGGTGCGCGGCTGCTGGTGTGCTCGGCGCAGGCACGGGGGCACGACTTCGTCGCGATGCTGTCGGCCATGCGCGAGCGCCTCCCCGGTGTCGGCCGGTTCGTCTTCCTGGGCGACGGCGACCTCTCCGCACTGCCCGGTGCCGTCTCGTGGCGCGACTTCCTCGCGGCCCGCGAGGGCGCCGCGCTGCCGAACGCGGCCGTCGGTTCCACCCCCGCGGTCATCCTCTACACGTCCGGCACCACCGGGACGCCGAAGGGCGCGGTGCTCACCCACGGCAGCGTCCTGGCCTCGGCCACCGGGCAGGCTGAGCGCTTCGCCCTCGACGCGGACGACGTCATCCTCGGGCACATGCCGCTCAACCACGTCGGCGGGCTCACCTGCACGATCGCGGCGGCCGCCGTCGTCGGTGCGGCCGTGGCCCTGCTGCCGGGCTTCCACCCCGAGCAGAGCCTCGATGCCGCTGCCGCGCGGGCCGCGACCGTGGTGGTGGGCGTGCCCACCATGTACACGCTGATGCTCGCTGCGATCGCCGACCGGGACCTGTCGGCGGTCCGCCTGTGCGTCGTCGGCGGCGCGAACCTGGAGCCGTCGCTGGCCGAACGGATGCGGGCGCAGTTCCCCGGCGCGCGGATCGCCAATCTGTACGGCGCCTCCGAGTCGTCCGGCGCGTGCGTCATCTCCGCCGAGACCGACGGTCCGGACCTGCTCGCGACGACCATCGGCACGCCCCTGTCGGGTGTCGACGTGCGGGTGGCCGGGCCCGACGGTGCGCCCCTGCCGCCGGGCGAGGACGGCGAGCTCCAGGTGCGCGGCCCGTCGGTGGCGGCCGGCTACTGGGACCTGCCGGACGCCACCGCCGCGGTGTTCGGCGCGGACGGCTGGCTGGCGACCGGGGACGTCGCGACGCTCTCGTCGGACGGTCACATCACCCTGCGCGGCCGCCTGAAGGAGATGTACGTGCGCGGCGGTTACAACGTCTACCCCGCCGAGATCGAGAACTTCATCGCGAGCCGGCCGGGCGTGGCGATGGTCGCCGTGATCGGGGTCCCCGACCCGGTCTACGGCGAGACGGGGCGCGCGTTCGTCGTGCCCCGGGCCGGCGCTGAGGTCGCGCCCGAGGAGATCCGGTCGGCGTGCCGCGCCGCGTTCGCCGCGTACAAGGTGCCCGACGAGGTGGTGGTCGTCGATGCGCTGCCGCTCACCCCCGCGGGCAAGATCCGCAAGGCCGTGCTGTCGACGGGAGCGGTCTGACGGACGTCCTCCGGTGAACCCGGCTCGGTGCCGCGCTCTCATGTGTACGCTGTACACATGAGAGCGGGTCGCCGCCCGCACCGTCCGAGCCGAGCACGAGGTGCACCATGACCGAACGTTTCTCCTCCACCCGTCGTTTCGCAGCGTCGCCCGAGCGGGTCTTCGCCGCGCTGTGCGATCCGAACACGCACCAGCACGCCGAGCCCACCGACTGGGTCCGCGATCCGATCGACACCGCGCCGATCGACCACGCGGGGCAGGTCTTCGCCATGAACATGTATCTCGACCTCGCGGGCGGCGACTACGTCATCGAGAACACCGTCAACATCTTCGACCGGGACCGGAGCATCGGCTGGCTTCCGGGAACCAGCCGGGAGGGGACGTGGCAGGCCGGCGGCTGGTGGTGGCGGTACGACCTGGCACCGTCGGGCGACGGTACCGATGTGACCCTGACCTACGACTGGACGGACACGCCCCAGGAGTTCCGCGACCAGGTGCCCATGCCGCCCTTCCCGCCGGAGTACCTCGACCGGTCGCTGGAAGCCCTCGACCGGCACATCACCGGCTGAGCCGGCCCGCACTCAGCCGGAGATCACCTCGACGTCCACCAGTACGACGTCGCCGCGCTCGTCGGAGGCGGGCAGGTCGACGACAGCCGTGATCGCCCAGCCGTGGTCACCGTCGGGATCGGCGATCGTCTGCCGGACGCGCCAGGCCCGGGGCATCGACGTGTCGAGCGAGAACAGCTGCGGCCCACGGGCATCCGGGCCCGTATTGATGTCGTCGTACTCCTCGTAATAGTCGTCGAAGGCGGCGTACCAGTCGACCCCCGGATCCATCGCGTCGAGCAGGTCGTACTCCTCCTCGGCGACCAACTGCACCCTGCGGAACATCGCGTTGCGCACCATGACGGCGAAGGCGCGCTCGTCGGAGGTGAGCGAGGTGGACCGGCCGATCTCCGGCGCGGAGGCGTGCGCCTTCACCGGATCCGGCGAGGTCATCTCCTCCCACTCGTCCACCAGCGAGCTGTCCACGTACCGCACCAGGGCGCCGAGCCAGGCGATGTAGTCGTCGAGTTCGGGCGTGCGCGCGGCCTCCGGGACCGTGTGCCGCAGCGTCTTGAAGGCGTCCGAGAGGTAGCGCAGCACCGCGCCCTCGGACCGGCCGAGCTGGTACTTCGAGACCAGGTCGTTGAAGGTCATCGCCCGCTCGATCATCTCGCGCACCACGGACTTCGGCGAGAGCTCGAACTGGGTGACCCAGGCGTGCCCCGCGGCGTAGGTGGCGAACGCCGGAACGAGCAGGTCCTCCAGCGGTTTCGGGTATGTCACGTCCTCGAGCAGTGCCATCCGCTCGTCGTAGTCGATGCCGTCGGCCTTCATCTCCGCGACCGCCGCTCCGCGCGCCGCGTTCTGCTGTGCCCGCAGCACCGGCCGCGGGTCGTCGAGCACCGATTCGATCACCGAGATCACGTCGAGGGCGTAGTCGGGGGACTCCGGGTCGAGCAGTTCCAGGGCCGCCAGCGCGAACGGCGCGAGGGGCTGGTTCAGCGCGAAATCGGGCTGCAGGTCGACGGTCAGCCGCACGTGCCGGCCGTCCTCGTCGGGCTCGTCCAGCCTCTCCACGACCCCGCCGGACTCCAATCCGCGGAAGAGCGTGATCGCGGTGCGGATGTGCCGCAGCTGGTTCCGCCGCGACTCGTGGTTGTCCTCGAGCAGGTGCCGCATCGACTCGAAACAGTTGCGCGGCCGCGCGATCACGTTGAGCAGCATCGAATTGGTCACCGAGAAGCGGGAGGTCAGCGGCTCCGGATCGGCGGCGACCAGCTTCTCGAAGGTCGCCTTCCCCCAGGACACGAATCCCTCCGGCGGTTTGCGGCGCTGCACCCGCTTGAGCTTGGCCGGATCGCCGCCGGCCTTCGCCTCCCGACGTGCGTTCTCGATCTCGTGCTCGGGCGCGGCCACGACGACGGTGCCCATCGTGTCGAACCCGGCTCGCCCCGCGCGGCCCGCGATCTGGTGGAACTCCCGCGCGCGCAGGTGGCGCGTGCGGTTACCGTCGAACTTGGTCAGCCCCGTCAGGTAGACGGTGCGGATGGGCACGTTGATGCCGACGCCGAGGGTGTCGGTGCCGCAGATCACCTTGAGCAGGCCGTCCTGCGCGAGCTTCTCGACGAGCCGGCGATACCGGGGCAGCATCCCGGCGTGATGCACGCCGACGCCGGAGCGGATCAGTCGCGAGAGCGTCTTGCCGAAGCCGGTGGTGAACTGGAAATCGCCGATCGCCGCCGCGATCGCGGCCTTGTCCTCCTTGCTCGCCAGGGGCAGGGACATCAGCGCCTGCGCCCGCTCCGCGGCGGCCTGCTGGGTGAAGTGCACGACGTACACGGGGGACTGGTGCGTGGTGACCAGCTCGACGATCTGATCCTGGATCTGCATCGTCGAATAGGAGAAATGCAGCGGAACGGGCCGCTCCGCGCCGGCGACGAGCACCGTCTCCCGGCCGGTACGGCGGGCCAGGTCCTCCTCGAAGAAGGAGGTGTCGCCGAGCGTCGCGGACATGAGCACGAACTGCGCGTGCGGCAGCTCGATCAGTGGTACCTGCCAGGCCCAGCCGCGGTCGGGCTCGGAGTAGTAGTGGAACTCGTCCATGACCACCTGGGCGATGTCCGAGTCCGCGCCCTCGCGCAGGGCGAGGTTCGCGACGATCTCCGCGGTCGCGCAGACGATCGGGGCGCCGGCGTTGACCGCCGCGTCGCCGGTCACCATGCCGACGTTCTCCGTGCCGAAGACCTCGCACAGGGCGAAGAACTTCTCGCTGACGAGGGCCTTGATCGGCGCGGTGTAGTAGGTGCGGCGACCCTGCGTGAGCGCGGCGAACTGGGCGCCCATCGCCACCATCGACTTACCGGAACCCGTGGGCGTGGCCACGATGACGTTGGCGCCGGAGCAGGCCGCGATCAGTGCCTCCTCCTGCGCCGGGTACAGCGTGATGCCGCGGTCGGCGGTCCAGTCGGCGAAGGCCTCGAAGACCGCGTCCGCCGTCGGGTCGGCCGGGAGCAGGTCGGTGAGGTTCACTCACTTGATCCTACGGACCGCCATCGCGGCTGTTCAGCCCAGCTCCTGAACCGGGGCGATGACGGTCGCGCCCGCCGCTGCGCGCAGGCCGTCGCGCAGGTGCGACCGTGGCAGCCGGGCGGGCTCCGTCGAGGTGAGGAAGTCCGTGAGAAGTGCCAGGAACTCGTCCGGGGCCTCCGTCATCGGGAAGTGGCCGACACCGTCGAAGATCTCCACGCGCGCGGCGGGAAGGGCTTCGCGCAGGAGCTCCGCGTGCGACGCGGGGATGATCGAATCGTCCGCCCCCCATGCGACGAGGGTCGGCACCACGGCGGTGAGGTAGCAGCGATCGCGCATGGTCACGACCTGTCCGCGCAGGTCCACGACGGAGCGGAGGGTTCGAGCGAAGGCGTGCGGCGAGGCGGTGTTCGGCATCCGGTCCAGGGCTCGGCGCAGCTGTGCCGCGTCGGGCCGGACCGGGTTGGGCACGGCCGCGGCGGCGAGCAGCGCGGTCTGCAGCACCTGTCGGGCACCGGGCAGGGCCGTGAGGGCCACGATCTGTTCGGCGAAGGGGAGCGACAGCAGGCGCAGTAGCGGGGCGACGTGGTGGTCGACGCCGCCGGGCGCCACGAAGGTGAGGCGGTCGACCATGTCCGGGTACTGGTAGGCGAACTGGCCGGCGACGCCGCCGCCCAGCGAGTGACCGACGAGGGAGACGCGGTCGATCCCCAGGTAACACAGCAGGTCGCGGACGCCGTTGGCGAACGCCGCGATGGAGTAGTCGGCGCGCGGCCGGTCGGAGAGCCCGTGGCCCAGCAGGTCCGGCGCGATCACGGTGAACCGGTCCGTCAGCCGCGTCATCACCGGATCCCAGACCAGGGAGTTGTCGCCGATGCCGTGCAGGAGCAGCACCGCGGGGCCGCTGCCGCCGATTCGGTACGCCCTGCGGTGCCCATGAATCGTGGCGAAGCACAGTTCGGGTGCGTAGGGGCGTGCACGGAACGGAAGGACTTCGGGGCTCATCACGACCTCCTCGCAGCGGCGACTCTGCGCAGAAGTATGTCCGCGCCCGGTTACGGACGCCGGCGCGCGCGGTTACGCGGGGGTTTCGGCCCCGGCCGGCACGATCACGGGCTCGATCTCGGGGTCGAGCGCGATATCGAGGTCGACGTCGCGGCGCAGTGCCGTCTGCAGGTCGTCCCGCGTCAGCCGCGCGGGCTCGGTCTCCGTGAGGAAGGCGCGCAGGACCCGCACGAACCGGTCCGGATCGGTGCGGAACGGGAAGTGTCCGGCACCGTCGAAGACCTCCAGGCGGGAGGAGGGGAGCGCCGCGTGCAACAGGTGGGCGTGCTCGACGGGGATGATCGGATCGTCGGCGCCCCACACCACCAGCACCGGCACCGAATCGGCGAGGTACGTGCGATCGAGCATCGTCACGATCTGGCCCCACGGGTCGACCACCGCGCGCAGGGTGCGCGCGAAGGCGCGCGGCGTGCCCGCGTGCGGCATCCCGGCGAGGACCCGGGCGCACTCCGCGTTGTCCACGAAGATCCTGGCCGGCACCCTGCCGAGGAGACCGAGCGCGGCACTGGCCGCCGGCAGCACGCCGGGGATCGCCAGTGAGCGGATCGCGATCTCCGACAGGGGCAGCGAGACGGCACGGAGCACCGGCGACACCGACCGGGTCACGCCGCCCGTATTGACGAAGACCAGGCGCTCGACCATCTCCGGGAACTGGTAGGTGAACTGCCCGGCGATGCCGCCGCCCAGCGAATGCCCCACCAGCGTGGCCCGGTCGATGCCGAGATAGAGCAGCAGGTCCCGCATCGCGTTCGCGAACGCCGGAAGGGAGTAGTCGGCGCGCGGACGGTCCGAACCGCCGTGCCCGAGCAGGTCCGGCGCGATCACCGTGTAGTCCCGCGCGAGCTGCTCGAACAGCGGCTCGAAGGTCGAGGAGTTGTCGGCCATGCCATGGATCAGGAGCAGGGCGGGACCGCTACCGCCGATGCGGTAGGCGCGACGATGCCCGTGGACCAGGGCGGTCCGACGGCGGACCAGGGTCACGACCAGGAGCCGTTCTCGCCCTCGTCGCCGGCCTGCTCGGCCAGGAACGCCTCGAACTCGCTGGCCAGATCGTCGCCGGTGGGGATGGCCTCGCCGTCCGCGATGAGCAGTTCGCGGGGCTGCGCGGTGGCCTCGTCGTACTGCTGCTCCAGGGTCTCGACCACCGTCGAGATCTCGGCGCTCAGGGAGACCTGCGCGTCGATCTGCTCGCGCAGCTGTGCGGCGGCGGCCGGGAGCTCGCCGTCGGGGAGTTGCAGTCCGACGGTGGAGCGGAGCGCGCCCAGCATGCCGAGGACGGCCTCGGGGTAGTCGTTCTGCGCCAGGTAGTGCGGGACCTGCACCGACAGTCCGAGTGTGTCGTACCCCTTGTCCGCGAGGCTCAGCTCCAGCATGCCCGCGGCGCTGCCGGGCAGGCGCATCGTGGCACCGCCCCAGGAGCGGAGCTCGCTGCGCAGTTCGGGCTTGTTCCCGTGCGCGGTCACCGGCACGGGGCGGGTGTGGGGGACCGCCATGGGGATGGCGTGCAGGCCGACGACGGTGCGCACGCCGAACCGCTCGGCGAGGCCCGCGACCGCGCTGACGAAGCCCTTCCAGCGCAGGTCGGGCTCGGCGCCGGCGAGGAGGAGGAAGGGCCGACCTGCGGAATCGCGGACGGCGTAGAGGTTCAGTTCCGGCTCGCTGACGCCCGTGAAGCCGTCCTCGAAGGTCATCGCCGGGCGGCGGGAGCGGTAGTCGATCAGCTCATCGACGTCGAAGGACGCGACGAGCTCGGCGCTCAGGTTGTCCTTGAGGTGCTCGCGCAGAAGACGCAGTGTGTGTCCCGCATCGGCGTAGCCGTCGAGCGCGTGGATGAGTACGGGGCCGTTGCCGTCGGTGTCGGACACCGAGGGGCCCGGGAACTCCAGTTCGTACATATGGGACTGCTCGTCCATGCGCTACTCCTTCACCGTGCTTCCCACCGCGGGGAGCCACCAGTTTTCCACGTGGAACAACCTCACGTACATCGTGTCGATTCCTCCGGGCCGCGTGTTTCCGCTCACGGCGGAATCGCGGCGGCGAGGAAGGACGCGGCGACGATCAGGACACGTGCACCGTGGGGCGGCGCTTGGCGTCGTGCTCGGCCTGGCGGAGCACTTCGTGGCACACCGCGGCGACCTCGCCGGATCCCTCCACGAGGTACTTGCCCATGTTGAGCACGGGGTTCATCTCGGACCACTGGAAGTAGACCTCCGGCACCACACCTGTCTCGTCGCGGATGTAGAGGAGCACGGCGGCGATGGTGTTCGCGATGCTGCCGGAGCGGACCTTGAGCAGGCGATAGCCGAACTTCTCGATGCCGCGGACCTCCAGGTCCTCCTCGAAGTCCGAGGAGTCGCGCGGCCAGACCTCGAGCAGGATGACCCGGGAGCGGCCGGGGATGTGGCCGAACTTGCGCTCGGCGCGGACCTTGTCGCGGTACTCCTTCTTGGTGTCCACGTCGGGCTCGTGGGAGACGATCCGAATGGCGTGCTGGGCGGCGGCGTCGTCGCGGATGAACTCGAGCGCCTTGTCGTCGAAGGTGATCGACGAGGCGCGCAGTTCGAAGGAGCGCCGCACGCGGGAGCCGATGGAGACCACGGCGATGGCGAGGATGAACAGCGCGGCGATCCGGACGCCGTCGGGGCGCTCGATGATGTTGTCGATCGTGGTGTACACGAAGACCGCGGAGATCAGCCCGAAGGCCCAGGTGGCCGTGGCCTGCCGCTTCCGGCGCGCGGAGATCGTCACGGCGATCGCGGCGGACGTCATGAGCACCAGGACGCCGGTGGCGTAGGCGCCGCCCTGGGCGTTCACGTCGGCCTCGAAGATGAGCACGATCACCAGGGCGATCACCGTGAGCACCACGACCAGGGGCCGGACCGCGGAGGCCCAGCGCGGAGCCATGCCGTACCGGGGCAGGTACCGGGGCACCAGGTTGAGCAGGCCGGCCATGGCCGACGCGCCGGCGAACCAGAGGATCGCCACCGTCGAGACGTCGTAGACGGTGCCGAAGCCGTTGCCGAGGTACTCGTGTGCGAGCCACGCCAGGGCGCGACCGTTGGCGCCGCCGCCGGGCTCGAACTCCTTGGCGGGGATGAGCACCGTGGTCGCGAAGCTCGAGGTGGCGAGCAGGACACTCATGATCACGGCGGCGGTCGTCAGCAGGCGTCCCGTGTCGCGGATCCGCTTCGCCGGGTACTCGGGGGGATCGTTCGGATCGCCCTTGATCTGGGGCATCACGGCGACACCGGTCTCGAAACCCGATAGCCCCAGCGCCAGTTTCGGGAAGACGATCAGCGCCACGGCGATCACCATGAGCGGGTTCGAATGCTGCGTCCAGAGCATGTCCTGCCAGTCCAGGACCTTCTGCGGACGCTCGGCCACGTGCCACAGGGAGACACCGATGACGACCACGTTGAGCGCCAGGTAGACCGTCACCAGGACCACGGCCGTCCCGATCGCCTCCCGGAAGCCCTTGAGGAAGATCACGCCCAACAGCAGCACCAGGCCCAGCGTGATCGGGATGTTCGCGCCGTGGAAGAAAGACGGGACCAGGGGATTCTCGACGATGTGCTCGGCGGCGTCCGACGACGACAGGGTGATGGTGATGATGAAGTCGGTGGCCGCGAAGCCGAGCAGCACGAGGACGAAGAGCTTCCCGCCCCACCACGGCAGGAGTCGCTCGAACATGGCCAGTGAGCCGGAGCCGTTGAAGCTCTCGCGCGAGACGCGCTTGTACACGGGCAGCGCACCGAACAGCGTCAGCGCGATGAGTACCAGCGTGGCGATGGGGGAGATGACGCCCGCGGCGATGAACGCGATAGCGGGCTGGTAGCCGAGGGTCGAGAAGTAGTCGACGCCGGTCAGGCACATGACTTTCCACCACGGCTGCGGATGCTCGGCATCGGTCGCGTGGGGTCCGACGTGGGTGCCGGCCCGCTCAGACATGCCGCTGAGGAACCAGTCGCGGGTGCGGTCCGAGAACCGCGGTAAGCCGATCACGCGGTTCACAGTAGCCCTCGGCGGTCCCGACCGTCGGCCACCCGCCCGGCGGTGTCCGGTAACGACCGTTCCTGTGGATGACGCGCGGCGCGGAGAAGGTTTCGTAACGAAAGTGGGGACGGTCCGCGCTGACGGGGCGTCGCCGTCGGGCCGCTCCACCAGCATGGCGGACATGACGAAACAACACACGGATCCCGCCCTGACCATCGACTCCGTCAGCGACCTGATCATCGCTGTCCCCGCCCTCCTGGGGTTCTATCCGACGAGGTCGGTGGTCCTGCTGGCCCACGACGAAGTGACGGGCAGGATCGGCGCGACCGCCCGCACAGACCTGTCGCTGACCGGTTCCGACGCCCTTCGGAAGGACGCGCGGACGCATCTGTCCGAGGCGGTCCGGATCCTGCGCAATCAGGGCGCCGACCGCCTGTTCTGCCTCATCATCGATGATCGCCCACTGGTCCGCGCCGTACCCGCGGTCCTCCGCACCCTCGAGGAGGCGGGACGCGCGCTGATCGCCGCCGAGCCCGATCTCGAGATCATCGACCTGGTGCTCGTGGACCGGATCGCGGAGGGGCAGCGGTGGGTGTGCCGGCACGGTGAGAGCGGGGTGCTGCCGGACCCGGGTTCCTCGCCGCTGATGGTCGCGGCGGTGATCGAGGGTCGTGTCATCCACGAGTCCCGGACGGAGCTGACCGCCCTGCTCGCGGAGGAGGGGCCCGGCATCGTCGCGGACCGGTGCCGGGACGCCGCGGCGTACGAGGCCGACGGCGATCCGTGCGAGCTGCTCGCGGCTGTGGTCGGCGCGGTGACCGCGCACCGCCCGGGCGGCCTGTCCGACGCCGATGTCGCCCTGCTGGGTGGTGCGCTCCTCGACATCCAGGTCCGGGACGCGGCGATGGCGCTCGGGCTCACCGTCATGGCCGACGAGGCGCGCCTCCTGTTCGCCGAGCTCGCGCGGCGCCTGCGCGGCACGCCGCGCGCGGCCGCCGCCACCCTCGTCGCGGCCTCCGGGTACTTGCGCGGAGACGGGCCGCTCACCGGTATCGCGCTCGACGCCGCGCTCAGTGCGGACCGGCACTACCGTGGCGCCAGGCTCCTCGCGGAGGCGTTGGGCGCCGGTATGCATCCCGGGGAGCTATGCGCCACCGCGGAGATCGGGGCCGCGATCGCGCGCCGGCTCGGGGTGGAGCTCCCGCCGCGCGACGCCGACTACCCGCTCGCGGGATGAGCGTCTCAGGAACGGCGTGCGGCGTGTGCGCGGTCGCCGAGGGCCAGGGTGAACTCCCACGCATCCGCGACGATCTCGCGCAGGTCCGTCTTCTGCGGGCGCCAGCCCAGCACGTCGATCGCGCGCTGCGACGAGGCGACCAGCACCGCGGGATCGCCCGCGCGCCGCTCGGCGGCGGTCTCGGGGATCTCGCGCCCCGTCACCTCACGGCAGGTGTCGATCACCTGGCGCACCGAGAATCCCGCTCCCGAACCGAGATTGAAGATCTCATGGGTCCCCGGCCGCGCGTGGTCGAGCGCCAGCAGATGCGCCTCGGCGAGGTCCCGCACGTGCACGTAGTCGCGGACCGCGGTGCCGTCCGCGGTGGGGTAATCCGAGCCGAAGACGGCGATGTCGCCGCGCTGACCCAGCGCCGTCTGCAGGACGAGCGGGATCAGGTGGGTCTCGATCTCGCGGTTCTCGCCCAGGCCCGCGTAGCTGCCCGCGACATTGAAGTAGCGCAGCGACACCGCTGCCAGACCGTACGCGGTGGCGTAGGAGCTGATCGCTGCATCGATCGCGAGCTTCGTCGCGCCGTAGGTGTTGGTGGGCGCCGTGCGCGCGCTCTCGGTGATCGGAACGACCTCCGGCTCACCGTAGGTGGCGGCGGTGGACGAGAAGACCAGGCGCGGGACACCGGCCGCGAGCATCGCATCGAGCAGGGTGAGCGTGCTGACCACGTTGCCCTGCCAGTACTTGTGCGGATGCGAAACCGATTCACCCACCAGGGATTTGGCGGCGAAATGCAGGACCCCGTCGAAATCGCCGTCGGCGAGCAGCGGGCGCGCCGCCTGGGCCACGTCGCCCTCGACGAAGGTCGCGCCCGCCGGAACGGCGTCCCGGTTGCCCGTACTCAGGTCGTCGAGAACCGTGACCTCGTGGCCGCGTTCGAGCAGTACCTGTGTGCACACGCTGCCCACGTAGCCGGCACCGCCGGTGACCACCAGACGCATCGGCTAGACCGCCTCGACGAAGACCGCGTGGGCCATCTCGTCGGGAAGCTCGAAGTCCTCGTGCCCCGCGGCGGAGATGACCACGCCGCCGCGCTGCACCGTCACGGCGATGCGGGCGTCGGGGACCACACCCGCGGTGCGGAACCGCGCGATGAGATCGGAGTCGGCCTGCACGTGCTCCGCCAGCCGCTTGATCACCACGGCGGTGGGGCCGCCCTGTGGGAGGTCGGTCAGGCGTGCGGGCCGCGCGGGCTCACCGCTGACGACGACCCCGAGTTCCTCGAGGCCGGGGATCGGGTTGCCGTAGGGCGAGGTGGTGGGATTGCCCAGCACGTCCAGCAGGCGGCGCTCCACGTCCTCACTCATCACGTGTTCCCACCGGCAGGCCTCCGCGTGCACGTTCTCCCACTGCAGGCCGATGACGTCCACCAGGAGCCGCTCCGCGAGCCGATGCTTGCGCATCACGGCGATCGCCAGCTGCCGGCCCTTGTCGCTGAGCTCGAGGTGACGATCTCCCGCGACCCGGACCAGGCCGTCGCGTTCCATCCGCTGCACCGTCTGGGAGACGGTGGGACCACTCTGCTCGAGACGCTCCGCGATCCGCGCCCGAAGGGGGACGACGCCCTCCTCCTCGAGCTCGTAGATGGTCCGCAGGTACATCTCGGTGGTGTCCACCAGATCGTTCACGTGTCCAGCTCCTTATCGTCACCGTCGAGCTTAACCGAGACGGGCGACGGTCCCCGGTACTTAAGGTTACCTAACTTGGCCGCGGCTCGGTGGCCCAACGACTAAGGTCGTGGTCCATGGCACGGTTCCCCGACTCCCAGGTGGTCTGGGATCCTTCGGTCCTCGATTACCACTTCTCGCACTCGCACCCGATGGACCCCGTCCGACTCCGCCTGACCATGGAACTCGCGCGGATGCTCGGCGTTCTCGACGGGGTCGAGACGGTGAGTCCCGGGGCGTTCGACCCGCTCGAACTCGGCCGCGCCCATACCGACGACTACCTGGCGGCGGTACGCGTCGCCGGCTCGGGTCGCTCCCGGATCGATCTCACGGGCTACGGGCTCGGCAACGACGACAATCCGATCTTCCTGCGGATGCACGAGGCCGCGGCGAGCCTCGTCGGCTCGACCCTCACCGGCGCCCAGGCGATCGCCTCCGGCACCACCACCCGCGCCGTCAACATCGCGGGCGGCATGCATCACGCGATGCGCTCGCACGCCTCAGGGTTCTGCATCTACAACGACGCCGCGATCGCGATCTCGTGGCTGCTCGACAACGGCTTCGACCGGATCGCCTACATCGACATCGACGCCCACCACGGCGACGGCGTGCAGGCTCAGTTCTGGAACGACCCGAGGGTCCTCACCGTCTCGATGCACGAGGACCCGCAGCACCTGTGGCCCAATACCGGCTACCCGACGGAACTCGGTGGGCCCGAGGCCCGGGGTACGGCCGTCAACATCCCCGTGCCCGCCTTCTGCCCCGACGGCTTGTGGTTACGTGCCTTCCACGCGGTCGTGCCGTCCGTCGTCCGGGAGTTCCGGCCCCAGCTCATCCTGAGCCAGTGCGGCTGCGATTCCCACGCCACGGATCCGCTGACCGATCTGGCGCTCACCGTCGACGGACAGCGCGCCGCGATCCTCGCGATGCGCGACCTGGCCGACGAGCTCTGCGACGGCCGGTGGCTCGCCGTCGGCGGCGGCGGCTATCAACTCGTGCACGTCGTGCCCCGCGCCTGGACCCATCTCATCGGCGCCGTCGTCGGCGTCGACATCGACCCCGCCACGCCGATTCCGCAGGAGTGGAAGGACCTCGCCGCGAGCCTGCCCGCCGACCAGGTCGGCATGGTCGACGCCCTGCCGGCGACCATGGGCGAGGGCGGCGACACCACCTTCACGCGCTGGGAGCCCTCGTCCTACGACCCCACGACCGAGCCGATGGACGCCGCCGCCGACCGGTTCATCGCCCGCGCCCGCTCCGCTGTGTTTCCCCTTCACGGACTCGACCCGGAGGACCCTCGTGACTGACGCGACCCCCCACCCGTCGGGTCCCTCCACCGACCCGTTCCCGGCGCCGAGCGTGCAGGCACCGTCGGGCCCCTACGAGTTCCCCGTGCACTGGGTCGCGGACGTCCTCGCCTCGGACGGCGGCGTCGTGCACCTGCGGCCCGTGGTGCCGGACGACGCCGACGCGATGGTCGAGTTCCATGCAGGGCTCTCCGAGCGGACCCGCTACCTGCGCTACTTCGGGCCGTACCCCGTGATGCCGCCGCGCGATGTCGCGCGGATGACGACGGTCGACCACGAGCAGCGCGTCTGCCTGCTCGCGATCCTCGCCGGCAAGATCATCGCCGTCGGCCTCTACGAGGGTCTCGCCGACGCCGGCAAGCCGACATCGGCGGAGGTCGCCTTCGTCGTCGCCGACGAACACCAGGGTCGCGGCCTCGGCCCGATCCTCCTCGAACACCTCGCCGGCGCCGCGGCCGAGAACGGCTTCCACCGGTTCGAGGCGGAGGTCCTCGCCGAGAACCGGTACATGGTCAACGTCTTCAAGGCGGCGGGCTACGAACTGCGCCGCAGTTTCGACGGCAGCGTCGTGCACGTCGAGTTCGGGATCGACCCGACCGAGGCGCTGGTCGCCGTGCGCAACGCCCGCGAACTGGCGTCGGAGGCGCGCAGCGTGAGCAATGCGCTGCGCCCCACCTCGATCGCGGTGATCGGCGCCTCGGCCACCCACGGCAAGGTCGGCCACGCGGTGCTGCGCAACATCATCGCCGGGGACTTCGCGGGCCCCGTCTACCCGGTGCACCCGGAGCGCCGCTCCGTGGCCGGCATCCGCGCCTACGAGTCGGTGCGCGACATCCCCGACCAGGTGGACCTCGCCGTCGTCGCCGTGCCCGCCGACAACATGGACCAGGTGCTCGACGACTGCCTCGCCAAGGAGGTACGGACGCTGCTGGTCGTCTCGTCCGGCTTCTCCGACGCGGGCGGCCGGGGCAAGGAGTCCGAGCGGCGACTGCTCAAAGCCGTTCGCTCGCACGGGATGCGGCTGATCGGACCCAATGCGCTCGGCGTGATCAACACCGATCGTGACGTGCGGATCAACGCGACGCTGGCGCCCGTCGTGCCCGGTCGCGGCAACGTCGGCTTCTTCTGTCAGTCCGGCGCGCTCGGCATCGCGATCCTGGACACCGCGGCCAAACGCGGCGTGGGCCTGACGACCTTCGTCTCCGCCGGTAACCGCGCCGACGTCTCCGGCAACGACGTGCTGCAGTACTGGGACACCGACGACGCCACCGAGGTCGTGCTGCTCTACCTCGAGAGCTTCGGTAACCCCCGCAAGTTCGGGCGGATCGCCCAGCGCGTCTCCCGGCGCAAGCCGATCGTCGCCGTGCACCGCGGCGGGGTCGACGCGGACCGCCGCCGGCGCGGCTCGGAGGCGCTCTTCGAGAACTCGGGTGTGGTCCAGGTCGATTCGATTCCCGAGCTGTTCGACTGTGCCACCTTCTTCAGCTACCAGCCGCTCCCGGCGGGGCCGCGGGTCGCTGTGATCGGCAATTCGACGGCGCTCGGCGTGCTCGCGACTCACACGGGGATCCGGGCGGGCCTCGACGTCGCGCAGCCGGTGGACCTCGGGGCGGCCGCGACTCCCGAGGAGTTCGGCGCGGCGATCGACGCGGCCCTCGTCGACGACGGGGTGGACGCGATCATCGCGGTCTTCGTGCCGCCGGTGGAGGCCCAGCCCGAGGCGCACGCGGCCGTGCTGCTCGAGGCCTCGCGCAAGCAGATCAAGCCGATCGTCTCCACCTTCCTCGCCTTCGACGGCGTGGCCGAGATCCTCGCGGTCACCGACGAGCACGGCGTCCGAGTGCGCGGCTCCGTCCCCTCCTACCCGGAACCGGAGCGCGCCGCGCGGGTGCTCGCGCACGGTTGGCGCTACGCGCAGTGGCGCGCCCGCCCCGTCTCCGACACCGCGCGGCCCGACCGCACGGACGTGGAGACGGCGCGGACCCGGGTGCGGGAATGGCTGCCCGCGAGCGAGTCCGAGACGGGCCCCGTCACCCTGAGCTTCGCGCAGAGCGCGGAACTGCTGGGGCTCTACGGGATCGGCGTCGTGGCCTTCGATGTCGCCTCCACCCCGGAGGAGGCCGTCGCTGCCGCCGACCGCCTCGGCTACCCCGTGGCGGTCAAGGCGATGGGGGAGCGGTGGCGGCTGCGCGCCGACCTCGCGGCGGTGCGCCTGGACCTCGCCGGCCCCCAGGCCGTGGCCGACGCCTTCGCCGAGCTCGCGCTGACCACGGGGGAGTCCACCCTGCACGTGCAGCGCATGGCGGCCAAGGGGATCGGCTGCGCGGTGGGCTACGAGAACGATCCGCGGATCGGCCCGCTGCTGTCCTTCGGGCTCAGCGGCGCGGTGCCCGAACTCCTCGGCGACCGCGCGTACCGCCTGCTGCCGCTGACGAACGCCGCCGCGGCCGATCTCGTGACCGCCACCCGGTCGGCCCCGCTGCTCGACGGTTTCGCCGGCGAATCGGGGGTGGACCGGGCCGCGCTCACCGATCTGGTGACCCGCCTCGCGGCGCTCGCCTACGAGGTGCCCGAGATCGTCTCGATCGACTGCCAACCCATCCTCGCCACCACCGACGGTGCCTCGGTGCTGTCCGCGGTGATCCGGATCGGCCACGCCAGTGACGTGCTCGCCCAACAAGCGGAACCGCGCCGGCTGTAGCAGCCGACGCGGTTCCTACCGTGGTGGTTTCTAGCTCGCGTACGCGCGCAGCCGGTCGGCGCGCTCGCCGTTGCGGAGCTTGCTCATGACCTCGCGCTCGATCTGGCGGACGCGCTCGCGGGAGAGCCCGAAGAGCTTGCCGATCTGATCGAGGGTGCGGGGCTGGCCGTCGTCGAGGCCGTAGCGCAGGCGGATGACCTGCTGCTCGCGCTCGTCGAGCGTGGCGAGCACCGACCGCACGTCGCTGTGCATGAGCCGCGAGATGACGGCGGACTCGGCGGAGGCGGCTTCGGCGTCCTCGATGAAGTCGCCCAGCGGCGCCTCCTCGTCGGACCCGACGGGCATGTCGAGGCTCACCGGATCCCGGGAGTGGTCCATGAGGTCGGCGATCTTCTCCGCCGGGATGCCCGACTCCTCCGCCAGCTCCGCGTCGGTGGCCTCGCGGCCCAGTTGCTGGTGCAGCTCACGCCGGATGCGGGCCAGCTTGTTCACCTGCTCCACGAGGTGGACGGGCAGGCGGATGGTGCGGGACTGGTCGGCCATGCCGCGCGTGATGGCCTGGCGGATCCACCAGGTGGCGTAGGTCGAGAACTTGAAGCCCTTGGCGTAGTCGAACTTCTCCATGGCGCGGATCAGTCCGAGGTTGCCCTCCTGGATCAGGTCCAGCAGCGGCATCCCGCGCCCGGTGTAGCGCTTGGCGAGGGAGACGACGAGGCGCAGGTTGGCCTCCAGTAGGTGCTGGCGGGCGGCCTGCCCGTCCCGGACCACGAACGCCAGGTCACGCTTCTTCGACGCCGCCATCCGCTTCTTCGTCTCCAGCAGGTGCTGCGCGTACAGACCGGCCTCGATCCGCTTGGCCAGATCGACCTCGTCCTCCGCAGACAGCAGGGCGGTGCGACCGATGCCGTTCAGGTACACGCGCACCAGGTCCGCGGCGGGACTCTGGGCGTCGAGATCGGCCTCGGTCAGCGGGGGCCGCACCCGATCAGCGGGGCGGGCTGCGGTGCTAGCGGTGTTGACGCGGTGTGCCATGTGGCTGCCTCCTGTTCGCCGGTACATGAGGTTCAACGGACGGCGGGCCCGCAGAGTTCCCGAGCCCGGATCCCCTGACCTGCGCAAACCCGGAGGAGGTCTGAGAAGTTGCTTAGAGGAAGGTTACGAATCCGTGCCGGTGGAGATCCGCGAGCAAGCGCCGGGCGGATTCGGCCAGTCCGTCGACGCCCGTGGCCGCCTCCAGCAGGATCACGAGGTCCTCGGTGGGGAGTTCGCCGCGGCAGCCCGCGAGCAGGCGGGCACCGGCGTCGTCGAGCTCGTGGCTCCAGCGCGGGCCCGACATCCGGGTGACGCGCACCGCCACCTCGTCCCAGCCCTCCTCGCCGGCCACCGATACGCGCTCGAGCGCGACGTCGTCGCCCAGTAGCGGACGGGCGGCGTCGAGGTCCGCCTCGCGCAGCCACGCCATCCGCGCGAAGTGCGCGGGCACCTCGTCGCCGAGCGGATCGTCGAACGGGTGGGCGAGTTCCTCGCAGACCACCTCGGACGGCCCGTCGATCGCCCGGAGCAGCACGAAACCGAAGCCGATGCCCGTGACGCCGGCGTCCGCGAGGTGTGCGAGCCAGCGGTCCGACTTCGCGCGGCCCTCGCCGAGGCGCGGGTCCAGCCCCTCGTCGCGCAGCCAGGTCCCGACGTACAGCGCGGGATCCGCGACGTCGCGCTGCAGCACCCAGGCCGCGACACCCTCGTCGGGCAGCCACGACGCGACCCGGGCCTGCCAGGACTCGTCCTCGCGGTGCACCCAGGAGGCGAGCAGCGCGGCCGTACCGCCCGGTGCCAGGTGCGACGGTGCGCCGCGCACCACCAGCTCCGACGCCCCGTCGAGGTCGAGCCCGGAGTCGCGATAGGTGTGGTCGACCCGGCCCTCGCCCACCACGAACGGCGGGTTGGCCAGCACCAGATCGAACCGGCGGCCGGCGACGGGCGCGAACCAGTCGCCCGTCAGCACCTCCACGTCCACGCCGTTGAGCGCCGCGGACGCGGTGGCGAAGCCCGCGGCGCGCTCGCTCACGTCGGTGGCCGTCACCGCGTCCGCGAACCGGGTGGCAGCGCACGCGTGCACACCGCAGCCCGTTCCGAGGTCGAGGACGGTGCCGACGGGTTCGCGCGGGGTGGCGCGCAGCAGCGACTGCGAGGCGTGCCCCACGCCCAGCACGTGTTCCCGGTGCTGCGGGTGCGGCCGCATGAGGCCGTCCAGGTCGGAGAGGAACCACTGCGGGCCGTCCGGCAGGTCCAGGGGCCGCAGGCTCAGCGCGGCGCGCACCCGCGCCGGATCCTCCGGGTCGGGCTCGAGCAGGCCGGCCGCGATCGCCTCGTCGACGGTGACGGGCGCGAGGGCACCGTCGACCTGCGGACGCGGGACCGGCGCGGCGGCGAGGAACAGGCGGATCAGCACGTCGAGCGGTGCGGCGCTCGATGCGGCGGCCTCGACGGGGCCGGGCTCGCCGCGCGAGAGGCAGCCGTAGGCCGCGCCCAGGCGGTCGGCGACGACGGCCTCCGAGAAGTCGGCGGCGGCCAGCACGGGACCGAGCCGACGGCACAGCGGTGCCAGGCCGGGGGAGAGGAGCACGGCGCGGACGCTACTCGCCGCGGGCGACGACGGTGGTGATCGGGTGCCGCTGCAGGGCCAGGCGGTCGAGCTTGCGGCGGGTGAACCGGTCCGGCTCGCCCTTGCGCTTGCGCGGCCGGTCGTTGGCGCGGATCACGGCGATCCACGGAATCGGGATGGACCCCGCGAGCACGGCCAGCGCGATCATCCAGTTGCCGGTCGCGGAGTAGATCCATGCCGAGATGACGAGGGCGGGAATCCGGATCGCCATGATCATCAGGTACCGGCGGACCCGCCGCCGGTGCTGCTCCTCGTACGAGTCCTCCGCATCGGTGATGAGGTAGGTGTTCTCATCCTGGTTTCCCACACTTCGATCGTCCCACTGCGGCTGGCAGAATGAAAGTCATGAGTACGAAGACCCTGGAGAAGCCGGATGTCGATGTCGATGCGGATACCGGCAACGACGACGACAGTCCCAAGTTCTTCCACTACGTGCGGAAGAACAAGATCGCCGAGTCCGCCGTGATGGGCAACTTCGTCGTCGCGCTGTGCGGCGAGACCTTCCCCGTCACGAAGTCGGCCAAGCCGGGCTCGCCGGTGTGCCCGGACTGCAAGAAGATCTACGACCGCATGAAGAAGTAGCCGCTCAGCGCGGCTCCACCTCGCGCGGTGGACGGCCGGGCGCCACGCGCGGGACGCCCGCCTCCACGGTGCGCCGTGCCGGGACGTCGGTCTCGACGGTGCGCCTGGTCGCCTCCGCCCGAGGCGCCGCGGTTCTCGGCGCGTCGGGCGCGGAGGCCGCGACCGTCCGGTCGGCGTCGGGTCGCTGGCGCCGCCGGATCGGGTCGGTCGCGCGGCGCAGGCCCTCGGCGGCGGCCTTGCCGGGGTCGGAGTTGCCCGCCTCCTTGATCTGCTCGACGACCCAGTCGCGCAGCTGGTCGGTGCGGATCTCCCGCGCCGGCCAGCGGTCCTGCAGCGCGGCGTTGAACTCGGCCCCGACCATCACCGCGAAGCCGAGGAAGAAGGTGAAGAGCAGGAAGGCGATCGGCGTGGCGAGCGCGCCGTAGGAGATGCCGCGGCCGGACGCGATGAAGGACAGGTAGACGCGCAGGCCCGTCGACGCCACGAGGAAGATGAGCGCTGCGAGCGCCGCGCCCGGCAGGTGCCGGTACCAGGGCAGCGGCCGCGGGAGGGCCTGCCGGTAGAGCAGCGCCAGGCCGCTGACCAGCATGAGTACGACGAAGGGCAGGTACCCGATGTCGATGAGCTGCCCGACCGCCGGGTGCCAGGACGCGGGGATGTAGGTCACGATGAAGCTGGGCCCCAGCGCCACCAGCGGCAGCGTGAAGACGGCGATCACTAGGAACTCCATGTAGAGCAGCAGCGCGAAGAACCGCTGGTGCACGGCGCCTCGGACCGTGTGCTGATCGTGGGCCATGCTGATCGAGTCCACGTACGACGACAGCGCCGAGGAGCCGGCCCACAGGGCGATGATGAAGCCCACCGAGACGACGTCGCCGCGGC
This sequence comes from Tsukamurella sp. II2bb, assembly GCF_057815145.1. Lineage (NCBI taxonomy): Bacteria > Bacillati > Actinomycetota > Actinomycetes > Mycobacteriales > Tsukamurellaceae > Tsukamurella > Tsukamurella sp. II2bb. Next base: position 189,914 of record NZ_JBYPZI010000008.1, read on the forward strand.
CCTGCTGCAGCACCCCGTCGACCATGGGCCGGATGATCTCGTCCACCACGTTGGGGGTGAAGACGCGCAACGCGAAGGAGATCAGCCGGTCGTGGATGACCCCGATGGTGTCGGGGCCGAACCAGTTCGCCACATAGCCGATGAGTCCCATCAGCGCGAGTAGCAGGGGGGCCAGCGAGAGCGTGGTCCAGAACGCGGCCTGGGCGCTGTGACCGACGATCGAGTCGTCCCAGGACTTGACCACGGTGCGCCACAGGACGTGCGGCAACCCCTTCACCACGGCCCACGCGCGCGACGGGAAGGAGGTACGGGCGGGCCGATCCAGGTCCTGGGTGTGCGGACCCGGATCGAGCGGTCCGGCGTTCTTCGCCGGGCCCGGTTGCCGGTCTCCCGGCGTGCCGTCTGCGTCGTCCATCACGTCCAGTCTTGCGCACCGGGGCCGATCACGCCGGAACTCGGACCACCGCGTGTTGCGCGTAGACTGCTTCCCGGGCTCTTCGATCGGCCCGCCCACGGCGCCGCCCGCGCCGGGTGGGCCCTGTCTCGTGCTTAGGGGGTGCTTTTCTCGATGGCGGTTTCACTTCGTGTCTGGCAGCGCCGTGCGCTCACGAAGTACCTGACCGCGAAGCCGCAGGACTTCCTCGCCGTCGCGACGCCGGGCGCCGGCAAGACGACCTTCGCGCTGCGCGTGGCCTCCGAACTGCTCGCCGACCGCACCGTCGAACGGGTGACGGTGGTCGCGCCGACCGAGCACCTGAAGTACCAGTGGGCCGAGGCCGCGGCCCGCAACGGTATCAACCTCGACCCGAACTTCAGTAACTCCACCGGCTCGACGTCGTCGGACTTCGACGGTGTGGTGATCACCTACGCGCAGGTGGGCATGCACCCGTACAAGCACCACGCGCGCACCTCGGCCTACAAGACCCTGGTGATCCTCGACGAGATCCACCACGCCGGTGACGCGAAGAGCTGGGGCGAGGGCGTACGCGAGGCCTTCGACGGTGCCACCCGCCGGCTGGCGCTCACGGGTACCCCGTTCCGCAGCGACGACAATCCGATCCCGTTCGTCACCTACGAGCCCGAGGCGGGTGGTGGCCAGCGGTCGAAGGCGGACCACGTCTACGGCTACTCCGACGCGCTCGCCGACGGGGTCGTGCGCCCCGTCGTCTTCCTCGCCTACTCGGGCCAGGCCAGCTGGCGCACCAGCGCGGGGGAGGAGTTCACCGCGCGCCTCGGCGAGCCCCTGAGCAAGGAACAGACGGCCCGCGCCTGGCGCACGGCGCTCGACCCGCACGGCGACTGGATCCCGGCCGTGCTGCAGGCCGCCGACACTCGGCTGGACCAGCTGCGGCGCGCGATGCCGGACGCCGGCGGCCTGGTGATCGCCACCGACCAGTCCACCGCCCGCGACTACGCCGAGCTGCTCGAGGAGATCAGCGGCGAGAAGGTCACGGTCGTGCTCTCCGACGATCCGACCGCCTCGAAGCGGATCTCCGCGTTCTCCGAGGGCACCGACAAGTGGATGGTCGCCGTCCGCATGGTGTCGGAAGGCGTCGACGTGCCGCGCCTGGCCGTCGGCGTGTACGCGACCAGCGCCTCGACGCCGCTGTTCTTCGCGCAGGCGATCGGGCGTTTCGTGCGACTGCGGGTCCCCGGCGAGACCGCGAGCGTCTTCCTGCCGTCCGTGCCGGTGCTGCTCGACCTCGCCGCGAAGCTCGAGGAACAGCGCGACCACGTGCTCGGCAAGCCGCACCGCGAGTCGGACGGGCTCGAGGACGCGCTGCTCATCGACGCCAACAAGCAGAAGGACGAGCCGGGCGAGGAGGAGAAGGCGTTCGTCTCGCTGCACGCCGACGCCGAGCTCGACCAGCTCATCTACGACGGTTCCTCGTACGGCACCGCGACCTTCGCCGGCAGCGAGGAGGAGGCCGACTACCTCGGCCTGCCCGGCCTGCTCGACGCGGAGCAGATGCGGGCGCTGCTGCAGCAACGGCAGAAGGACCAGGTGGCCGTGCGGTCGACCGCGCCGGAGCGGCCGGCTCCGCCGCCGGAGGTCGAGGAGCGGGCCACCGCCGGCGCGCAGCTCTCGGCGCTGCGCCGCGAACTCAACTCGCTCGTTGCGATGCATCACCACCGCACCGGCAAGCCGCACGGCGTGGTGCACAACGAGCTGCGCAGCAAGCTGGGCGGGCCGGTCACGGCGATGGCGAGCGCCGATCAGCTGCGGGAGCGGATCGCCGCGCTGCGCACCTGGAAGTGAGCGATACGACGACGGCGCCGCGCACCCGGAAGTAGGGCGGGTGCGCGGCGCCGTGGTCGATTCGAGCCGGCCGATACGAGCTAGACGGAGGCGGGTGCCCCCAGGATCGCGGCGCCCTGCGACTCCAGCTCGTCCCGGTGCTCGGTGAAGTGATGCCCGCAGAAGAGCAGCTCGAACCCCGAGGGGAGAACCGCACGGACCTGCGCGGCCGCCGAGCAACGATCGCACCGGTCGGACGCCGTCAGGGGAGCGAAGGCATCGCCCGCGGGGGCCTCAGAAGTGACTGTGTTCGTCATGATTCCTCCGTTCCTCATGAATCTTCTCTACATCTGTCTATACGTTCGAGGCTACCCATTTGTTCCACCGCATCCGGGATGTCGGCGCCGTGTTCTCGCAGGGTGAACACGGCGGGCGGCGGGAGGACGGGGCCGTCGACGTCGCTAGGGTATGGCGCGTGACACAGCTGATGATCCCCGCGATGTTCGTGATCGGGGCGATCAGCCAGTACATCGGTGCATCGCTGGGCGTCGGCCTGTTCGAGCAGCTCTCGCCCGTCGCGGTGGCCTGGCTGCGCGGCGCCGGGGCCGGCCTGATCCTGCTGGTGGCGCTCCGGCCGTGGCGCCGGGACTGGTCGCGGGCGCGGCTGCGCGCCGCCGCCCTGTTCGGCACCGTGACCATCGCCATGAACATGGCCTTCTACGAGGCGATCGACCACATCGACCTCGGCACGGCCGTCGCCATCGAGTTCCTGGGCCCGATCACGGTGGCCGTGGTCGGCTCGCGCCGCCTCGTCGACCTGCTCGCCGCCGCCGCCGCGCTCGCCGGGGTGGTGTGCGTCGCGGGCGTCAACCTCGACGGCGCCGGGATCGGGTCCGACGGTGCGCTGGGCGTCGTCTTCGCACTGCTCGCGGCGGCCCTGTGGGCCGGGTACATCGTGCTCGGCAAGCGCGTCGCCGACGCCGGCGGCGGCATCGAGGGGCTCGGCGTCGGCCTGGCGGCCGGTGCCCTGGTGCTGGCGCTGCCCGGCCTCGGGCCGGATCTCGTCGCCCGGTCCGAGGCCTTCCTGCGCTGGGAGGTGTGGGTGCTCGGCGTGGGCCTCGGCCTGCTCAGCTCCGTGATCCCGTACGCGCTGGACCAGGTGGTGCTCACCCGGGTCGGGCGCGAGCGGTTCGCTCTCCTGCTCGCGCTGCTGCCCGTGACCGCCACCGGCGTCGGCGCGGTGATGCTGGACCAGCGGCCCGGATGGCTCGAGGCGGTGGGGATCGCCCTCGTCGTCACCGCGATCGCGCTGACCTCCCGTCGCGCGCCCGCGCCCGACACGGGTGGTTAGCCTCGCACAGCTTCCCGGTGTGGATCGGGTTAGATTCGAGTATGCACACCGGTGATGGACAGTCCTGCACGCATCCGCCCCGCCCCGACCGCGACCCGTTCGGTGCCCCCACCGGCGGGGTCGATCGCCGACGGTTCCTCGCCGGCTTCGGCGTCCTCGCGGGCACCGCGGTGCTCGCGGCGTGCGGGGTCCCCGGGCCGGGCGGGACACCGTCGACCTCGGTACGGCCCTCGCGGCCCCTGACGGGCCCCGACCTGAGCGGCGCGGCGCCGGGCGTGCGGGTGCAGGACGACCTGTTCCGGCACGTCAACGGCGGGTGGGCCGACGGCTACACGATCCTGCCGGACAAGGCGTCCTTCGACACCTTCACCGACCTGTCGGACCGTGCGCTGGACCAGCTCAGGGCGATCATCGAGGGCATCAAGGATCCGCGTGCCCGCAGTGACGAGGCGAAGATCCGCGACGTGTACGACTCCTTCATGGACACCGCGCGGATCGACAGTGAGGGCGCGGACCCGATCAAGCCGGACCTCGAGGCGATCGACAGGGCGGTGGACAGGGCGGCGCTGCTCGACGTGATCGGCGAGCACCAGAAGCAGGGCGTGAGCGGTCTCGTCGGCTTCTACGTGGATACGGACCAGAAGGACTCGTCGAAGTACGTGCTGAGCCTCGTGCAGTCGGGCATCGGCCTGCCCGACGAGGCGTACTACCGCGACCCGAAGTACGCCGCGGTCCGCGACAAGTACCGTGTCTACCTCGAGAAGACGGCCTCGCTCGCCGGCCTCACCGACCCGCCGGGCGTCGCGGCCCGCGTGCTGGCCTTCGAGACCGCGGTCGCGAAGGGGCACTGGGACCGCGTCCGCTCGCGGGACGCGACCGCCACCTACAACCCGTACCCGTGGGCGGACCTGGCGAAGCTCGCGCCCGGCTACGACTGGGACCGCTGGCGCGACGCCGTGGGCATCAAGGCCGACTCCGCGAAGAACATCGTGGTCGCACAGCCGAGCTTCCTCACCGCGGTCGCGAAGCTGTGGGCGGACACCGATCTGAACACCCTCAAGGATCACGCGCGGATCCAGGTGATCCGCGCGTACGCGGCGTACCTGTCCGCGCCCTTCGTCACGGCGAACTTCGAGTTCTACTCGAAGACCCTGCGAGGCGTCGAACAGCAGCGTGAACGCTGGAAGCGCGGCGTGGGGGCCGTCGAGGGCGCCCTCGGTGACGCGCTGGGCAAGCAGTACGTCGCGAAGCACTTCCCCGCGGATGCCAAGCAGCAGGCGGAGCAACTGGTGAAGAACCTGCTCAGCGCCTACCGCGCCAGCTTCCAGGACCTCGCCTGGATGACGCCCACCACCCGGCGGGCCGCGACCGCCAAGCTCGAGAAGATCCGCACCAAGATCGGCTACCCCGACCACTGGCGCGACTACTCCGGCCTGAAGACCGACGGGAAGTCGATCGTCGCCAACGTCCGTGCCTCCGGTGAGTTCGAGAACGACTACCAGCTGGCCAAGCTCGGCAAGCCCGTGGACAAGGGCGAGTGGCTGATGACGCCGCAGACGGTGAACGCCTACTACAACCCGGGCATGAACGAGATCGTCTTCCCGGCGGCGATCCTGCAGGCGCCCTTCTTCTCACCCGATGCGCAGGCCGCGGTCAACTACGGCGGCATCGGCGCGGTGATCGGGCACGAGATCGGTCACGCCTTCGACGATCAGGGCGCGAAGTACGACGGTGACGGCAACCTCAAGGACTGGTGGGAGCCGGCCGACCGGGCGGAGTTCGACAAGCGGACCAAGGCCCTCATCGCGCAGTACGACGTGCTGGTCCCCGCGGGCCTGCCGCCGACGGACCGGGTGAACGGCGGCCTCACCGTGGGGGAGAACCTCGCGGACCTCGGCGGCCTGTCGATCGCCATCGCCGCGTACCGGATCGCCGTCGCGAACCGGGACGCCGGAACCGAGGGGGCCGCGCGGGCGAGCGGCGCACCGTCGGCGAGTGCCTCGCCGAGCGCGGCCGCGACCGCCGGACCGGATCTGACGCCGCTGTTCCTGAGCTGGGGCCGGATCTGGCGGAGCAAGATGCGGGAGGCGGCCATGATCCAGGCATTGGCCACGGATCCGCACGCGCCCAACCAGTTCCGGTCCAATCAGGTGGTCAGGAACGTGAGCGCCTTCGCGGACACCTTCGGGGTGAAGCCGGGCGACGGGGAGTGGCTCGACCCGAAGGATCGCGTCACGGTCTGGTGACGCCCGCCCCGCCGGGCCGTGCGGCCCGGCGGGAGCGGTGGTCGGTCTACAGGCCCATGTCCTTGGCGATGATGCTCTTCATCACCTCGGAGGTGCCGCCGTAGATGCGGCTGACGCGGTTGTCGGCGTAGAGGCGGGCGATGGGGTATTCGTTGATGTAGCCGTAGCCGCCGTGCAGCTGCAGGCAGCGGTCGATCACCTCGGACGCGGCTTCGGTGCAGAAGAGCTTGAGCGAGGCGGCGTCGGCGGCGGTGAGTTCGCCGGCGTCGTGCAGTTCGAGGCCGCGGTCGACGCTCGATTCCATGGCGTCGACCTTGGCCTTGCAGGCGGCGAGTTCGAACTTGGTGTTCTGGAACGAGGCGACGGATTTGCCGAAGACGGTGCGGTCCTGCGTGTACGCCTGGGCGAACCGCACGGCGGCCGCGGCCTGGGCGTAGGTGCCGACGGCGATCGAGAGGCGCTCCTGCGGCAGGTTCTGGCCGAGGTAGGAAAAGCCCTTGTTCTCCTCGCCGAGGAGGTCCTCGACGGGGACCTTGACGTCGGTGAAGGAGAGCTCGGCCGTGTCGGAGGTGCGCAGGCCGATCTTGTCGAGCTTGCGGCCGACGGCGTAGCCGTCGAGGGTGGTGTCGACGACGAACAGGGAGATGCCGTGGCGGCGGTCCTCGGGGGTCGACGGTGCGGTGCGCGCGCAGACGATGACGCGGTCGGCGTTGACGCCGCCGGTGATGAAGGTCTTGGCGCCGTTGAGGACGTAGTGGGTGCCGTCCTCCGAGAGTTTGGCGGTGGTCTTCATGCCGGCGAGGTCGGACCCGGTCCCGGGCTCGGTCATCGCGATGGCGAACATCAGCTCGCCCGCGGCCATGCCGGGCAGCCAACGCTGCTTCTGCTCCTCGGTGCCGAGGCTCGTCAGGTAGGGCAGGCACAGTGCGATGTGCACGCTGGAGCCGCCGAAGGAGACGCCCGCGCGGGCCAGTTCCTCGCTGATCACGGCCTGGTACTTGAAGGACTCGATGCCGGCGCCGCCGTACTCCTCGGGCACCTCGATGCCGAAGACGCCCAGCTCGCCGAGCTTGAGGTAGAAGTCCTTCGGCACGATGCCGTTGGCGTACCACTCGTCGTAGTGCGGGACGACCTCCGCCTCGATGAACGAGCGGAGAGTGTCGCGGAAGGCCTCGTGATCGGCGTTGTAGACGGTACGACGCATGATTTCTCCTCGGTTTCTATTTCTGGGTCTGGGACGGGGCCGCACCGACGGTGCGCAGGGCCAGGTCGGCGTAGAAGTCGCTGATCGTCTCGGGGGTGATCTCGCCGCCGTCGTGGTACCAGCGGCCGATGTCGATGCCGCTGGAGAGGACGGCGATCGTCGCCATCCGCGGATCGGGGGTGTCGAAGGAGCCGTCCGCGACGCCGGCGTCCACGATCGCCCGGATGCGCCGGGTGATCTCCCGGCGCAGCATGCCGATCTCGACGCGGTGCTCCTCGGTGAGGGCGTCGAGCTCGTAGTTCACCACGCGCACGCTGGTGTGCGCGCTGGCGTGGTGCTGGGCGAACGCGCCCATGGCGGCGGCGAGGCGCTCGGCGGGGGAGGCGGAGGGATCGTCGACCGCGTCGATCGAGTCGATGATCCGTTGGTGCCCGATCTTCGAGAGCTGATGCAGCAGTTGCTCTTTGGACTTGTAGTGCACGTACACGGCCGCCGGGCTCATGCCCGCGGCCGCGGCGATGTCCCGTGTCGTGGTGCCGTGGAAGCCGCGCTCGGCGAAGGCCGCCGCGGCGGCCGCCAACAGGCGCGCGCGGGTGGCGTCCGCGCGGGACGGTGCTTCGGGCTCGGTCATCGGCTTCCCCTCCGGCCGGCCACCGCGGCCGGTGACTCTAGTGTGAACGGAACCACAGGGCCCGGCCGATTGACGACCGGGTCTCAGTGGTGCAGAGTAGATGGTACACCGCTAAGCGAGCGCTTAGTTAGTTATGTTCACCTCGGAGGTCAATCCCATGCCCGAAGCCGTCATCGTCTCCACCGCCCGCTCGCCCATCGGGCGCGCAGCGAAGGGCTCGCTCAAGGACGTCCGACCGGATGACCTCTCGGTCCAGATGGTGCAGGCCGCGCTGGCCAAGGTGCCGGGCCTCGATCCCCGCGAGATCGACGACCTGGTGTTCGGCTGCGGCCAGCCCGCGGGCGAGTCGGGCTTCAACATCGCCCGCGTGATCGCCGTCCAGGCCGGCCTGGACCACCTGCCGGGCGTGACGGTCAACCGCTACTGCAGCTCGAGCCTGCAGACCACGCGGATGGCCTTCCATGCCATCAAGGCGGGGGAGGGTGAGGTCTTCGTCTCCGGCGGTGTCGAGACCGTGAGCCGCTACCTCAAGGGCAATGCGGACGGCCTGCCCGACACCAAGAACCCGCTCTTCGCCGACGCCGAGGCCCGCACCGCGACCTTCGCCGGTGGCGGCCAGACCTGGGTCGACCCGCGCGAGAACGGTCTCCTGCCCGACATCTACATCGCGATGGGCCAGACCGCGGAGAACGTCGCGCAGTTCAAGAACGTGAGCCGGCGGGATCAGGACGAGTGGGGCGTGCGCAGCCAGAACCGCGCCGAGGCGGCCATCGCCTCCGGGTTCTGGGCCAAGGACATCACCCCGGTCACGCTCGGCGACGGCACCGTCGTCTCCCAGGACGACGGTCCGCGCGCCGGCGTCACCTACGAGGGCATCGCCGACCTCAAGCCGGTCTTCCGGCCGGACGGCACCGTCACGGCCGGCAACTGCTGCCCGCTCAACGACGGTGCCGCCGCCGTGGTGATCATGTCCGACGAGAAGGCCAAGGCCCTCGGCCTGACGCCGCTCGCCCGCATCGTCTCCACCGGCGTGACGGGTCTGTCGCCCGAGATCATGGGCCTCGGGCCCGTCGAGGCGTCGAAGCAGGCCCTGCAGCGCGCGGGCCTGTCGATCGGCGACATCGATCTCATGGAGGTCAACGAGGCCTTCGCGGCGCAGGTCATCCCGTCGGTGCGCGACCTGGGCATCGACGAGGACAAGGTCAACGTCAACGGCGGTGCGATCGCCGTCGGTCACCCCTTCGGTATGACGGGTGCGCGCATCACCAGCACCCTGATCAACTCGCTGCAGTGGCACGACAAGCAGTTCGGCCTCGAGACCATGTGCGTCGGCGGCGGTCAGGGCATGGCGATGATCATCGAGCGGCTCAGCTGAGCCTGCCTCTGACGATGGTTTCCGGGCGGCCCGCACGTGTCCCACGTGCGGGCCGCTCCGTGGTTCGGGGGCCGCGCCGAGCCCGGATTCAGTAGTGTGACAAGAGTCACAGCGCTGCAGGCGCCGGAGCGGTCGTCACCGGGTGGGATGTGTCCTAGACTACAAAATAAGCGAGCGCTTAGTCAGTTTGAACGGAAGGTATGCACATGACCCGATTCGCCGGGAAGACCGCGATCGTCACGGGGGCCAGCCGGGGTATCGGCCTGGCCATCGCGCAGCGGCTGGTGGCCGACGGCGCGAAGGTCGTCATCACGGCGCGTAAGCAGGAGGCGCTCGACGCCGCGGTCGCCGAGCTGGGCGGTCCCGAGATCGCCGTCGCCGTCGCCGGTTCGGGTGACGACGAGGCGCACCAGGACCAGGTGATCGCCACCGCGATCGAGACCTTCGGCGGCGCCGACTTCTTCGTCAACAACACGGGCATCAACCCCGTCTACGGCCCGCTGATGGAGCTCGATCCCGCGGCCGCGCGCAAGATCTTCGAGGTCAACGTCCTCTCGACCCTGTCCTGGGTGCAGAAGGTCAACGCCGCGTGGCAGCGCGAGCACGGCGGCGCGATCGTCAACGTCGCCTCCGTCGCCGGCCTGCGGCCCGCGCCCGGCATCGCCTTCTACGGCGTGTCCAAGGCCGCGGTCATCCACCTCACGGAGGAGCTCGCGGTCGAGCTGGGCCCGAACATCCGCGTCAACGCGGTCGCGCCCGCCGTCGTCAAGACCCGGTTCGCCACCGCCCTCTACGAGGGTCGGGAGGAGCAGGTCTCCGCGGCGTACCCGCTCAAGCGGCTCGGTGTGCCCGAGGACATCGGCTCCGTGGTCGCCTTCCTGCTCTCCGACGACGCGGCCTGGCTGACCGGCCAGACGCTCACCGTCGACGGCGGCGTCCTGCTCACAGGCGGGGTGTAGCCCATGGCACCCTTCGATCCGAACGGCCGCGGCGTCGTCGTCACCGGCGCCGGGAACGGCATCGGCGCGGCCCTCGCCCGTGAGCTGGGCTCGCGCGGGGCGCGCGTCGTCGTCGCGGACATCGACGCCGACGGTGCCGCCCGCGTCGCCGCCGAGATCGTCGCCGCCGGCGGCACCGCCGTGGCCGCGCCCGGCGACGCCGCGTCCGAGGACGGCGTTGCGGCTCTGGTCGAGACGGCGCGCCGGGAGCTCGGCGCGATCGACGCCTGGTACGCCAACGCCGGCGTCGACCGGGGACGCGGTCTCGAGGCGCCCGAGGTGGACTGGGACGTCTCGCTGCAGGTCAACGTGATGGCGCACGTGCGGGCCGCGCGCCTGCTCGTGCCGGAGTGGGCCGAGCAGGGCGGCGGCAGGTTCGTGGTGACCGCGTCCGCGGCGGGCCTGCTCACGATGCTGGGCGCCCCGGCCTACTCGGTGACCAAGCACGCGGCGGTCGCCTTCGCCGAGTGGCTCTCGGTGACCTACCGCCACCGCGGTGTCGTGGTCCAGGCGATCTGCCCGCAGGGCGTGCGGACCGGGATGCTCGAGCGGTCCGGCGAGCTCGAGGAACTGCTGAGTCATGACACCGCTCTCACCCCCGAGCAGGTCGCGGTGCAGGCCGTCGACGCGCTCGCCGGCGACGACTTCCTGATCCTCCCGCACCCCGAGGTGGCGGGCTACTACACGACCCGTGCGACCGCCACCGACAAGTGGCTGCACGGCATGAACAAGCTCCAGCAGCGGCTGGAAGAGAAGGAGCGTACGCGATGAGGGCATGGCAGGTACCCGAGCTGGGCGAGCCGCGCGCGGTGCTGCGCGAGGCCGATCTCCCGGTCCCGGATCCCGCGCCCGGCCAGGTCGTCGTCCGCACGCTCGCGACGGCGGCGAACTTCCCCGACGTGCTGATGTGCCGCGGCCTCTACCAGGTCAAGCCCGACCTTCCGTTCACCCCCGGTGTCGAACTGTGCGGCGAGGTCGTCGCGGCCGGCGAGGGCGCCGAGCGGTTCGCGGTCGGTGACCGCGTGCTGGGCGGCGCCGCGCTGCCGGCCGGCGGGTTCGCCGAGTACGCCGTCCTGAACGCGGCGCAGACCTTCGCCGCACCGGCGTCGCTCGACGACGCGCAGGCGTCCTCGCTGTACATCGGATACCAGACCGGCTGGTTCGGGCTGCACCGGCGCGCACACCTGCGGGCGGGCGAGACCCTGCTCGTGCACGCCGCGGCCGGCGGCGTCGGCAGCGCGGCCATCCAGCTCGGCAGGGCCGCGGGCGCCAGGGTCATCGGCGTCGTGGGCGGCGAGGCCAAGGCGGAGGTCGCCCGCGCGCTGGGCGCCGACGTGGTGGTCGACCGGCACACCGAGGATTTCGTGGAGGTGGTCAAGGCGGAGACCGGCGGCCGCGGCGCCGACGTGATCTACGACCCGGTCGGTGGCGACACCTACAAGCGCTCCACCAAGTGCATCGCCTTCGAGGGCCGGATCCTCGTGGTCGGCTTCGCCGGCGGCACGATCCAGGAGGTGGCCCTGAACCACGCCCTGATCAAGAACTACTCGATCGTGGGCCTGCACTGGGGCCTGTACAACAGCTTCGACCCCGCCGCGGTGCAGCAGTGCCACGACGACCTCACCGCCCTCGCCGACCGGGGCCTGGTCAATCCGCTCGTGAGCGAGCGCCTCTCGTTCGACGAGGTGCCGGACGGCCTGCAGCGCCTCGCCGACGGCACTACCGTGGGCCGCGTGGTCTACCAGGCGGACCGGTGACGGCGGCACCGTCGGGCACCGCGGGGCGAGCGGTGGATGCCGTGCTGTTCGACTACGGCGGGGTCCTCACGGAACCGATGCGGCACAGCATCGAGGCGTGGATCGCCGACGAGGGCATCGACCCCGCGAGCTTCACCGCCACGCTCAAGGCCTGGCTCGGCCGCGACGCGGCGGCGGGCAGCCCCATCCACCGCCTCGAGACCGGTGAGCTGCCGGAGGCCGAGTTCGACGCGGAGTTCGCCGCGGCGCTGCGCACCGTCTCCGGTGCGCCGGTCGATCCCGACGGGGTGCTGCGCCGCATGTTCGCCCGGATCCAGGAGGACCCGGCGATGTGGGAGCTCGCCGAGGACCTGCGCGCCGCGGGCGTGCCCGTGGCCATCGTCTCCAACAGCTGGGGCGGTGGAAACCTCTATCCCCGTGAGCGACTCGCCGCGCTGTTCGCGCCGGTGATCATCTCGGAGGAGGTGGGGCTCCGCAAGCCGGATCCCGCCATCTTCACCCTGGCGCTCGACGCCCTGGGCGTCCCGCCGGAGCGCGCCGCGTTCATCGATGACGCGACGCCCAATATCGACGGTGCCGCCGCGCTCGGCATCCGCGCCGTCCATCACACCGATCCCGTCACCACCCGGGCGGCCCTGGCGGAGCTCGTCCCCGCCCTCGCCCGGAGCACGTCCCCACAGAAGGAGTTCTCATGACCCAGCGCATCGCCATCGTGACCGGAGCCGCCCGCGGCATCGGTGCCGAGGTGGCCGCCCGCCTCGCCGCCGACGGTCACGCCGTCGCCGTCCTCGACCTCGACGAGGCCGCCTGCCAGCAGGTCGCCGACCGGATCACCGCCGCCGGCGGCCGGGCGATCGGCGTGGGCGTGGACGTGGCCGACGAGGAGAAGGTGACCGCGGCCGTGACCCGCGTCGCCGAGGAGCTCGGCCCGCCCACCATCCTGGTCAACAACGCGGGCATCATCCGCGACAACCTGCTCTTCAAGATGACCGTCTCCGACTGGGATTCGGTGATGGGCGTGCACCTGCGCGGCGCCTTCCTGATGTCGCGCGAGGTGCAGAAGTACCAGACCAAGGAGGGCTGGGGCCGCATCGTCAACCTGTCGTCGACCTCCGCGCTCGGCAACCGCGGCCAGGCCAACTACTCGGCCGCCAAGGCCGGCATGCAGGGCTTCACCAAGACCCTCGCGCTCGAGCTGGGCCGGTTCGGCGTCACCGCCAACGCGATCGCCCCCGGTTTCATCGCCACGGACATGACCGCCGCCACCGCCGAGCGCATGGGCATCACGTTCGAGGACTTCAAGACCGCCGCGGCCAAGGAGATCCCGGTGCAGCGCGTCGGCGCACCCGCCGACATCGCACACGCGGCCAGCTTCTTCGCCAGCGAGGGTGCCGGATTCGTCTCCGGCCAGGTCATCTACGTCGCCGGCGGACCGAAGGACTAGGAGAAGATCATGCGGGTACTCAACGGACTCGAAGAACTGCGCGCCGCGGTCGGCGAGCACCTCGGCTACAGCGACTGGGTCGAGATCGACCAGCAGCGCATCGACCAGTTCGCCGAGGCGACGGGTGACCACCAGTGGATCCACGTCGACCCCGAGCGCGCCGCGGCCGGCCCGTTCGGCTCGACCATCGCGCACGGCTATCTCACCCTGTCGCTGATCCCGATGCTGGTGTGGCAGGTCTACACCGTCGAGGGCACGAAGATGGGGGTGAACTACGGCTGCAACAAGGTTCGTTTCCCGTCGCCCGTCCCCGTGGGCTCGCGGGTGCGCGCCGGCGTCGAGCTGATCTCGGTCGAGCCCGGCGGCGGCGGACAGCAGGTGGTGGCGAAGGTGACCATCGAGCGCGAGGGCGCGGATCGTCCGTCCTGCGTGGCCGAGACGGTCTCCGTGGTGGTCTTCTGATGACCGAGCAGCACCCGGGCCTCGACCTCGAGGTCCTCGGCGCCTGGCTCCCGCAACACGTGCAGGGCGCGGGTTCGGACCTGGAGGCCGTCCTCATCGCGGGCGGCAAGTCCAACCTCACCTACCGCATCTCCGACGGTGCCTCGTCCTGGATCCTGCGCCGCCCGCCCGTCGGGAAGCTGCTGGCGACGGCGCACGACATGAGCCGGGAGTACCGGATGATGTCGGCGCTCGGCGGCACCGCGGTGCCGGTGCCGGTGATGTACGCCTTCTGCGACGATCCCGAGGTCCTCGGCGCGCCGTTCTACGTCATGAGCGAGATCGACGGCGTGCCGTACCGCCGCGCGAGCGAGCTGGTGGCCCTCGGAGCGGACCGCACCCGGACGATCTCGGAGCGCCTCGTGGACACGCTGGTCGACCTGCACCACGTCGATCCGGCGAGCGTCGGCCTCGCGGACTACGGCCGGCCCGAGGGATTCCTCGGACGGCAGGTGCAGCGCTGGCGCAAGCAGTTCGCCGCGGCGCACACCCGCGACCTGCCCAAGGTCGACGAACTGTTCGCCGCCCTCGAAGCCAGGGTCCCCGCGGACGCCGCGCCCGGGATCGTGCACGGCGACTACCGGCTCGACAACGTGCTGGTCTCGCCGCAGGACGAGCCCGCCGCCGTCGTCGACTGGGAGCTCGCGACCATCGGCGACTCGCTCACCGACCTCGCGTTGATGCTGGTCTACGGCCGCCTCGCGAAGGTCTCGGCCGGCACCGTCAGCGACGTGAGCGAGGCCCCCGGGTTCCTCACCGAGCAGCAGATCATCGACCGCTACGCCGCCGGGTCGAGCCGCGACCTGGGCGACTTCGGCTTCTACCTCGCCCTCGCCTGCTTCAAGCTCGCCGGCATCGTCGAGGGCATCCACTACCGCTACGTCAACGGCCAGACCGTGGGCGCCGGCTTCGCCGACGCCGGCGCCGCCGTGGACCCGCTGCTCGACGCCGGCATCTCGGCACTCAAGGAGAACTGACATGGAATTCGCGTACGACGCCAGGACCACCGAGTTGATCGGGCAGGTCAACGACTTCATGGACAGCCACGTCTACCCGGCGGAGGAGACCTTCCACCGCCAGCTGGGCGAGCTGGACGACCGCTGGGCCTGGGACAGCGCCCCGGTGCTGCAGGAGCTCCGCGCCGAGGCGCGCAGCCGCGGCTTCTGGAACTTCTTCCTCCCGGGGGAGAACGGCGCGGGCCTGACCAACCTGCAGTACGCCCCGCTCGCCGAGATCACCGGCCGCAGCCTGCATCTCGCGCCCCCGGTGTTCAACTGCGCCGCCCCCGACACGGGGAACATGGAGGTGCTCAACGAGTTCGGCACCGCCGAGCAGAAGGAGCGGTGGCTCACGCCGCTGCTGAACGGCGAGATCCGCTCGGCCTTCGCGATGACCGAGCCCGACGTCGCCAGCTCCGACGCCACCAACATCGGCCTGTCGATCGTCCGGGACGGTGACGACTACGTCATCAACGGCCGCAAGTGGTGGATCACCGGCGCGATGAACCCGAACTGCAAGATCTTCATCGTCATGGGCAAGACCGCGCCCGATGCCGAGCGCCACCGCCAGCAGTCGCAGATCCTCGTCCCGCGCGACACCCCCGGCCTGGAGGTCCTCCGCGGCATGGAGGTCTTCGGCTACGACGATCACAGCCACGGCGGCCACGCCGAGCTGCGCTTCACCGATGTCCGCGTCCCCGCGAGCAATCTGATCGGCGGCGAGGGCGACGGCTTCGCCATCGCGCAGGCCCGTCTCGGGCCCGGCCGCATCCACCACTGCATGCGCTCGATCGGCGTCGCCGAGCGCGCGATCGAGATGATGTGCGAGCGGGTCTCGGGCCGTACCGCCTTCGGCAAGCCGCTCTCGGAGCAGGGCGTGATCCGGGACTGGATCGCCGAGTCCCGGGTGCGGATCGAGCAGCTGCGCCTGCTGGTCCTCAAGACGGCGTGGCTGATGGACACCGTGGGCAACCGCGGTGCGCACACCGAGATCCAGGCGATCAAGATCGCCACCCCGCAGACGGTGCAGTGGATCCTCGACAAGGCCATCCAGTCGCACGGCGCGGGCGGCCTCTCGCAGGACTTCTCGCTGGCCGAGGCCTACGCCGGCATCCGCACCCTGCGGTTCGCCGACGGTCCCGACGAGGTGCACAAGAACTCCCTGGCGCGGGCGGAGCTCAAGCGCGTCGCCGCGAAGAAGGCCCGATGACGACGGCCGACGAACTCGCTCAGCGCGTCGACGACTTCCTCGCGGCGCACCCGCCGGCGCAGACGGACCCGCTCGAGTTCCTGCGGGCGCGCTACGACGCGGGACTGGCCTGGGTCGCCTACCCGGAGGGTCGCGGCGGTCTGGGGCTGTCGCGGTCCCTGCAGCAGGCGGTCGACGCGCGGTTCGCCGCCGCGGGCGCCCCCGACAACCGCAGCCACGTCAACGGGATCGGGCTCGGGATGGCCGCCCCGACGATCCTGTCGTTCGGTACGGAGGAGCAGATCGACCGGTTCCTGCGCCCGCTGTGGACGGGCGAGGAGATCTGGTGCCAGCTGTTCAGCGAGCCGGGCGCGGGATCGGACCTCGCGGGTCTGGCGACCCGCGCGGTCCGCGACGGCGACGACTGGATCGTCACCGGGCAGAAGGTGTGGACCTCGGGCGCGCACAACGCGCAGTGGGCGATCCTCGTCGCCCGCACCGATCCCGACCTGCCGAAGCACAAGGGCCTGACGTACTTCCTGTGCGACATGTCCGATCCGGGCGTCGACGTGCGCCCCCTGCGCCAGATCACCGGCGAGGCCGAGTTCAACGAGGTCTTCCTCGAGGGCGTGCGGATCCCCGACGCCCACCGCCTGGGTGCGGTCGGACAGGGCTGGCAGGTCGCGAACGCCACGCTCAACAACGAGCGGGTCGCGATCGGCGGCCGCGCGGCGCAGCGCGAGGAGGGCATGATCGGCGTCGTCGCGAAGACCTGGCGGGAGCGGCCCGAGCTGCGCACGCCGGAACTGCACGACGATCTGCTGCGGCTGTGGGTTGACAGCGAGGTCGCGCGGGTCACTGCGCAACGGCTCGGCCAGAAGCTCGCCTCCGGCCAGCCGGGTCCCGAGGGCGCCGCGATGAAGCTGTCGTTCGCGCGACTGAACCAGAAGCTGTCCGGGCTCGAACTCGAACTGCTCGCCGAAGACGGCCTGCGGTACGGCGATTGGACGATGGTCCGCCCGGACCGGGTCGACTTCTACGGCCGCGACGCCGGCTACCGCTACCTGCGGGCGAAGGGCAATTCGATCGAGGGCGGCACCTCCGAGATCCTCAAGAACATCGTGGCGGAGCGCGTGCTGGGCCTGCCGCCGGAGCACCGGGTCGACAAGGACCTGCCGTGGAAGGACGTGCCGAAGTGAGTTTCACCCCCGCACTGCTGTTGACCGACGTCGAGGAGGACCTGCGGGCCGCCGTGCACGACCTGGTGGGGCGGCGCACGGCACCGTCGGACCTGATCGCCGCCTACGACGGCGTTCCCGCGCCCGGCATCGACGCCGAGCTCGCCGAGATGGGCGTCGCGGGCCTGCTGGTGCCGGAGGAGCACGGCGGTGCCGGTGCCGGCGCGGCCGTGGCGGGCGTCGTCGCCGAGGAGCTCGGGTACGCCTGCGCCGCCGGCGATTTCCTCACCTCCGCGGGCATCGCGGCCGCCACGGCGCTCGCCGCCGGCGCGCACGACCTCGCCGCGGCCCTCGCGTCCGGCGAGAAGTCCGCCGCGCTCGCGGTGCCCTTCTCGGTGGATCCGCACGGGCCCGTGCCCACCGTCCCCGTCGCCGACGGTGCCCTCACCGGCACCGTCCGGTCCGTGGCGGGCGCGATCGGGGCGGACGTGCTCCTCGTCCCGGCCTCCGACGGCGCCCTCTACGCCGTGGACGCCGGTGCGGCGCAGGTGGTTCCGGTGTCCTCGCTGGACATGACGCGGCAGGTCGCCGACGTGACCTTCGACGGCGCGGCGGGCACGGTCCTCACCACCGACGCCGCCGCCGCGCTCCGCGCGGGGCTGCTCACCGGTGCTGCGCTGCTCGCCGCGGAACAGGCGGGGGTGGCGCGCTGGTGCGTGTCCACGACCGTCGCGTACCTCAAGGATCGCAAGCAGTTCGGCCGGGTGGTGGGTGGCTTCCAGGCGCTCAAGCACCGTCTCGCCGAGTTGTACGCGGATGCGGAATCCGCTGCGGCGGCGGCCCGGTCGGCCACCGTCACGCTCGCGGAGCTCGGTCCCGAGGATCCGGAGAGCGTCATCGCGGTCGCCGTCGCGGCGGCCTACTGCTCGGACCTCGCGGTGCGGGCGGCCGAGGAGGCCGTGCAGCTGCACGGCGGCATCGGGATGACGTGGGAGGCGCCGGTGCACCTGTACCTCAAGCGCGCCAAGGCCGATCAGATCGGTCTCGGCGCCCCCGGGCGGCACCGCGCCGCGCTGGCGGGGCTGATCGACCTCCCCGCCTGACCCACCCTCTGACACCCGTCACCGTCGGAAGAAGGAATCATGAGTGCCGTCCACACCGTCACCGGAGACGTCGACGCCGCCGACATCGGCGTCACGCTGATGCACGAACACATCTTCGTGCTGACCCCGGACATCCAGCAGAACTATCCCGAGGACTTCGGTGACGAGGACGCACGGGCCGATGACGCCGTCGCCCAACTGCAGAAGGCGTACGACGCCGGCGTGCGCACCATCGTCGACCCGACGGTGGTCGGCCTCGGCCGCTACATCCCGCGCATCCAGCGGATCGCCGAGCGCACGCCGGTGAAGATCGTTGCGGCGACCGGCGTTTACACCTACCGGGACGTGCCCCGGTACTTCATGTACCGGGGCCCGGCGCTCACGGCGATGACGGGGATCGACTTCCCGGATCCCATGGCGGAGATGTTCATCCGCGACATCGAGGAGGGCATCGCCGACACCGGCGTGAAGGCGGGCATGCTCAAGTGCGCGATCGACGAGCACGGCCTGACCGAGGGCGTCGAACGGGTGATGCGTGCCGTCGCCAAGGCGCACAACGCCACCGGGGTGCCGATCACCGTGCACACGCACCCGGGTTCGCAGACGGGACTGCTGGTCAAGCGGGTGATGTGCGACGAGGAGGGCGTCGATCCCGCGCGGATCGTGCTGGGCCACAGCGGCGATTCGACCGACGTCGAGCACCTCTCGGCGCTCGCCGACGCCGGCTTCACCCTGGGCTTCGACCGGTTCGGCATCAACCTCGAGACCACCTTCGAGGCGCGGAACGAGACACTGATCGAGATGGTGCGCCGCGGCTACACCGAGAAGATCGTGCTGTCGCAGGACGCCTCCTGCTACATCGACTGGATCGACCCGAACGTCAAGGCGGGCATGCTGCAGTGGCACTACACCCATGTCTTCGAGGACGTCTTCCCGTACGTCCTCGAACGCGGGGTGACGCAGCAGCAGATCGACACGATGCTCGTCGACGTGCCGCGTCGCGTGCTGGCGGGGGAGTGATCACATGTCGTTCAACCTGGCGGTGATGCTCCGCGAGTCCGCGTCCGCGAACCCGGGCGCACCCATGCTGTTCGCCGGCGACACCGAGCTGAGCTACCGCGCCGTCGACGTCGAATCCGGCCGGCTCGCAGCCGGACTGCTCGCGGCCGGGCTCGGCGCGGGCGACAAGGTGGCGGTACAGCTGCCGAACCTGCCGCAGTTCGTGATCGCCTACTTCGGCATCCTCAAGGCGGGCATGACCATGGTCCCGCTCAACCCCCTGTTCACCGCCCGTGAGGTGGAGTACCACCTCACGGACAGCGATGCGCGCCTGCTCATCACGTCCACCTTCTCGCTCGACGGTGCCCGCGCCGGCGCCGCCGCGGCGGGAGTGACGGACGTCGTGGTCGTGGGCGAGGCACCGTCGGGGACGCGGGATTTCGGCACACTCCTCGGCGAGGACACGGGGGAGATCCACCCGACGAGCTCGGACGACACCGCGGTGCTGCTCTACACGTCCGGCACCACCGGGCGGCCGAAGGGCGCCGAACTCACGCACTTCGAGCTCTACATGAACTGCACCATCGCGCCGCAGCTGTTCGGGATGCACGACGACGACGTGGCGCTCGGCGCGCTGCCGCTGTTCCACGTCTTCGGCCTGTCCAGCGTGCTCAACGCCGCGGTCCGGTACGGCGGCTCGGTCGCGCTGGTGCCGCGGTTCGAGGCGGAGGCGGTCGTCGACGTGA
Organism: Tsukamurella sp. II2bb; assembly: GCF_057815145.1. Classification (NCBI taxonomy): domain Bacteria; kingdom Bacillati; phylum Actinomycetota; class Actinomycetes; order Mycobacteriales; family Tsukamurellaceae; genus Tsukamurella; species Tsukamurella sp. II2bb. The sequence goes on from NZ_JBYPZI010000008.1 coordinate 209,873, forward strand.
TCGCGCGCCGCCGCGTCACCGTGCTCTCGGGCGTGCCGACGATGTACGTGGCGCTGCTCGGCGTGGACCTCGCGGGCCGCGACGTCTCCAGCCTGCGGGCCGCCGTCTCGGGCGGTGCGTCGATCCCCGGCGGCGTGATCCGCGCCTTCGAGGAGAAGTTCCCGGGGCTGGCGATCCTCGAGGGCTACGGCCTCTCGGAGACCGCCTCGACCGCCACCTTCAACATCAGCGCCGAGCAGCGCAAGGTCCTCTCCATCGGCAAGCCCATCTGGGGCGTGCAGATGCGGGCCGTCGGTACCGACGGTGCCGAGCTCCCGCCCGGTGAGGACAACATCGGCGAGATCGTGGTGCGCGGGCACAACGTGATGAAGGGCTACTACAAGCGGCCGGAGGCCACCGCCGAGGCGGTGCGCAACGGCTGGCTGCATACGGGCGACCTGGGGTACCGCGACGAGGACGGCTACTTCTTCATCGTCGACCGGCTCAAGGACCTCATCGTGCGCGGCGGCTACAACGTCTATCCGCGCGAGGTGGAGGAGGTGCTCTACGCGCATCCGGACGTCGTCGAGGCGGCCGTGGTCGGCCGTCCGGACGACCGGCTGGGCGAGGAGGTCGTGGCGCACGTGGTGCTGCGTCCCGGCTCGACCCTCGACGAGGAGGGGCTCGCCGCGCACGCGAAGGAGCACCTCGCCGCGTACAAGTACCCGCGGGCCTACTACCTGCGGCCCGAGCTCCCCAAGGGCGCGACCGGCAAGATCCTCAAGCGGGAGCTGCGCGCCGAATAGGCCTGCGCCCGACCCACGACGGAGCCCCGCCGACCGCGGCGGGGCTCCGTCGTCGCGCCGGGCGAGGGGCGTCTCAGCCGGTGACCCGCTCGACGAAGGCGATGAGCTCGGCCGCCACGTCGTCGCGGGTCTCGGGCTCGTTGTGCACCTCGTGGCGCACCCCGGGGTAGACCCGGGTGCGGACGTCGGGGTGTCCGGACGCGACGAGGGCGTTCGCCACGTGGTAGGCGCCCTCGCCGTAGTTGGTGACGGGGTCCTGGTCGCCCGCGAGGACCAGGACCGGTGTCTCCGGCCGGAGCGCCGCGTAGAAGGCCTCGCCGTTCGCGGCGTCGTACAGCTCGATGAAGCCGCGGAGGAAGCGCGTCGACAGCGGCGCGCCGAAGTTGTTGAACGGGTCGACCGCGTGATCCCGGACGACGTCCGCGTCCCGGGCGACCCAGTCCGTCGGCCCCGCACCCGCGCCGAAGCGAGAGACGAAGCCGGCGAAGAGTTCCCCCACGTAGTGCTCGGGCGCCGGGCCGTCCTGGTCCGGCTCGGCCGCGAGCGCCGCGCGGTCCACACCGCCGTCGAGCCCGGCGATCTGCGCGGCGATCCCGCACAGCACCAATCCGGCGATGCCGTCCGGCGCCGCGGTGGCGAGTCCGCGGGCGATCATCGACCCCATCGAGTGCCCGAAGACGACGTAGGGCAGGTCCGGGTGCAGCTCCTGGACCTTCGCCCGGAGCGCTGCGGAGTCGGCGACGAGGACGTGGGCCGCGTCCTCGCCCGCGTCGCCCCAGACGCCGGAGGCCATCGCGGTCGCGCCGTGTCCGGCGTGGTCCTCCGCGGCCACGACGAAGCCGGCGTCGAGGAGCGCGGCCACCAGTCGTAGGTAGCGGCGGGAGTGTTCGCCGAGGCCGTGGATCACCTGGACGATCGCGCGGGGCTCGCGGACCGGCGTGTGGATCCAGGCGTGGACGGTGTCGCGGCCGTTGGCGGACGGGAAGTCGGGTTCGAGGAGTGCCATGTGCTCTTTGTACGGGATCGGTGCCGTCACCGGCGCAGAACCGGTCCGACGATCCGGAAATACACCCTCATCTGCGTAAGCGAACGCTTAGGAGTTCTCGCTCGGGAGTTGACATGAACGTCAACGTCAAGCATTCTATGTGTTCAGAGTCACAACCATCACGGAAGGCGATCCATGACACAGACCAGCGAGCCCGGTGCTGCGGCACCGGTGAAGAAGTCGCACGGCAAACTGCTCACCGCGGGGCTGATCAGCAGCTCGATCGAGTGGTACGACTTCTTCGTCTACGGCACCGCCGCGGCCCTGGTGTTCGACAAGGTCTTCTTCCCGGGCCTGTCATCGCTGATGGGCACGCTGATGGCCTTCGCCACGTTCTCGGTGGGCTTCGTCGCCCGCCCGCTGGGCGGCATCCTCGCGGGGCACTTCGGTGACAAGATCGGCCGCAAGCCGATGCTCATCTGGTGCCTGACCGCGATGGGCCTGGCCACCTTCCTCATCGGCTGCCTGCCGACGGCCGACGCCATCGGCTCGCTCGCGCCCATCCTCCTGGTCTCGCTGCGGTTCGTGCAGGGTCTCGCGTGCGGCGGCCAGTGGGGCGGCGTGGTGCTGCTGCTGACCGAGTCCGCCGGCCCCAAGAAGCGCGGCTTCGCCGGCACCTTCGGCCAGATGGGCGTCCCCCTCGGCCTGGTCCTCGGCAACGTCATGATGATCCTGATGAACTCCCTTCTCGACCCCGCCGCCTTCCTCAGCTGGGGCTGGCGCGTGCCGTTCTGGGCCAGCGCGATCCTGGTGCCGGTCGTGATGTACATCCACAACAAGATCGAGGACTCGCCGGAGTTCCTGGCGCTGCAGAAGGAGGTCGCGGCCAAGAACGCGGGCAAGCAGGCCGTCGCGGCCGCGCCGCTGTCGGAGGCGATCCGCAAGCACTGGGGCAAGATCCTGCTCGGTGCCGGCCTGCTGGCCGGAACCAACTCCGCCTTCTACGTCTCGATCGCCGGGTTCGTCAGCTACGGCAGCAAGAAGCCCTCGGCGGGCGGCCTCGGCATGAGCAGCAACTCGATCCTGATGTGCGTGATGGCCACGTCCGTGGTGATGCCGCTGGTGATCATGGCCGCCGGCGCCGTCTCCGACCGGGTCGGCCGCCGTCCGCTGATCCTCGTCGGCGCCGCCGTGCTCATCGCCTGGGCGTTCCCGTTCTTCTGGCTCGCCGAGACCACCAACGTGGGGCTGCTGCTGGTCGCGATGTTCGTCTCGAGCTTCGGGCAGGCGCTCACCTACGGCCCGCTGGCGGCCTTCATGGCGGAGCTGTTCGAGCCGCGGATCCGCTACTCGGGCGCCTCGCTGGCCTACCAGCTGGCCGCAGTCGGCGTCTCGGGTGTGGCGCCGCTGATCATGACGGCGATCATCGCGGAGACGCAGTCGAGCACGTTCGTCTCCGTCTACCTCGCGGCCATGGGCCTGATCACGCTGCTGAGCGCGTACTTCCTGAAGGAGACGAACGGCAAGGCGGTGCGCGAGGATCCGAACGCGGTCCCCGGAGTGGCGGCCACGGCGTGAGCCGGTGCCGGCGTCCTTGAAGCGTGGAACGAAGCCGAGCACACTCGTGAGCGTGACGGTCAGTCAATCGCAGGAGCGGGCCCGCGCGCACCGCAAGGACGCCGGCGCCGCCCGCCGGGAGGAACTCCTCCGGGCGGCGGCCGAGTGCTTCGACGACCTCGGCTACGCAGCCACCACGGTCGAGATCATCGCGGCCCGCGCGCAGACCTCGCGGCCCACCTTCTACGCCTACTTCCGGTCGAAGGACGAGATCCTCCTGGCCGTGGTGGACCGGGTCGCCACGGAGCTCGAGGCCACGCAGTCGCTCGACGGGATCGACACCACCGACCCGCGGGAGGTGATCGCCGCGACGATGCGGGCGTACGCCGACGGGGTGTTCGCGAACGGCGGCCTCGTCGCCCTCTTCGATGCGATGGCCCCGATCCGTGAGGACGTGGGGGAGATCTGGGACCGGCTGATGCGGCGCACGCACCGGCGGTACACCGCGTACCTGTCGGCGCTCGATCCCGGCACCGTCGACCTGTGCCTCGCCCCGGCGGACCTGGTCCGCATCCTCAACGACACCATCCACCACGGCGCCAAGCGCGTGGCCCGCGGCAGCGCGGCCGAGCGCGAGCGCTTCATCGCGGACCAGATCCGCGTTGCAGAGAGATTGATCGGCATCTGACGTGCCGGTCGGCGAAGGAGCCATCGTGACCGAGACCACCGACCGGGTGCTCGCCCTCGACGCCGCCGCTGCGGAGGTGAACGCCCTGCGTGCACGGAACTGGCCGGCGCAGGTTCCGCGCACCGTCGAATACCCCGCGGGGACACCGACGATGACCGCGCACCTGCGGCACTGGGCGCGGCAGCGTCCGGAGCAGGTCGCGATCGCCTTCTACGGGCGGGACGTGAGCTACGCCGAATTCGACGAGCTGTCCGACCGGTTCGCCGGCCTGCTGGCCTCCCTCGGCGTCCGGGCCGGCGACGCGGTCGGGGTGTACCTGGGGAACTGCCCGCAGTTCTCCATCGCCATGCTGGGCATTCTCAAGCTCGGCGCGGTGCACGTCCCGGTCAACCCGTTGCTCAAGGGGCGCGAGCTGCAGCACGAGTTGCAGGACGCGGAGGTCGGCGTGCTGCTCGCGCAGACCGACCTGCTGGACCTCGTGGAGTCGGTGCGCGCGGAGACGGCCGTGCACACCGTGCTCGCCACCGCCCTCGGGGACCTCCTGGCGGACACGGCGATCCCGGCCGACGTCCCGGTGCCCTTCGACACCGCGCCCGACCCGCGCAGCGACTGGCATCGCGTGCTCGGGGCGGACCGTGCCCCCGACCGGGAGGCGGATCCCGACGCCCTCGCCGCGCTCAACTACACCGGCGGTACCACCGGCCTGCCCAAGGGGTGCGAGCACACCCAGCGGCACATGGCCTACACGGCGGCGACCGCGACCCTGTCCGGTGGCGGACCGATCGGCGCCCCGGGGTCCGTCGGACTGAACTTCCTGCCCGTCTTCTGGATCGCCGGTGAGGATTTCGGCATCCTCAAGCCCCTGCTCAACGGCCAGACCGTCGTCCTCATGACGCGGTGGGACCCGACGGCCGCCGCCGCGCTCATCGCCCGGCACGGCGTCACCGACACCGTGGCCACCGTCGACAACTACGTCGAGATGATGGACCTACCGGGGTTCGACGGTGCCGCCTTCCGCTCGCTGATCAATCCGCTCGCGGTGTCCTTCGTGCTCAAGCTGACCCCCGAGCTGCGCGCCCGGTGGCGCGAGCTCACCGGCGGCGTGCTCCGCGAGGCCTCGTACGGGATGACCGAGACGCACACCGCCGACACCTTCACCCTCGGCTTCCAGGAGGACGACCGCGACCTCACGTCGGACCCCGTCTTCTGCGGGCTCCCCGTGCCCGGCACGGACATCCTGATCGTCGGCCCCGACGGTGCGCCCGTCCCGCTCGGCGAGACCGGGGAGATCGTGGTCCGCAGCGAGTCGATCCTCACCGCCTACCACCGGCGGCCCGAGGCGACCGCCGAGGCCGTGCGCGACGGCTGGCTGCACACCGGCGATGTCGGCAGGATCGACGAGTGGGGCGCCCTGCACTACCTCGCGCGCACGAAGGAGATGATCAAGGTCAACGGCATGTCCGTGTTCCCGTCGGAGGTCGAGGCGCTGCTCAAGGCCCACCCGGCGATCGGCTCGGTGTCGGTGGTGCCGCGCCCGGATCCGCGGAAGGGGCAGGTCCCGCTCGCCTTCGTCGTCTCCGCGGGGCCGGTGGAGGTCGACGAGCTGACGGCGTGGGCGCGGGAGAACATGGCGGGCTACAAGGTGCCCGATTTCGTGATCGTCGACGCGTTGCCGATGACGGCCACGGGCAAGGTGCGCAAGGGGGACCTGTTCGAGCGGGCCGCCCGGATCGCCGACGCGGCTCCGGGCGGGAACGCCGACGGGGCCGCGAACGACACAGCAGCTCGGATCACGGGCGAAGGGAACGACAAGTGAAGCTGCTCATCGCCAATCGCGGCGAGATCGCGCTCCGGATCATCCGCACCGCGCGGGAACTCGGAGTGCCGACGGTCGCGGTCTACGCCGCGGACGACGCGGACACCCCGCACGTCGCCGCCGCCGACGACGCGGTCGCGCTCGCGGGGTCCGGCCCTGCCGCGTACCTCGACCAGGACGCCGTGCTGGCGGCCGCCGCGAGCACCGGCGCGGACGCGGTGCACCCCGGCTACGGCTTCCTCGCGGAGAACGCCGATTTCGCCTCGGCCTGCGCGGCCGCCGGCCTCACCTTCGTGGGCCCGGACCCCGGCGTGCTGCGCACCTTCGGCGACAAGGCGGCCGCGCGGGCCGCGGCCGTCGCCGCGGGCGTGCCGGTACCGGCGGCCACGGACGGCGGGGTGGATCTGGCGACGGTGCGCGCCTTCGCCGCCGGCCGCCCGGCCGGAGTGATGATCAAGGCGGTCGCCGGCGGCGGCGGGCGCGGCATGCGCGCCGTGCTGCCCGGCCCCCGGTTCGACGAGGAACTCGAGTCCGCCTACCGTGCCTGCGTCTCCGAGGCGGAGCTGGGCTTCGGCGACGGCCGCGTCTTCGCGGAGGAGTTGCAGACCGGCGCCCGGCACATCGAGGTCCAGGTGATCGGCGACGGCGCCGCGGCGGTCGCCCTCGGCGACCGGGACTGCAGCGTGCAGCGCCGCAACCAGAAGCTCATCGAGGTGGCGCCCGCGCCGGCGCTCGACGACGGGCTGCGCGCGGAACTGCACGGTCACGCCGCGCGGCTGTGCGCCGCGGCCGGCTACCGGGGGCTCGCGACGGTCGAGTTCCTCGTGCGAGACGGTGCCGCTGTGTTCCTGGAGGTCAACCCCCGGATCCAGGTGGAGCACACCGTGACCGAGGAGGTCACCGGCGTCGACCTGGTCGCCGCGCAGCTCGCCCTCGCGGAGGGCGCGCCGCTGGGCGAACTCGGCCTGCCGCCCGCGATCGGCTGCCGCGACGGCGTCGTCGACGGTGCGCCCGCCGCGGCCCACGGGACCGCCGTGCAGGCGCGCGTCAACCTGGAGCAGCCCCAGCGCGACGGCACCGTCCTGCCCTCCGCCGGCACCCTCGCCGGCTACACCCCGCCGACCGGCCCCGGGGTCCGCGTGGACGATTACGGCCGGCCCGGCCTGACCACCTCCGCCCGCTACGACTCGCTGCTCGCCAAGGTGATAGTGCGGGCCGCCACCCCGGCTCGCGCCTTCGCGAAGGCCGATGCGGCGCTCGCGGAGTTCATGATCGAGGGGCCCGGGACCAACCTCGGGCTGCTGCGCGCCGTCCTCGCCGACCCCGAGTTCCGCTCGGGCCCCGTCGACACCGGATACCTCGCGCGCCGGATCGGCGACCTCCTCCCCGAGGCGGACGCGGCCGACGCGGCCGCCCCGCCCGTCGTGGACCTCGACGGGGACGTGCTCACCGCGACCTTGACCGGCACCGTCGTCGCCGTGGCGGAGGCGGGTGCCGCGGCCGAACCGGGCACCGCCCTGGTGGTGCTCGAGGCGATGAAGATGGAGCACGAGCAGGTCCTGGCGGTGCCCGTCACCGTCGGCGAGGTGCTGGTGCGGCCGGGGCAGACCGTGACCGCCGGGACCCCGCTGCTCACCTATCTCCCCGCCGGCGGCTCCGTGGCGGACGACGCCGGTTCGGACGCACTGGATCTCGACCGGTCCCGCGCGGACCTCGACGAGGTGCGCGAGCGGCACCGCGTGACCCTCGACGAGGGCCGGCCCGAGGCCGTCGCCAAGCGGCGGCGGATCGGCCGGCGCACGGCGCGGGAGAACATCGCCGACCTCGTGGACGAGGGCAGCTTCGCCGAGTACGGAGCGCTCCTCCTGCCGGCGCAGCGCGCCCGCCGGTCGGAGGAGGACCTGATCGCGACGGGCGCCGCGGACGGGCTGATCGGCGGCCTCGCGACCATCGGCGGCGCCGAGGCGATGGTGATCTCCTACGACTACACGGTCCTCGCCGGCACGCAGGGGTGGCGCAACCACGCCAAGACCGACCGGCTCATCGACGTGGCCGAGCGGCGCGGCGTGCCGATCGTGCTCTTCGCGGAGGGCGGCGGCGGCCGCCCCGGCGATACGGATCTGGACATCGTCGCGGGCCTGGATGTTCCGACCTTCCGGTCGCTCGGCGCGCTCCGCGGCCGCGTCCCGCTGATCGCCGTAGTCTCGGGCCGGTGCTTCGCCGGGAACGCCGCGCTCGCCGGCATCTGCGACGTGATCATCGCGACCCCCGACGCGAACATCGGCATGGGCGGTCCCGCGATGATCTCCGGCGGCGGGCTCGGTGAGTTCCGGCCCGAGGCGATCGGTCCGATCGACGTGCAGCGGCGCAACGGCGTCGTGCACGTCGTCGCCGACGACGAGGCCGACGCGGTGGACCGCGCCCGGCGGTACCTCGGCTACTTCACCGGCCCCGTCGAGACCTGGACCGCGCCCGACCCCCGGATCGCCCGCCACGTGGTCCCGGAGAACCGGTTGCGTGCGTACGACGTCCGGTCCGCGATCGCCGCGATCGTCGACGAGGATTCGACCCTGGAGCTGCGCCGCGACTACGGCGTGGGCGTGATCACCGCGCTGGTCCGGGTCGAGGGGAAGCCCTACGCGCTCATCGCGAACAGCACCCGGCACCTCGGCGGCGCGATCGACGCGGAGGGGGCCGACAAGCTCGCCGACTTCCTGGAACTCGCCCAGGCGCACGGTCTCCCGGTGATCTCGCTGTGCGACACACCGGGGTTCATGGTCGGACCGGAGGCGGAGGAGCAGGCGACCGTCCGGCGGTTCTCCCGGCTCTTCGTGCTCGGCGCGCGGCTCACGGTGCCCGTGGGAGTCTTCGTGCTGCGCAAGGGGTACGGACTCGGGGCGATGGCGATGACCGGGGGCAGCTTCCACGCCCCGCAGTTCACCGTCGCCTGGCCGACGGGCGAGATCGGCGGCATGGGCCTGGAGGGCGCCGTGCGGCTGGGCTTCAGCAAGGAGCTCGCCGCCGCGCCCGACGAGGCCGCCCGCGCGGAGCTGTTCGACCAGCTGCTCGCGCTGGCGTACCAGCGCGGCCGGGCCCTGCACGCCGCCACCACGTTCGAACTCGACGACGTGATCGACCCCGCCACCACCCGGAACTGGATCCGTACCCTCGCCCGGTGAGGGGACGAGGGTACGGATCCGCTGCGGGCCGTCCCATCGGGTGATGGTGGGACGGCCCGCGGTCAGCGCACCCGCCGGTAGAGGGCCTCGAGGGCGGTCACCAGCACGGCGGCGATCACCACGTGCATGAGCGAGAGCGTCGTCGTGGAGGCACCGTCGAAGTCCGCGGCGAGTGTTCCCGCGATGGTGCCCAACGACGCCGCCGCGCCGACGACGGCCGCGACGCGCAGGATCGGCGCCCACAGCTTCGAGAGCAGCACCGCGGCGGTCATGCCGACGGCGAGCGGCGCTACCGTCATCAGCACGACGCCGCCCGGCGCCACCGAGGCGCGGGCGCCGTCGGGATCGGTCATGGTGAAGTCGCCGCCGGCGGCGAGGCCGGCGAGCCACAGGACGAGGTTGGCGAGCAGCGCGAGGACGACGGTGCCGAGGACGGCGGTCGTGCGGTTGAGGCGGAAGGTCGACGGTGCGGGACTGTCGATGGCGGTCATGGTGTCTCCTGGAGTCGTTTTTCTGGAACGACTCCATCAGACAACCTGAAGTATTCTTGAGGTCAAGCCCGCAGGATGCTTCGGCGCGCGGAGCGGCGACGCAACCTCGGATCTACTCGGCCGCGCTGGGCCCGACCGGAACCGTCGTCAGCACCGATTCCAGCCCGGCGAAGTCGCTCGCGTTGCTCGTGAACAGGGGGAGCCCGTGGACGGACGCGATCGCTGCGATCATCAGATCGACCTTGCGCGGCTTCGGGCTGCGACCGGCGGCGGTGATCAAGGAGGCCATTGTTGTGAACCTTCGCGCTGCCGCGGAGTCGAACGGCAGGGCGTCGAACGTGTGCTCGACCTCCAGTTGCCGTTCGGTGCGCAGAGCGCGGGTCGGCGCGTCGGACGCCATGGCGACACCGAGTCCTAGTTCTGCGAGTGTGACGGTGCTGATCTTGACGATCACGGGTAGCTCGGACTCGTCGATGCGCTCGATGTCGATGAGGACGCAGGTGTCGAGCAGGCCGACGGCGTGCCGTGCGGTCGCGGCGCCGTCAGTCATCGAGGCGTTCCGCTCCGAACCCGGCATCGATCTCCGCTCGTTCCTCGGCCCCGGTCGCGGCGACCGCGAACCTGGCGAAACGGCGCTTCAGTTCTGTCGTGGTGACCTCGCGCGTTGCGCGGATCGGACGCAGCTCCCCGACCGGCCGCCCGTTGCGCGTGATGATGAAGGCATCACCCGCTTCGAGTGCATCCATCACGCCCGCGCTGCCGTTGCGCAGTTCCGCCTGGCTGATCGTCCTGGCCATGAGATCAGGATAGCGGGTGATGCTATAGGAGGCTATGCGCCGGAACCGGTCTGCGCGGCGATCACGGCGGCCTGGACGCGCGACTGGACGCCGAGCTTCATCAGCACGCGGGAGACGTGCGTCTTGACGGTCGCCTCGCCGATGTCGAGGCGTCGCGCGATCTGCTGGTTAGACAGGCCCTCGCCGAGGCCCGCGAGCACGTCGCGCTCGCGGTCGGTGAGCGCGCCGAGGTCGACGGGCGCGGGAGCGGCGCCGGGCCGGGGGAGCGCCGCGATCACCGCGCGGGTCACCTTCGGATCCAGCACGGCGTCGCCGGCGGCGACCGCGAGGACGGCGCGGATCAGCTCGTCGCCGCCGGCCGACTTGAGCAGGAAGCCGCTGGCGCCGGCGTTCAGCGCGCCGAGAACGTAGTCGTCCAGGTCGAAGGTGGTCAGCACGAGCACCGCGCAGTCGGTCTCGGCCACCACGGACGCCGTGGCAGCCAGCCCGTCCACCCGCGGCATGCGCACGTCCATCAGCACCACGTCCGGGCGCAGGGCGCGGGCCTGGCGCAGGGCGGCGGCACCGTCGGCGGCCTCGCCGACCACCCGGACCTCCCCGGTGGACTCCAGGAGCAGGCGCAGGCCGGCCCGGATCGCGGCGTGGTCGTCCGCCAGGACGACGGTGACGGTCACCGCGCCACCGCCACGGGGATCGTCGCGCGGACCTGCCAGAGGCCGCCGCACGGTCCCGCTGTCGCGGAGCCGCCGATGGACTCGGCGCGGAAGGCGATGTTGCGCAGCCCGTTGCCGGACCCCTCCGACCACCCCGCGCCGGGCAGGGGATTGGTGGCGATCATGGTCATCTCCTCCCGGTCCGACTCGACGACGACGTCCAGCGCGGCACCGGGGGCGTGTTTGGTGGCGTTCGTGATCACCTCACCGAGGATCCGCGTGAGCGCGGCCTCGACGGCGGTCGGCAGGGCACCGTCGGGCAGGCTGAGCCGGACGGAGACGCCGGCCGCCCCCGCGGTCTCGATGAGCGGCTCCAGGGAGGCGAGGGTCGTGCGCACCGCGGCGTCGTCGGGTGAGGTGAGCAGGTTGATCGTGGCCCGCATCTCCTCGAGCGCGGCCAGGCTGCCGGACCGGATCGACTGCAGGACCGCGGGATCGCGCGGCGTGCGCTGCGCCGCGTCGGCGAGGATGGCGACCGCCGAGAGGTGCCCGGCGACGGTGTCGTGCAGCTCCCGGGCCAGGCGCCGGCGCTCGTCCGCCAGCGCGGTGGCGCGCCGGGCCTCGCCCTCGTCCCGTTCCACCTCGGCGAGCCTGCGATAGGCCAGCACGGCCCGGCCGTAGCCGATCGGCGACCACGCGATCGCGGCCAGGACGAGCATCGCGTACATCCCGGCCTTCACCCCCGCGAGCGCGATCGCGCCGGCCACGAGCCCGACGGTCAGGACGAGCACGGTCCACGAGACCACGTCCCGCAGCCGGTCGGTCCCCGTCGCCACCGCGAGGTAGATCACGTCGGACAGGGCGATCCACAGCACCACCGACGGCCCGAACGGCAGATCCCAGGCGACCAGCGCCAGCATGAGCCCGAAGGCGACGGCCGGGCGGCGCCGCGCCAGCAACTGGATCGCGAGCGCGCCGCAGAGCAGCCCCGCCTTGACCTGCCAGGGGTAGAAGGCCTCCGTCTCGGTGCGGGCCGACCATCCGCCCGCCGCCCACAGCACCGCCCCCACCAGGCAGATCCCGACGGCCGGCACGGCGGCGTACTCCGACGACCACCTGCCCCGCACCGGTTTCATTCGCCCATTGCAGCACATCGGGGGCGCCGACGGGTCCCCCGAACGGGGGAGGGGCGGGCGCCGGCGGGGGGACGACGACCGGGCGCGTGCCCGGCACAGTGCAGGGCATGAGAGAGCTGAACAGTCCGGTGCTGTGGACCATCGCCGCCTGCGAGATCGGCTTCTGGGTGCTCGTCGTCGGCGGTCTCGCCCTGCGCTACGTCCTGCGGCTGCGTCGCGCCGCGACGGTGACGTTGGCACTCGTCCCGGTGCTGGACGTGGTCCTCATCGCCGCCGTCGCGGCCGACCTGTACCGGGGTGGCGAGGTCGGATTCGCCCACCGCCTCGCCGGGATCTACCTCGGGTGCACCGTCATGTTCGGGCACCGCATGATCGCCTGGGCGGACGAGCGCTTCGCGCACCGGTTCGCCGGCGGTCCCGCGCCGCGGACGGTGCCGAAGCTCGGTCCCGAGCGCACGCGCAAGGAGTGGGCCGACTTCTCCCGCTGGCTCGGCGCCGTCGCGATCGCGGGGGTCGTCACGCTGGGGCTGGGCTACACCGTGGCCGACGATGCGCAACGCGATGACCTGATGACCGGCTTCGGCACGCTCGGGGTGATCACCGTGATCTGGCTGGTCACCGGGCCGTTGTGGGTCGCGGGGCGAGGGGAGCGCGCGTCGGCCTGAGGCACTGTCGGTACCCCCCCCGGAACGAGACTGCTCCCCCGATCGCCGGGGCGATCGCGGGAGCAGCGGACGAAAAGCGGGACGCGCTCAGTCCAGGTAGTCGCGGAGGACCTGCGAGCGCGACGGGTGCCGCAGCTTGCTCATCGTCTTCGACTCGATCTGCCGGATGCGCTCGCGGGTGACGCCGTAGACCTGACCGATTTCGTCTAAAGTGCGCGGCTGGCCGTCGGTGAGGCCGAAGCGCAGGCGGACCACGCCGGCCTCGCGCTCGGAGAGGGTGTCGAGCACAGACTGGAGCTGGTCCTGCAGCAGGGTGAACGAGACCGCGTCCACCGCCACCACGGCCTCGGAGTCCTCGATGAAGTCGCCGAGCTGGCTGTCGCCCTCGTCGCCGATGGTCTGGTCCAGCGAGATGGGCTCACGCGCGTACTGCTGGATCTCCAGCACCTTCTCCGGCGTGATGTCCATCTCCTTGGCCAGCTCCTCCGGCGTGGGCTCGCGGCCCAGGTCCTGGAGCAGCTCGCGCTGGATGCGGCCGAGCTTGTTGATGACCTCGACCATGTGCACCGGGATGCGGATGGTGCGGGCCTGGTCGGCCATGGCGCGAGTGATCGCCTGGCGGATCCACCAGGTGGCGTACGTGGAGAACTTGTAGCCCTTGGTGTAGTCGAACTTCTCGACCGCGCGGATCAGGCCCAGGTTGCCCTCCTGGATCAGGTCCAGGAAGGCCATGCCGCGGCCGGTGTACCGCTTGGCCAGCGAGACCACGAGGCGCAGGTTGGCCTCGAGCAGGTGGTTCTTCGCCCGGTTGCCGTCGCGGGCGATCCAGTTCATGTCGCGCCGGATGCCGATCGCGGGCTTCTCGCCCCGCTCGAGCCAGCGGTTGATCTGCTGCTCGGCGAACAGGCCGGCCTCGATCCGCTTGGCGAGCTCGACCTCCTCCTCGGCGTTGAGCAGCGCGACCTTGCCGATCTGCTTGAGGTAGGCGCGCACCGAGTCGGCGGAGGCGGTGAGCTCGGCGTCCTTGCGGGCCTGCCGCAGCGCCTCGGACTCCTCCTCGTCCCAGACGAAGTCGCCGGACGCCTTGTCGGCCGCGGACGGCTCCTCGTCCTCCTCGTCCGCGGGCGCGGGCTTGGTGACGGCGCTCTTGGGCTGCGCGCCATCGGCCGCGTCGTCGGTGTCGTCCGCCTCGAGAGCGATGTCCTCGTCGGAGAGCTCGGTGGGATCGGGATCGCCGTCGAGGTCGGGATCGATCTCGTCCTCGGCGCCACCGTCGATGCCGGCCGCGGAGGCGTCCTTCTTGCCCGCGGCCTTCTTCGCGGTCCGCTTCGCCGGGCCGGCCGCCTTCTTGGCCGCCGCCTTCTTCGCGGGCGCCTTCTTGGCGGGTGCCTTCTTCGCCGCCGCCTTCTTGGCCGGGGCCTTCTTCGCGGGTGCCTTCTTGGCGGTGGTCTTCTTGGCGGGGGTCTCCGCCGAGGTGGCCGAACCGTCCACGCCGTCTGCCGACGGTGCGCTGGAGCTGGTCTGCGTCGCTGCCACTTACGCCCTTTCCTACTGTGCCTGCGTGCGTCGGAGGACTCCGCCACGGCGCGACAACAGCACCGTTCCCGCGCTGTACGGGGCGTCGGTGGTGGCTGCGGCGTCCGGGTGAGGAGGTCCGGCGTCTGGTCCGGCGTGTCGACGCCGGACCCCCATTGTAACGATTCGGCTGCTCCGCCCGCATTCACCTGCGGTCAAAGCGGGAGAACCGACCGGAATCAGTCGCGCCGCGAGGCCATCGCGGCGCCCACGATGCCCGCCGTGTTCAGCAGCTTCGCCGGGATGACGGGCGTCTTCACCTCCAGCAACGGCACCCACTTCTCCGACTTGCGGCTGATCCCGCCGCCGACGATGAACAGGTCCGGCCACAGCAGCTTCTCGTACTCGCGGAAGACGCGGCTGACCTGTCCCGCCCACTTCTCGTAGCTCCACTCGCGGCGTTCCTTCACCGAGCTCGCGGCGCGGTGCTCGGCCTCCTTGCCGTCGACTTCGAGATGACCGAACTCGGTGTTGGGCACGAGGGTTCCGCGGTGGATCAGGGCGGAGCCGATGCCGGTGCCCAGGGTCAGGAGCAGGATCACCCCGTCGAAGTCGCGTCCCGCGCCGTACCGGTCCTCCGCGAGCCCCGCCGCGTCGGCGTCGTTGAGCACCGTAACGGGCAGATCGAGAGTGGAGGTGAAGAGCTCGTTCGCGTCGGTGCCGATCCAGCCCGCGTCGATGTTCGCGGCGCTGCGCACCGTGCCGCTGGTCACCACCGCGGGCACCGTGATGCCGACGGGGCCCTCCCAGCCGAAGTGGCTGATCACCTCGCGGACGGCACCGGCGCACGCGCCCGGCGTGGACGGCTGGGGAGTGGGAACCTTGAAGCGCTCGCCGACCAGATCCCCGGTGTCCATGTCGACGACGCCGCCCTTGATCCCGCTGCCGCCGATATCGACGCCGAACCCCAGATTCTCCGCCATGTACTCGCTCCGCATCCCTCGAAGTGCCGGACGTCTCGTCCTGTTCCCGGGTGCCCCCGGCGCTGACAAACTACCGCGGATTGTGGTTCTGTGGAGGCCGTGCAACACAACCGGTGGGAGTTGTCCGAGATCGCCGTCGCCGTCGTCACGGAAGCCGCGCAGCGGGTGCTGGCCCGCCGGGCGGAGGTATTCGGAGCCAACGCATTCGACGGTGACCGCGGGACGTCCCCGGACGGGGTGAGCACGAAGTCGACGCCGACCGATCCCGTCACCGTCGTGGACACCGAGACCGAGCGTTTCGTGCGCGAGCGGCTCGCCGAACTCCGGCCGCAGGACACCGTGCTCGGTGAGGAGTTCGGCGGGGACCCGGGGGAGCCCGGCGCCGTCCGCTGGGTCGTCGATCCCATCGACGGCACCGTCAACTTCCTCTACGGCGTCCCGGCCTACGCAGTCTCCCTCGGCGCCCAGGTCGACGGCGTCTCCGTGGCGGGCGCCGTCGCGGACGTGGTGCAGGGGACGGTCTACGCCGCCGTGCGGGGCGGTGGGGCCCGCGAGATCTCCGCGGACGGCGCCGTCCGCGAGTTGCGCGCCAACCCGATCACGGATCCCGGTCTGGCGCTCGTGGCCACCGGATTCGGCTACGCGCGGGAGCGGCGGGAGAAACAGGGGCGGGTGCTCGCGCAGCTCCTGCCGGAGGTGCGCGATGTGCGGCGGATCGGCTCGGCCGCGCTCGACCTGTGCATGGTGGCCGCCGGACGCGCCGACGCCCACTACGAGCACGGGCTGAACGTGTGGGACTGGGCGGCGGGCGCGCTGATCGCGCAGGAGGCGGGCGCCGTGGTCATGGTGCCCGACATCGGCTCCACCGGCGCGGACGGCGCCCTGACGCTGGCGGTCGCGCCGGGTATCGCCGACCGGATGATCGCGCTGCTGCGCAGCGCCGGGGGCCTCGAGGCGCTCTAGATCCAGGTCACCGGTTGCAGGGTTGGCTGTGCACCGCGGCGACCAGCGCGGGGTTGGCCCCGCCGTCCGCGGCCCCCGCCGGGGCGGCGCGCAGGATGCGCAGGATCTCCTGCGCATCGGTGCCGGGCTCGAGGTCCGTGAAGAACGTCCCGAGGACCAGGTCGACGGAGTTGTCCCGCCGGCCGTCGTTGATGAGCTCCGCGCAGGGCGCGATCACCCACGCGGCCGCCGCCGCGGCCCGGCCCGAGTCGCCGAACCGCAGCTGCGCCTGGCACGCCATCTCCGGATACACCGTGTCGTTGCCGTAGGCGCCGGTCGGCGGAGTCGCGAAGCCGTAGTCGGTCAGCTTGTTCGACGTGGTCTCCGCGCGGCCCGCCTGACCTGAGGCGTTGAGCACGCGCACGGTCGACGCGGCCAGGGGCGCGGGCCGGACCGAGACGAGGTCGTCGGGGGAGACGATGTCGAACCGGCTCGGTGCCGGTGCGGGCGTGGTCGCACCGGCGCGCGCCGCAGCGCCGGCCGATGCGGGCGCCGCGGACGTCGCCGGGCCCGGGGGCGGGCAGGAGACGGGGGCCGCGGTCTCCTCCTGCGAGGACATCGCGCGGGCCCACGTCGCGACCGCGATCACGGCGAGGACGGCGATGACGATGAGGATCGGCAACGTGCTGCGTCGCCGGAAGGGTTCGCCGTTCCGGTCGAATCGCCGGCCGGCGCCGGTGAGCTGGGAGACCACGGCCCCGACTGTACGGGAGCGGGGCACGCGCAACGGGGAGGCGGCGCGGAGTCGCCGGGGAATCATCGGGGCATGCGGTGCGTTGGACGGGCAGCGAGTGGTGGAATCGGCAGCCGTCACGGAAAGACCGTGACATCGTCCTCCGAGTGAGTTACACTCTGGGCCGCTCGCGCGGGACTAACGCGCCCGGCGGTCTCGGAAACCCCGAGACCGGGGGCACGAGCAAGGATGGGGATGACACGGTATGGCAACTGATTACGACGCTCCACGGCGATCCGAGGCGGATGAGATCTCGGAGGATTCGCTCGAGGAGCTCAAGGCCCGTCGCAACGAGGGGCAGTCCGGCACGGTGGACGTGGACGAGGGCGAGACCGCCGAGTCCTTCGAACTCCCCGGTGCGGACCTCTCGGGCGAGGAGCTGAGCGTCCGTGTGGTGCCCAAGCAGGCTGACGAGTTCACTTGTACCAGCTGCTTCCTGGTGTACCACCGCAGCCGGCTCGCCGATCCCGACGGCAGCGAGCTGATCTGCATCGATTGCGCCTGACGGCGCCCCTCGTGCTCCGCGGCGACCCGCTCGGCTAACCGAGCGTGGTCGCGGCGGGGATGGACGCGAGCATCTTCTCCGGATGCCGCGTCGAGACCATCCAGTACGGGGTCGGATCCTCGGGATCGTCGAGGACCACGACGATCATCGTCTTGATCCAGCCCTTGTGGTAGAGGAATGCGGCGGGATCGAGCTGGCGACCCAGCGCGGCACTCTTCGCCTCGGCCGGAACGGCGGCCGCGCGCGAGACCAGGTCCAGTGGGAGGTGGGCGTTGCCCGCCCACAGCTCGCCGTCGCGCACCGCGACGCTGCCGCGGCCCATCGACCAGAGCAGGACCGCGATCACCGCGACGATCAGGACGAACGCGCCGATCATCCAGTTCCCCCAGCGCGTCGCCAGCGTGATCTCGTAGCAGAGCAGGCCCGCCACGATCGCGCCTGCGAGCCACCAGTACCACGGCACCGAGAGCCGCTCGAAGTATCTGCCCTCCGGCTTCGAGGTCTTCACCGTTCGATCGTCCGACACGCCTCTAAGCGTAGTCTGCATGCCATGGTGAGCCAGATACCCCTACTGCGGCTCGACGAGGGCCTCCCACTCCCCAAGCGCGCACACCCCGGCGACGCGGGCGTGGATCTCTACTCCACCGTCGACGTCAGGATCGAGCCCGGTGCGCGCACGCTCGTCGCCACCGGCGTCGCGCTGGCGCTGCCGCACGGCACCGTCGGCCTGATCCACCCGCGCTCCGGCCTCGCCGCCAAACACGGTCTGACCGTGGTCAACACGCCGGGCACCATCGATGCCGGGTACCGCGGCGAGATCAAGGTCTGCCTGCTCAATACCGACCGGGAGAACGCCGTCGAGATCAAGCGCGGCGACCGGATCGCGCAGCTGCTCGTCCAGCGCGTGGAACTGCCCGAGTTCAAGGAGGTCTCGTTCCTCGACGAGACCGTCCGCGGCACCGGCGGGTACGGCTCGTCGGGCGGGCACGCCAGCCTCGAATCCTCGTACTGACCCCTTATTCGAAGAGTCACCCAGCATCTAGGAGCACAGCCCCATGGCCCTCGGCCGCCGCAAGTCCAAGCACCGCAGCACCTCGAGCGTCGACCCCTACGCCACGATCGGCCAGCCCGAGCACCACACGGTGCCCGCGCCCGCGGACGAGGAGGAGCTCCAGGAGCTCGGCACGGGCGCCGGCCCGTACGACCTGAACGCACTGGAGAGCGCCGAGGGGCTCGACGACGGCCGTCTCGACCTGGGCTCGATCATCCTGGCCATGCCGCCGGAGGCCCAGCTGCAGGTGGAGATGAGCCCCGAGGGCGTGCCGGTGGGCGTGCACCTCGACACCCCGGTCGGCCGGATCACGCCCGGCGTCTTCGCCGCCCCCAAGTCGGGCGGGCAGTGGCGCGAGGTCGTCACCGAGCTGGCCGACTCGCTCCGCGAGAACGGGGCACAGGTCAGCATCGAGGACGGTCACTGGGGGCGCGAGGTCGTCGGAGTCCAGCCCGACGGGGTGCTGCGGTTCATCGGCGTCGACGGGCCGCGGTGGATGGTCCGGTTCGTCGTGGCCGCGCCGGCGGAGGCGGCGGAGCAGGCCGCGCAGCTGGCGCGGGCGATGCTCGCCGAGACCGTGATCCGGCGCGGCACCGATCCGCGGCCGGCGCGTGACCACCTCGAGATCGAGCTGCCCGCCGAGCTGGTGCAGCAGCTGCAGGAGGCGATGGCCGCTCAGCAGGCCCAGCAGGCGCAGGCCGCCGCGGCGATCGCCGCGCAGGTCGCGCAGCGCGCCGCCGCGAGCGGCCCCGCCGCCCTGCGGCAGAGCAACCAGGACCGGCTGACCCAGGGCTCCGCCCTGACCCGGCTCAACAACCAGCAGTAAACCCGTCCAGCCCGGCCCGGCCCAGCACGGCCGGGTCGGGCCCCAGGTCCGCCAGGTTCACGACGACCGTCGCGGCGCCGGGGATCGCGGCGCCCCACGCCCGGGCGGTCGCGACGGGGTGGATCAGGTCGCCCTCGGCGCCGACGACGACGGTGCGCGCGGAGAGCCCGCGCAGCACCTCCTCAGTCGGTGCCGCGTACCCCGCGGCCTCGCGCAGCGCGGCGGCCAGGAAGCCGCCGTGCGCCGCCCACGACCTGCTCAGTTCCCGTGCCAGCCACGGCGGGCTGCCGGCGCGCATCCGCGCGATCGCCTCGGTCGCGCCGACCTCGTCGACGGTGTCGGCCGTGAGCCGTGCCGACATCGCCGCGGGCACGTCCGGTCCGGCCGCGCCGCACCACGGCGGCAGGGCGAGCACCAGGACGGCGTCCGCCTCGGGGTGCTCCGCGGCCCAGTTCGCCGCCACGGCGGATCCCAGGGAGACGCCGCATACCAGCAGCGGACCGTCGGCGGCCGCGGCGTCGAGCGCCGTGCGGTACCCCGAGACCACGGACGGCGGCGCCGCGTCGACGGCGATCGTGCGCGCGCACAGCGCGGTGAGCGGCGCGAACGCGCGCACGACGAAGTCGGCGTCCGAACCCGAGCCCGGCAGTAGGACGGCGGTGGTGTGCGCGGGGAACTGCATGGCCCGAGCATGCCAGGGCGTCGACCCGGCGCCTCCGCGGCACCGGCGCCGGGCGGGACCCGCGCCGCGGGCCAGTAGGGTGACCGTGTGACGGACGGTGCTGAGCAGGAGCCGGAGACGGCGGCGCACGACGCCCCCGAGCCCTCGATCAAGGATCAGGTGCTCGAGCAGATGGGCGGCTGGCAGGGCATGGTGTACTCGGCGCTTCCGGTCGTGGCCTTCGTGCCCGCCAACGCCGCGTGGGGGCTCACCGGCGGCGCGATCGCCGCACTGGCGGTGGCGGCGCTCGTGGCCGTGATCCGGCTCGCCACGCGCAGCTCGATCCAGCCCGCGATCTCCGGCTTCTTCGGTGTGGCGATCTGCGTGGTGATCGCGATCGTCGTCGGGGGCAACGGCAAGGGCTACTTCCTCTACGGCATCGTCATGCAGGCGGTGTTCGCCGTCGCCTTCGCCGTGTCGATCCTGATCGGCCGGCCGCTCGTCGGTGTGCTGTGGCACTTCTTCAACGAGCGCGAACGCCCCGCGGACACGGACCCGACGGCAGGGGACTGGCGGGCCGATCGTCGCCAGTTCCGCGCCTTCACCTGGTTAACCGCGCTGTGGACGGCGATGTTCGCCGTGCGGTTCGGAGTCCAGTTCTCCCTCTACGCCACGGACAACGTGGGCGGGCTCGGCCTCGCCCGCATCCTCATGGGGTGGCCGATGTTCGCGGTGGGGCTGCTGGTGACCTTCCTCGTCGCGCGGAGGCTCACGCATGCTCGCGGTTGACGACGTCCTGGAACTGACCTGCGGCGCACCGGGTCACGGCGGCTTCGTCATCGCCCGGCACGAGGGCCGGGCGGTCTTCGTACGCGGCGCCCTGCCGGACGAGCGGGTGCGTGCCCGGATTACCGAGGTGAAGAAGTCCTACGCCCGCGCGAGCACCGTCGAGGTGCTGGACGCCTCGCCGCACCGCGTGCCCGAGGCGTGCGCCGCCGCGGCGGCCGGCGCGGGCTGCTGCGACCTGACCTTCGCCGCGCCCGCCTACCAGCGCGAGCTCAAGGCCTCGGTGCTGCGCGATCAGCTGCAGCGCGTGGGCGGCTTCGCCCCCGACCTCCTCGGGCCCGGCTGGGCGACGAGCGTGCGACCGCTCTCGGACGGCCCCGTCACCGGGTGGCGGCACCGCGCGCGCCTCGTCGCCGACGGTGCCGGCCGGCTGGGCCAGCACGCGCACCGCAGCGACGCCGTGGTCGTGGCGCCCTGCGCGCAACTGCCCGACACCCTCACGGAGCTCGGCGCCGGACTGCGCGCCGAGGCCGGCACCGAGGTCGCGCTGGTCCTCGACGACACGGGCGCCGCCCACGCGGCCGTCCCGGCGCGACGCGGCCGCCCCGCGCAGGTCCTCGCCGGCGACGCGCTCGCCGAGTACCGGGTGGGCGCGCGGTCCTGGCGGATTCCCGTCGGGGGCTTCTGGCAGGCCCACCGCGACGCGGCGGCGCGCTACGCCGAACGGGTCGGTGCGTACGCCGGCCGGTACGGCGGTGACCCGGGGCGTGCCTGGGACCTGTACGGCGGCGCGGGCGTCCTCGCCGGTGCGCTGGTCGACCAGGGCTTCGCGGTCGACGTGGTCGAGACCTCCGGCGGCGCGATCGCGGCGGGGAAGCAGACCTTCGCGGACGGGCCCGTCTCCTTCCACCGCGGCGACGTCGCCGGCCGGCTGAAGGGCCTGCCCGCGCCGGCCGTCGCGGTACTCGACCCGCCCCGCACCGGTGCCGGGGCGGCGGTCATGGCCGCGATCACGGCGGCCCGGCCCCGGGCGATCGTGCACGTGGGCTGCGACCCCGCGGCCTTCGCCCGCGACCTGGGCGCGGCCTGCGACAACGGCTACCGGGTCGCGGACCTGGGCGCCTACGACGCCTTTCCCGGCACGCACCACCTGGAGGCCCTGGCCGTGCTGGTGCCCGGGCGCGAGGAACGGCGCGGCCGGTAAGGTGGCCAGAGCACCTCTCACGGAGTAGACACGAGGGATATGAACCTGCTGCGCACCATCGAATCCCCGCGCGACCTGCGTCGGCTGGGTCAAGACCAGCTGACGGAGCTGGCGGGGGAGATCCGCGACTTCCTGGTGGAGAAGGTCTCGGCGACCGGTGGGCATCTCGGCCCGAACCTGGGCGTCGTCGAACTGACGATGGCGATCCACCGCGTCTTCGACTCGCCGACCGATCCGGTGCTCTTCGACACGGGCCACCAGGCGTACGTGCACAAGATCCTCACGGGCCGTCGCGACGGCTTCGATACCCTGCGCCAGGCCGGTGGCCTGTCCGGATACCCCTGCCGCGCCGAGTCCGAGCACGACTGGGTGGAGTCCTCGCACGCCTCGGCCGCGCTGAGCTACGCCGACGGCCTGGCGAAGGCCTTCGCCCTCAAGGGCCAGCGGCGCACCGTCGTCGCCGTGGTCGGTGACGGTGCGCTCACCGGCGGCATGTGCTGGGAGGCGCTCAACAACATCGCGGCGTCGGACCGGCCCGTCGTCATCGTCGTCAACGACAACGGTCGCTCCTACGCGCCGACGATCGGCGGCCTCGCGACCCATCTGTCGGGGCTGCGCACGCAGCCGGAGTACGAGCGGCTCCTCGGCGAGGCGCGCCGCAGGCTGCGCAGCGTCCCGGTCGTGGGGGAGCCCGCCTACTCCGTGCTGCACGGCATGAAGACCGGCCTCAAGGACATGGTCAGCCCGCAGGCCCTGTTCGCGGACCTCGGCCTCAAGTACGTCGGCCCCATCGACGGGCACGACGAGGCGGCCCTCGAGGCCGCGCTCCGCCGCGCGAAGGACTTCGGCGGGCCGGTCGTCGTGCACGCGCTCACCCGCAAGGGCAACGGCTACGAGCACGCCGAGAACCACGAGGCCGACCAGATGCACGGGATCGGCGTGATCGACCCGGCGACCGGCCTGCCGGTCGGCGGTGCCGGCGGCACCCGCGACTGGACCTCCGTCTTCGCGGAGGAGCTTCTCGCGCACGGCGAGCGGCGCGACGACGTGGTGGCCATCACCGGCGCGATGGCCGAGCCGACGGGCGTCGCCGACTTCGGCCGCAAGTTCCCCGACCGCATGTACGACGTGGGGATCGCCGAACAGCACGCCCTGACCTCCGCGGCCGGCCTCGCCCTGGGCGGCATGCACCCCGTGGTCGCGCTGTACGCCACGTTCCTCAACCGCGCCTTCGACCAACTGCTCATGGACGTCGCGCTGCTGAAGCAGGGCGTCACCGTCGTGCTGGACCGCTCCGGCGTGACCGGCCCCGACGGTGCCAGCCATCACGGCATGTGGGATCTCTCGCTCGCCGCGATCGTCCCCGGCCTGCGCGTCGCGGTGCCGCGGGACGCCGCCCGGCTGCGCGAGGAGTTCGCCGAGGCGCTCGACGTGGCCGACGCGCCCACGCTCGTCCGCTACCCCAAGGGCGCGGTGCCCGCCGATCTCGAGGCCGTGCGCCGCCTGCCCGACGGTGCCGACGTCCTCGCCGAGACCGGCGCCGCGGGCGGCCCGGCCGGGTCCGACGTGCTGATCGTCGGCGTCGGGCCCTTCGCCCACATCGCCGTCGACGTGGCTGCGCGCCTGCGCGATCAGGGGATCTCCGCGACCGTGGTCGATCCGCGCTGGGTGCTGCCGGTGCCGCAGTCGATCGTCGATCTCGCCCGCGCGCACCACCTGGTGGTCACCCTGGAGGACAACGGCGTCGTCGGCGGCGTCGGAGCGGCGGTCACGGCCGCGTTGCAGCGCGCCGAGGTCGACGTGCCCGCGCGCGTCCTCGGCATCGAGCAGGCCTTCCTCGACCACGCCTCCCGCGGGCAGATCCTCACCGATCTCGGCCTCACCCCGTCGGAGATCGCCTTCCGGATCACCGGCTGGGTCACGGCGTGCGCCCCCGCCGCGGTCGCCCAGGAGCCGGTGTCCGGGCGGAACGCGGCGGGGTTGTAGCCGCTACTTCACCTGCTGGAGAACGCCTTCGAGCTTGCCCTTGTCCTTCGGGGTGGTGGCGGTCCAGTCGCCGTCGAGTGCGACCACCGAGATGTGCTTGTCGGCGAGGGCCACCGCGTCGGCGTTCTTGGTGGTGTTCGTGCACGGCGGGAGCACGGTCAGCTTGTAGGTGCCGCCGTCGCGCCCGACGGTGCCCGTCGGCCCGAAGTTGAGCCCGGAGCATTCGCCGAGGACGCCGAGCGTCGGCGCCTTCGGCTGCTCGCCCGGCGCCAGGTGGGGGTAGTTCACGTTGAGGAACAGCTCCGGCGTGAGCATCGTCTTCGCAGCGAGCCCGTTGATCAGCTGCACCGTGAAGTCGGCGGCGCGCGTGTACTCCGGGCAGTCCGTGCCCGCGGTCAGGCAGCCGGTCGTGAGCTCCTCGCTGACCGCGATGGCCGGCTTGCCGTTCCGGTGCGCGGTCAGGGCGGCGTTCAGGGTGCCCGAGCTCACCGCCGTGGCGGCGTCGTTCTGGCCGTAGTTGATGCCCGAGACCACCAGGTCCGGGCCGTCCTTCCAGAAGTTGTCCGGGATGAACTTGGTCAGCGCGATGGTCGCGGCGTCCGTGGGGGACGCACTCGGCGAGCCCGGAGTGGTCCCCTCGGGAGCCACGCACGGGGCCGCTGCGGTGCACACGCCGAAGACCTTGCCCGCCGCGGGGGCGCTGCCGCAGTCCGCCTCGAAACCGGGCGGCGGAGTGACGGCCTGGACCGTGGCCTCGCCGGTCAGCGTGATCCGGCTGCCCTGCCCGCTCTGCACGGTCCAGGGACCCACCACCACGACGTCCGCGCCGGCTTTGCACAGCGCCTGCCGCATGCGGTACATACCGAGCCCGTCGCTGCCGTTCGGCTTCACCGCCTGCACCGAGTCGTCGTTGAACATCAGGACCTTCATCCCGGAGACGGACGTGGGCGTCGCCGCCGCGCCGGAGCTCGGGGTGGCGGAGCCGGCGGACGGCGAGTCCGAGGCCGAACCGCATCCGGCGGCGGCGAGGGCGACGGCGCACATCGCAACCGCGACACGCAATGACTTCGTGAGCATGGGGATCCTCTCTGGTGGGCGCCGGACAGCGCGCGACAGCACTCCAGAGACACGGGAGTGACTATGCGCTTGCTTAGTGGCGTCTCTGGACCGTAGCCCGGCAAATCGCCGACCGTGGGCGGAACCGATCGGTAACTTCTGGGCGCCGGGAGGAGGTCAGGTCAGTGCCGCGGCGACGGCGGCCACCGTCAGGCGACGCTGCCACTCCCGGGCGCCCGACGCGGCCAGGGCATCGTCGACCGCGACGACCCCGGTGGCCGTGCCCTCCCAGCACAGCTGCCGGACGGCGTCCGTGGGCAGCAGGTTCTCGACCGGGACGGCCACCTCGTCGGAGATCTCCGCCAGTGCGGCGCGAACCTTCGCGAGGCGCTCCGCCGCTTCAGGATTCGACTTGGCCCAGCGGTTGTTCGCGGGCACGCCGCCGCGCGGCCCGTGCAGCGGGGGCAACTGGCCGTCGGGCAGCGCGTTGGCCCGCTTGATCGCGCCGAGCCACCGCTTCGCCGACCGGCGCATCCGCGGGCCGCCGAAGACGGGCAACGCCGTGAGTTCCGCCTCGGTCGTGGGGTTGTGCGCCGCGGCGTTGACGATCGCGGCGTCCGGAAGCGTGCGGCCGGGGGCCACGTTGCGCTGCTCGGCCATCTCGTCGCGGGCCAGCCACAGCTCCCGCGCGCGGGCGAGCTGCCGGCGGTTGCGCAGGGTGCTCAGTCCGGAGAGCCGGCGCCACGGATCCGGTTTGGGCGCGGGATCGGGCCGGGTCCGCTCGTACTCGAACTCCTCGAGCGCCCACTCGAGCTTGCCCGCGTCCTCCAGGCGCTCGTAGGCCTCGTCGCGCAGGTCCACCAGCACTTCCACGTCGAGGGCGGCGTAGTTGAGCCACTCGTGCGGCAGGGGACGGGTGCTCCAATCGGCCGCGCCGTGGCCCTTCGCGAGCGCGTACCCCGTGTACTCGGAGGTCATCGCCGCGAGGTTCACCCGCGGTGCCCCCAGCAGGCGGCCCGCCAGCTCGGTGTCGAAGAGCTCGTCGCACTCGAAGCCGTCGTCGCGCAGGCACGGCAGGTCCTGGTCCGCGGCGTGCAGCACCCACTCGACGCCGCGCATCGCGGCGATCACGGGCGCGAGGCCCTCCGGCTCGTGGATCGGGTCGAGCAGGAACAGTCCCGAGCCGGTGCGCTTGAGCTGGATCAGGTAGGCGCGCGAGGAATAGGTGAATCCCGATGCGCGCTCGGTGTCCACGGCGATCGGGCCGGATCCCCCGCGTAGCGCGGCGGCGCAGTCGGCGAACTCCCGGGCCGTGGTCAACGGTTCCGGGACGCCCGCGGAGGGTTCGGTGAGCGGGATCCCGGGAACCGGTTCCGAGGCGGCCTTGCCCACGGCGGCTCCTAGGCCGGGCCGAGCCGGGTGATCCCGGCCGGCGGAAGTCCGGCGGCGGTCTCCAGGACGGCGCAGAAGGCCTCGACGTGGCCTGAGAGGTCCGCGCCGAGGGGCGTCCACGAGGCGCGCAGCTCCAGCTGGTGCGCGCGTGGGGGACCGGCGATGTCGCCGTAGCGGACCGACGAGGTCGCGGTGACGGTGCCGCCGAGCGCCGTCACCTCCTGGCCGCGGTCGGCGAGCGCATCGGTCAGCCAGCTCCACGCGACCTCGGGCAGCAGGGGATCGGACGCCAGTGATTCGTCGACCTCGGACTGCACGTAGGCGACGAGTCGCATGAGCCCGTTCCACGCCTCGTGGCCGTGCGGATCGTGGAGCAGGATCAGGCGGCCGAAGGTCTCCCCGTCGGAATGCTCGGGCACCACGTCGGTCTCGGGAGCCCGGACCTCGGCGCCGAGGGCGTAGCTGTAGGGCGCGAGACGCTGCGGCGGGCGGATGCTGCCGATCTCGATCTCGGGGCGGACCGTCGCCGCGTGCAGGGACTCGACGGCGACACGGAAGGACTCCGGCTCGGCGCCGCGCGCTCCGGCACCGCCCACCGTCTCGTCACCCGTTCCTGGTTGGCTCACAAACCGTGACCGTAGCCCCTGTGGTCGCCGTCCCGGCGGAGGCGCGCCGCAGGTCCCGGTCCGCCGACCCGGCGGCCATGACATGATCGTTGACGATGAGTAACGAGGATCGATCGACGACGGCCGGCACGACGGCGTATCCGCTTCTCGATGCGGCCGCGGGGCGCACGCCCTCCCACCGCCCGGTGTGGTTCATGCGGCAGGCGGGACGGTCCCTCCCCGAGTACCGCAAGGTGCGCGAGGGCGTGGGCATGCTGCAGTCGTGTTTCCGGCCCGATCTGGTCTGCGAGATCACCCTGCAGCCGGTGCGCCGGCACCGGACCGACGCCGCGATCCTGTTCTCCGACATCGTCGTTCCGCTCAAGGCGGCGGGGATCGACCTCGACATCGTCAGCGGCGTCGGGCCCGTGATCGAGCGGCCGATCCGGGACGCCGCCGCGGTCGCGGCGATGCCGCAGCTGGACGCGGCCCAGGTCGCGCCGATCGCGGAGGCGGTCCGGATGCTGCGCGGCGAACTGCCCTCCGGCGTCGCGCTGATCGGCTTCTCCGGTGCCCCGTTCACGCTCGCCTCGTACCTCGTGGAGGGCGGGCCGAGCCGCAACCATGAGCGCACCAAGGCGCTGATGTACTCCGAGACCGACACCTGGCACGCCCTTCTCGACGCGCTCGCCGACATCGCCATCACCTTCCTGCGCGTACAGGCCGACGCGGGGGCGCAGGCCTTCCAGCTCTTCGACTCCTGGGCGGGGGCGCTCTCCCTCGCCGACTACCGCGAGTACGTCCAGCCCCATTCGGCGCGGGTCTTCGCCGCGCTGCGCGAGAGCGCGCCGGACCTGCCCGCCTTCCACTTCGGCGTCGGCACCGGCGAACTGCTCGGGGCCATGGGTGAGGCGGGTGCCGACGTCGTCGGGGTCGACTGGCGGGTCCCGCTCGATGTCGCAGCCGGCCGGGTCGGCCCTGGGAAGGCGTTGCAGGGCAACCTGGATCCGGCCGCGCTGATGGCCGACGCGGGCACCGTCGACGAGCAGGTCCGGCGCGTCGTCTCCGATGCCGATCGGGCGCTGGCCGCGGGAGCGACTGGCCACGTCTTCAACCTCGGCCACGGCGTGCTCCCGTCCACCGACCCCGACGTGCTCACCCGTGTCGTCGACCTGGTGCACGCACTGTGAGCAACGTCGCCGTCGTCGGGGCGGGCATCTCGGGTCTGGTTGCGGCGCTGCGCCTGCAGCAGGCCGGCGTACGGGTGACGGTCTTCGAATCGGGCAACCGCGTGGGTGGCAAGCTGCGCTCGGAGACGATCGGCGGGGACCGCCTCGACGTGGGCGCGGAGGCCTTCGTCCGGCGTCGTCCCGAGGTGCTCGACCTCGCGGCTGAGCTGGGTCTCGCCGACCAGCTGGTCGAGCCCGCGGGGCGGCGCCCGGCACTGTTCGCCGACGGTGCCCTCCGCGGCGGTTTCGGCCGCACGCTGATGGGCGTCCCCGGTGACGCGGACGAGGTCCGGATCCCGCTGCGCTGGCCCCCGGGAGGGGACACGTCGATCGGCGCGCTGGTCCGCTCGCGGCTCGGTGACGAGGTGGTCGAGCGGAGCGTGGACCCGATGGTGGCCGGTGTCTTCGCCGCCCACGCCGACGATGTCTCCGTCCGTGCGGCCCTGCCCGCGCTGGCGGCCCGGCTGGACGAGGGCGCGCCGTCGCTCGGCGAGGCCGTGCGCGATGCCCTGGGCGAGCCGGTCGAGACGCCGGTCTTCGGGGCCTTCCGCGGCGGTTACCAGCAGTTGCTCGACGCCCTGATGGAGCGTCTCGGCGACCGCGTCGTGCTCGGCGCCCCGGTGCCCGAGGTACGCGAGGGCCGGCCCGGCTGGAGCCTGCGCGGTTCGACCTTCGACGCGGTCGTGCTGGCGGTCCCGGCGCCGCAGGTGGGGCGGATCGTCGGGCTCAGCCTGCCCGAGCTCGGCGACGCCGTGGGCGCGATCCCGGCGGCCAGTTCGGCATTGGTGACACTGCGGCTGCCGGAGGACGTCGAACTGCCCGCGCTCTCGGGTGTTCTGATGGCGAGCCGCGAGCAGGTCTGCGCGAAGGCGCTCACCCTCTCCGGCCGCAAGTGGAACCATCTGCCGGACGGAACCGTACGGCTGTCCTTCGGCCGGCTCGGGGTGAGCAGGATCGTCGACGACGTGGACTCGGGCCTCATCGCGGCGGCCCGGGAGGACCTCGCCAGCGTGCTCGGGATCACCGTCGCGCCGATCGCCACGCACGTGCAGCGCTGGTACGAGGGCATTCCCGTGTACCTGCCGGGGCATCGGACGAGGCTCGAGGCGATCGAGGCGGCCACCCCGAAGGGGTTGGCCCTGGCGGGCGCCTATTTCGACGGTGTCGGCGTCCCGGCGTGCATCGCCCGCGCGGAGGCCGCGACGCGGCAGGTGCTGGCGGACCTGTCCTGAGCCGGGCCCGCGCGCGGGACTACGATCGACGACATGGCCAAACTGGATTACGCGCAGCTCAATTCGACAGTCCGATACCTCATGTTCTCGGTGTTCTCGATCACGCCGGGGGCGCTGGGCGACGATGAGCAGCGGTCCGCGGCGGCCGCCGAGGCCGAGGCCTTCCTCGCGTCGGTCCAGGAGGGCGACCTGGTGGTGCGCGGCGTCTACAACATCGCCGGGATGCGCGCCGACGCCGACTTCATGATCTGGTGGCACGCGGAAAAGCTCGAGGACCTGCAGGCCGCGTACAACGACTTCCGGCGCAGCACGGCGCTGGGCCGCGCGAGCCGCCCGGTGTGGTCGAATTCCGCTCTGCACCGCCCCGCGGAGTTCAACAAGAGCCACATCCCGGCCTTCCTCGCGGGGGAGGACCCGGGCGCGTACATCTGCGTGTACCCCTTCGTGCGCAGCCTCGAGTGGTACCTCCTTCCCGATGACGAGCGCCGCACGATGCTGGCCGACCACGGCCGGGCCGCGCGCGGCTACCCGGACGTCCGGGCGAACACCGTGCCCGCCTTCGCGCTCGGCGACTACGAGTGGCTGCTGGCCTTCGAGGCGCCGGAGATGCACCGCATCGTCGACCTGATGCGCGACCTGCGGGCGACCGACGCGCGGCGGCACACCCGCGAGGAGACGCCGTTCTTCTCGGGGCCCCGCGTGGGGGTGCGCGAGCTGATCACGGCGCTGCCGTGATCGGTGGCCGGGGGAGCGGTGGTGGGGCGGCCCCCGCTCACTAGGCTTCGCGCGCTCGCCTAACGGCTCGCACGCTGCAGAATCGCTCGCGGGGGCCGCCCCACCACCGCTCGGTCACGTAAGTCAGGAAGCGTCGTTATCAGGTTCCAGGCGCATGGAGATGCTGTTGATGCAGTAGCGGAGGTCGGTGGGGGTGTCGTAGCCCTCGCCCTCGAAGACGTGGCCGAGGTGGCTGCCGCAGTGGGCGCAGAGCACCTCCACCCGGCGCATGCCGAGAGAGGTGTCCACCCGCTCGATGATCTTGTCGCCCGCGAGCGGTGAGAAGAACGACGGCCAACCGCAGTGCGAGTCGAACTTGGCGTCCGAGCGGAACAACTCCTCGCCGCACGCGCGGCACCGGTAGACCCCGGAGGTCTTCGTGTCGGTGTACTCGCCGGTGAACGGCGCCTCGGTCCCCGCCTGACGCAGGACGCGGAACTCCGGCGCGGTGAGGCGCTGGCGCCACTCCGAATCGCTCAATTGCAGCTTGGGCCGGGGAGAACTCGCCTCGCTCATGCCTCCACGCTAACCGCGCGCGGCGGATGGTGCCAGCTCGTGCTTCCCGGGCTCCTCCTCCGGGGCGAGCGGCCGGTCGATGCCCTCATCGAGCCGGTTCTCCGCCTTCGCGTCCAGGTAGCGGAAGAGCAGCACGCAGAACGGCACGATGATCAGCAGCGACCAGCCGAGCGTGCACTTGAGGTACGCCAGCGACCGCCCGAACGCCGGCCATTTCCCGGAGAGCCAGAAGTCGTAGCTGAGGAAGCCGTAGACGGCGACCCACGAGGGCCAGTTGCCCAGTACCGAGCTGCGGAAGACGATCGTCATCAGCATCGGGAAGAGCAGCATCGAGTAGTACCCCTGCCCCAGCGAGCCGACCAGCCACGACGTGACCAGCAGGGTCCCGGTGGAGGTCGCCAGCCACAGCAGCTCGTTGCTCCGGCGGTAGTACTTCCACAGCAGCCACAGGGTCACGGCCGCCATGACCACCACGGCGGCGCGCAGGAACAGGTCGAGCCACGTCGGGAGGCCGAAGTACTGCGCG
This sequence comes from Tsukamurella sp. II2bb, assembly GCF_057815145.1. Lineage (NCBI taxonomy): Bacteria > Bacillati > Actinomycetota > Actinomycetes > Mycobacteriales > Tsukamurellaceae > Tsukamurella > Tsukamurella sp. II2bb. Next base: position 241,207 of record NZ_JBYPZI010000008.1, read on the forward strand.
TTGCCGGCGATCGAGCTGTTGTAGTAGTCCCGCGCACCGCTCAGGTAGGGCAGCGTCTTGTGGAAGAACTCGGTGCGGTCCGCGGAGAGCAGCATGCCCGCGCCCATCAGCACGACGGGGATGCCGACCGCCCCGATCAGCGCCTTCCACTGCCGGTTCACGACGATCAGCAGCAGCATCACGGCGAGCAGCGGCTTGACCGCGAAGGACAGCCCCAGCGGTATCCCCGCCCACAGGTCCTTGCGCTGGAGCAGCAGCGCCATCGCGACCACCTCGGCGAGCAGCACGAAGCAGTTGAAGTTCGTGTACACCAGGGTGCTGGTCACGGCCTCGGTGGTGACCGCGAAGAACAGGACCACCGGCGCGACCACCGAGTTCAGGCCGTAGCCGAACATCCGGAGCAGCACGTACAGCGCGGCGAGCAGCGCGACGGCGCTGAGTCCGACGAAGATGTACCGCGCCTTCTCCGGATCGAAGTACCCGAAGGGCGCCATGAGCAGCGTGCCCGACGGCGGGTACAGGTAGTGCGGGTCCACCGTGTCGTAGTTCTCGGTGTACACGGGCTGGTGGCGCAGGAAGCGCACCGCGGCGGCGTAGACGGTGGTGAAGTCGTCGGTCTTGTTCCCGTTCGGGACCAGGACGATCAGCCGTTGCAGCAGCGTGAGCAGGGCGAGCGGCCACAGGATGGCCTTGACCACGAGGGCCGGGTCGGACTTCATCCGGGCGAGAGTGACTGACGACACGGCTAGAACCGTACCTAACGGGCCGCCGGCGAACGTCAGGCCCGTCCGGCAGGCCGGTCAGGCCGGTCAGGCCGGGCAGGCGCCGGGCGACGGGGCGTCGAGCCGGTCGAGGTAGCCGACGAGCGCCTTCTGCACGCACGACGACCGGATGACGGCACCGTCGCCCAGCCCGGCCCACGTGATCGGCCAGGGCTGGGCGCCGACGACGGTGAGCTGGCCGGTCAGGGTGTCGAGCGCGGTGCGCGCGGTGAACGGATCGGCGGCCGAGGTCGCGACCACGGACCGCACCTTCAGGTCGGTCAGCTTCGGTGGCTCCGGCGCGGTCGGCCAGGCCGAGCAGTCGCCGAGCTCGAGGGCGGTGGCGGCGCCGAGCCGGAAGTCCGCTCCCCACTTCCGGGCCGACGCGGCGATCTGGTCGGGGGAGGCCTTGGTGACGGCGTCCGAGCACCGGGCGATGAATTGGCCGTCGCTGTCGAGCGCCTCGTCGGCGGTGCGGAGGAGGGCCCGGAGCGGTGCGCCGTCGCCGGACCGGGCACTCGCCAGGGCCGTCGCGAGGCGGGCGATCCGCGCGTCCCGTTCGCCCGGGCCGATGCCGAGGGTGACCAGCACGGCCCGTCGGACATCGGTGTCCGTCACGCCGCTGAGGCGGCCCGCGTCCGCATCGTCGACGATGCCGCGCACGGCGGCCGCCGGATCCGCTCCGAGCGCGCACGCCGGGCCGCACTGGGCGGCGAAGGCGTCGACGGTGGCGGACGTGCCGCGGGCGGCGTCCTCGGCGCGCTGCAGCTCGGTGCCGCCGTAGCGGACGGGGGAGTCGAGCACGAGCCGCGCGACCTGCTGCGGGTGCTCGGCCGCGTAGGCCAGGGCGGTCGTCGATCCGTCGCCGACGGAGAGTAGCCCGAGCGCGGGGACGTTCCACGCGGTGCGCAGGGCCTCGAGGTCCGCCGCGGCGGCGGTGGCGGAGTACTCGGAGATCGTGGCGCTGTACACGTCACCGCAGGTGGTGGCGGCCTTCTGCGCGGCCTCCCCGATCGCCTTGATCCGCGCGTCCAGGCTCGCCCCCGCGGTCCCGCCGCTGCGCAGCACCGCCCGGTCCGTCGGCGTGCGGCAGCTGAGGGCGCCCGACGTGCCGATTCCGCGGCGCTCGACCGCGACCACCGGCCGGCCGGCCAGGAGGGGGCTGTCGCTCGCCGCGAGGGTCGCCAGGGCGCGCTGGCCGGTGAACTGGGTGCCGCCGGCCAGCACGAGCGGCGCCGCGCCGTCCGGCGTGCCGGGGACCCGCGCACGGGTCACCGAGAGCTGGAGCGGAGTGCCCGCGTCGCCCACGCGAACGGTGAGCGAGGCGCATTGCAGGCTCGCGTTCGCCGCCGGCGGCGTGCCGTAGCGCGCGGCGACGCGGCTCGTGCAGTCCTGCCAGACGAGCGGATCCTTGGCGGGGGCCTTCCACGCGGGACCGGACGGACTCTTGTCCGCGGACTTCGACGGTGCGCCGCCGCCCGGCCCGAAGTCCGTCACGTAGTCGGGCGTGGGGGCCGGGATCGGTGCGCAGGCGGACGCGGCGACCACAGCGCCGACGGCGATCCCGGCGGCGGCGAGTGCTCGGGTGCGCGCGTGGGGCATGCCGTTCACAGTAGCCAGATCGGGGCGCGCGGGCCGTCAGCGCGTCCAGCGCGTGTACAGGTAGCCCTCCTCGTCACCGAAGACGTGGCGACGGTGCCGGCGCTCAGCGGGGAGGTCGGGGCCGCTCACGATCCGCTTGCCGTCGCCGCCGACCAGGACCGGAGCGATCGTCAGGCACAGCTCGTCGACGAGGTCGGCGGCGAGCAGCGCGCCGAGGACGCCGGGGCCGCCCTCGGCGAGGACCCGGCGGTAGCCGCGGGCGTACAGGTCGGCGAGGACGGCGCGCAGGTCCACCGACTCGCCGTGCCCCGAGAAGACGATCGGCTCGGCACCGTCGGGCGGGTAGAGGCGCGGCGTGCGCGCGACGGTGCCGCGCGTGACGATCGCGAGCGCCGGATGCTCGGGCGTGCCGTAGTCCTCGTCGCGCACCGTCGCCGCCCCCACGAGGACGACGTCCGCCGCGGCGCGCAGGGCCCGGAAGACGCGACGGTCCCCGTCGCCGCCGAGCCCGCCGGACCGGCCGGCCGCCGTCGCGGACCCGTCGAGGGAGGTGATCATGTTGGCGCGGACGTAGGCGCGCCCCGCGACCTCGGGGTGGCGGTAGGCGAGGGCGAGGGCGGCGTCGTCCGCGGGCAGGGGCTCGGTCACGTGACGACGGTAGCGTGCGGGATTTCAAGCCGCAGCGACCAGCGGATATGATCTCCACCCATGACGCTGCATCTCGTGGATCGCAACCCGACGGTGACGCCGGAACAGATGGTGGAGCAGTTGGTCCCGCCGGAGATGTTCAGCGAGGTCAGCTTCGACAGCTACATCCCCGACCCGAACCAGCCCACGCAGGCGGCGGCGGTCAAGATCGGCCGGCGGTTCGTCGACGACGTGATCAAGCTGACCAAGCGGCGTACCAAGAAGGGTTTCTTCGGGCGGAAGAGCACTCCGCCGCACGGCGTGGGTCTGTACCTCGACGGTGGCTTCGGCGTCGGTAAGACCCACCTCCTCGCGTCGATCTTCCACAGCGTCCCGTCGCCGAAATCCTTCGGCACTTTCGTCGAGTACACGCATCTCGTGGGTGCGCTCGGCTTCAACCGGTGCGTCGAGTACCTGGCCGACCACACCGTGATCTGCATCGACGAGTTCGAGTTGGACGATCCGGGCGACACGATGGTGATGTCGCGCCTGCTGACCGAGCTGTCGGCGCGCGGGGTGTCCATCGTCGCGACCTCGAACACGCTGCCCGGGCAGCTGGGCGAGGGCCGCTTCGCAGCTCAGGACTTCCTCCGCGAGATCAACAAGCTCAGCTCGGTCTTCGAGTCCGTCCGCGTCGACGGTCCCGACTACCGGCACCGCGACCTGCCGCCCGCGCCGGACCCGCTCCCGGAAGCGGAGCTGGTGGCGATCGCGGAGGCCGATCCGACGGCGACCCTGGACTCCTTCGACGCGCTGTCGGAGCATCTGTCGAAGCTGCACCCCTCGCGGTACAAGCAGCTGGTCGAGGGGATCTCGAAGGTGTGCATCACCGGCGTGCACCCGGCCGACAACCAGACCGTCGCCCTGCGCATCGTGGTGCTGGCGGACCGGTTGTACGACGCGGGCATCCCGGTGCTGGTCTCGGGGGCGAAGCTCGACGAGATCTTCACGCCGGAGATGCTGGCCGGCGGATACCGCAAGAAGTACCTGCGCGCCACGTCGCGTCTGCTGGCGCTGTCGCGGTTCGCCTCGGCGGAGGCGCGGTAACGGCCGTCGTAGACACCAACACCCGCCCGGGGATGTGTGGGCCGGGCGGGTGCATGGGTGAGGGTGCCGGAGTGTGAGAGAGATCTCACTTCGCTGACTTCTACCACTGTACGGGAACACGTTCCCCTGGGGAAGGAGGTTCGCGTTATTCCGGCGGGTCGCGCAGGGCGCCGCTCGTGTCGCAGTGGTTCAGCGGGTGAACCGGGCGATCGCGTCGGCCGCCTCCTTGAGCTTGGCCGCCGTCTCAGCCTCGTCTCCTGACCGGGCCGCGTCCACGACGCAGTGGCTCATGTGGTCCTCGAGGAGCCCGAGCCCCACCGCCTGCAGAGCCTTGGTCATCGCGGAGACCTGGGTGAGGATGTCGATGCAGTACTTCTCCTCCTCGACCATCCGCTGCAGACCGCGCGCCTGCCCCTCGATCCGCCGCAGTCGCTTGAGGTATTCGTCCTTGTCGGACATGTAGCCGTGATGATGCTCGTGGCCGGTGTCGGTGGTCATGGGTCGGGATCCCTTCTGGTGCGGGAGCGTCGCAGGCGCGAACCTCCACTATACCCCCCTGGGGTAGGAAATCGATTGCGGCCCGCGAGGCGCCGACGCGGCGCGGCGGCACCGTCGGGCCACGCCCCCGCAGGCCGTCAGATGGGGGAGATGGAACGCCGCTTGTGCGGCACCCGCGGCGGGCGGCGCCGGACCCGGCCGAGCGCCTCCGCGAGCATCGGGCGCGTCGCGGACGGCAGCACCACGTCGTCGATGCCGAAACCGTCGGCCGCGAGCAGCGGGTCGACGTTGGCCTGGAACAGGGTGATGAGGTCCCCGCGAGCCTTCGCCGGGTCGGGCGCTGCCTCGTACTGGGAGCGGAAGGCGAGATCGACGGCGCTCTCGATGGGAATCGCGCAGATCTCCGCCGTGGGCCACGCGAGCGACAGGTCGGCCTCGATGCTGCGGCCACCGCCCATCGCGATGTAGGCCGCGCCGTAGGCCTTGCGGGTCACGATTACGAAGCGCGGGACCGTCGCCGCGGAGAGCTCGTATCCGAGCCGCGCGCTGCGCCGCACCAGGTTCGTCTCCTCGGCGCCCGCGCCGACCAGGAAGCCGGGGAGGTCGATGAGGATCAGCAGGGGCAGGCCGAAGGCGTCGCAGACGGCGATGAAGTGCGCCGCCTTCTCGCAGGCGTTGGCGTCGAGGGCGCCCGCGTGGAAGCGGGGCTGATTGGCGACGACGCCGACCGGCCGCCCGCCGATGCGGGCGAGGGCGGTCACGATGTTCGGCGCGTGCAGCCGCTTGAGTTCGAAGACGGTGTCGGCGTCGGCGATCGCCTCGATCACGTCGACGACGTCGTAGGCCTGCCGCATCGAGGACGGCACCAGGGTGTCGATGCCCTCCGCGGTGTCGCCGGGGTCGTGCGGGCCCGCTGTGCTGATCGGCGCGCCGTCGGCGCAGGCGGGCAGGTAGCTGAGGAAGGCACGGATCGCGTCGATCGCCTCCTGTTCGGTGTCGGTGACCACGTCGACGACGCCGCGCTCCGCCTGCAGATCTGCGCCGCCGATCTCCTCGTTGGTCAGGTTCTCGCCGGTGGCCGCCTGCACGAGCGGTGCCGACGAGATGCCGATGGTGCCCATGCCCCGGACGATCGTGACGAAGTCGCAGCACGCGGAGATGTTCGCGGGCGCGCCGAATCCCGGGCCCATCATGGCCGCGACCAGCGGCACGTACCCGGACAGGTCGGCCAGGCGCAGCAGCAGCTTCGACCCCGGCGCGGCGAGGCGCGAGTCCAGGGCCTCCTGCATGCGATGGCCGCCGCCGTCCATCAGCATGACGAGGGGGATCCCGTCGAGCAGGGCCCGTTCGGCGCAGCGGTCGAGCTTCGCCATGCCCGTGGCTCCGTTGCTTCCGCCCAGCACGGTGAAGTCGAAGGCGGCGATCGCCGCCGGCCGGCCGTCGATGTAGCCGATTCCCGTCACCACGCCGTCGCCGGGCGCGACCAGGGGAGCCGCGCCCTGCTGCGCCGGGCCAGGGCCGGCGAGGGCGCCGAACTCCTGGAAGCCGCCGTTCGCGAGCAGCGCGACCCGCTCGCGGGCGGTCATCTTCCCGCGCGCGTGCTGCTTGGCGACCTTCTCGGCGCGTGCCTCGTCGGTGACGGCCCGGTAGGCGGCGCGGACACGATCGTTGAGGGCCTGCTCGGGCGTCGTTTCGCTCACGCCCGGAAGTTAGCAGGCCGTCACGCGCCGGTGGACAGGTGGCCGGGTTCCGTCCACCGCACCGGTCCTCGGGTTCGACGGTGCCGCTCGCTGCGCGCCCGGCGCTACGCCGGCAGCGAGTCCCCCGGGAAGCTCAGGCACGGGTACACCTCGCTGTGCATCATCTCGGCTCGGATGCACGGGTCGCCGGCGATGATCTCCTCCGCCCGATCCGTAGACACCGTCATGACCGCCATGCCGGCCATGGTGGCGTCCAATATCGGGCACAGGATGGCGATCACGCCGTCCGCCCGCAGCGACACCATGCGCCTCTGGTGCTCCAGCTCGATCGCGTCCGCGCCGTCCTGCTCGCGTCGTGGCCCCCAGCGCAGCAGCACCAGGCTGAACGGCTGCGCGGTCTTCACCAGGTCCTGGATCTGTTCGTTCGTCACCGTCGTAGCCATGGTCGCTCCTGTGCCGTCGACGATCGTTCGCGGTCGGCCTTCACGCTACTGCGGACGCGTGGACGCGGCACCCGGAAATGGCTGAAGCCCCGGCCGTGTGCACGGCCGGGGCTCCTTGAGCGGATGACGGGATTCGAACCCGCGACCCTCACCTTGGCAAGGTGATGCGCTACCAACTGCGCTACATCCGCGTGCCTTCGAGGCGAGCAATAAGTTACACGAATGTTCTGCCCGGGCGCGAATCGCCAGGTCGCGCCCGCCTCGGCGGCGGGCGGCGGGCGGTGCCGTCAGCGGACGGAGACGGGGACCGGCATGTGCAGGGCGGCCTGCGCCCGGGTGGTGACGTCCAACCGGATCGGCCGGATCGGTTGCAGCGAGCGGATGTCGTCGGACATGCGGCCCGCGCCGAGGGTGAGGTCGATGCCGCGCGGCAGGAGCGCGGAACCGTCGGCCAGCACATTGGTCTGGTTGAGCGTGGCGAACCAGGAGCTCTCGCGCTGCGTGTAGGACGTGAGGGTCGAGACCTTCTCGCCGCTCGCGTGCACCTTCTGGCGCGGGGTGCGGGCGGAGAAGGCGACGTCCACGGCACCGTCGGCGTTGGCGATCCGGGCGGTGGTGCGTGCGCCGGTGACGTCGACGTCGAGATCGGTGACCCATTTGGGGAAGCCGTAGCCGTCGTGGCCCCGGACCTGCGCGATCTCGGTGTTCACGGGCAACGAGAAGACGTAGGAGTGCAGGTGATCGTCCCCGAGCGCGGAGGCGAGGTCGGCGAGCCCGGGCGCGCCGTGCCGGGCCGGGCGGACCGCGACGCCCACGGCCGCCTCGGTGTAGAAGTCGATGTCGCACACGTCGTACCGGAAGAACATGACCGAGGCGAGGCCGAGGCCGGGCAGCACCTCCAGGGGCGCGAGTTCCTCCGGGAGGCGCCTGCGGATGGCGGCGGTCGGTGCCAGCATCGTCAGCCGCGCGGAGGACATCGCGTAGTAGAAGTTCGGCGTGCGCGTGGCGCCGATGGGGGAGTCCACCCGCGTCTTGGGCAGGGCGCGGAAGAAGTCGACGCCGGGGACGCGCGGATCCGTTGCGACCTCGTCGAGCGGGTGTCCATGCGGAAGCGGTCGTACAGGCCGCCCTTCGGGACGAGGACGGTGCGCCCGCCCAGGTCGACCTCGACGGTGTCCGGTGCTGCGGTCATGGGTTTCGGCTCCTGCTCTCGATGTATGCGTTGCTTACATGAGCATAGGGTGCGATGTAAGCACCGTCAACACCTTTAGGGTGGGTATGCCGTGTTTGCTGTGGATCACCCTGGGCTGCAGATTCTTTCGTCGTCAGGCCGACGGTGCTCCGGGGCGGCGACGGCCGCCACCGGCTAGGATGGTGGTGCGTCGCGTGCGCAGGCCCGACGGCTCGCACCGGCGGGACCGTCTTCTTCCGGGGCTGCAGCCGCTCGGCCCGTCGTGCATCCGACTGTCGGGAGTGCCCGTGCCGACCCGAGGCTCCTCGCGCGCGACCGATCGCGCCCTGTTCTGGAACGGCCTGTGCGTGGCGCTGATCGCCGGCGCCGTCGGCACCGCGTTCGTCGATGCGATTCCCCTCGAGGCCACGCTCGTGCTGTGTGCGCTCGGATTGGTGGCGGGCGTGATCGGCGTGCCGCTCTACATCGTGCAACTCTTCGCGGGCCGGCGTCCTCCGCGGCCGGCGGCGGATGTCGAGCGGCCCGAACCGGCACCGGCCATCGTCGACGAGGAGTCGCGACCGCGGTGCTCCTGTCACGGTCTGCCCGTGCGGGACTGACGCAGCCGCCCGCCGTCGTTTCAGCTTCTGCGCGACGAATTCACCGCGATATGCGCATATCGCGGTCGGATTGTTCTGTCAGTAGGGGTGATTCATTTCATAGAAGGTGCATGTTGTGTGTGCACCCTTCGATGCTTAGCGTCGGTAAGTGATTCACGCGGAGGACACCGGCGATACATCGGCCGGTCGCGGAATCGCCCGGAACGCGCCTGCCGGCCGAGGACGGCAGGCGCACGCCCTGTGCCGTATCGATCACGCAGCGGCGAGCGACGCGGCGCCGCTGAGCTGCGCGATCGTTGTCCGGGCACAGCGAACCGTCGCCCAGGACCGAAGACAGCGGATGGGCGGAAAGCGAACGCACGCAAAGGAAGGATCGCGCCGATGGCGGAGAACCCGATGGGGCCGACCTACATCCCCTCACGATTTATTCGATACGTACTGACCCAGCGCAATCTCGCCGAACTCGATATCGCCGGCAGGCAGAACGAGATCCTCGATTGGAAGAACCGTCGTCTCGCGGGCACCGCGGGAGCATTGCACGGGGATCTCGACGCAGGCGAACTGGTGCGGGCGAAGGCCGAAACCAAGAACGACAAGGGCGAGGACCGCTACGTCCTGCCTACCGGATTCTCGATCAACAACGTGCGATACGGAGACTTCCCGGTCACCGAGCCGACCGCCAAGGAGCGCGGTTGGTTCGCCTACCTGAATAAGGGGGAGCCGCTCATCGAGGAGCGCAGCGACATCGTCCAGCCGCGACCCGACGTGGTGTCCGAGCAGATCTACGTCAACCGCACCGACCCCCAGGACATGCGCTGGGAGAACACGGTCGAGTTCTCGATCGAGAACCAGATCTCGTGGTCGCTCGAGGGGTGCGTCGAACTGACCTTCGGAGACAAGGCGTCCAGTTCCCTCGAACAGCAGAGCCGATCCAGCACGGCGCTGACCGAGGAGGGGTGGTACATCCTTGAGGAGATCCTGCACGCGCACAAGGACGACATGGGTGGGGAGAGCTGCGCGTCCGAGGAGTCGATGTCCTCGGAGACCGACACCACGACCACCACGAGCACGGGTACCGGTACCGCCGAGGTGTGCTCCGAACTGACGCTGGGAATCACCAGCGAGGTCAGCGGCACGCTCACCACCGGGTGGAAGCAGTCCTCGACGCTCAGCGGCGCTGTGGGATCCCGTGTCGTCGTTCGCGCCACCCAGCGTCGCCAGGTCCGGCGCTACGACTACACGATCCCGATCGCGTTCGACGGATACGTCGCGCTCTACTATCCCGAGCCCGTCGAGCTCGAGAGCCTGCCCAACGGACTGCCGGGACGCATCGGCTCGGCGAAGGACCGGGCCAAGGTGCAGAACCTCGACCCGAGCGGCGATACCAAGCTGCCCCGCTACGGACAGATCGCGGTCTACGACATCCGGGTCCTCGGGATCGCGACGTACGGCGACGAGTACGCCCAGAAGGGCTGGGCCGAGGTGGTGTCCACGCTCGCCGGAGAACACGAGGCCTTCGAGGTGGAGACCCTCACTCTCGCAGGTCGCAGCAACCACAACTCCAACGAGGCCCACCTCTACAAGTACTGACGCCGGCATCGCGCACGAGCGCCGGGTACCGCAGGTACATAACGGAAGGAAGCATGCACATGCTGTTCAAGAACATCTTCGACGGATCCTCACAGGAGAGCTCCCTCGCCGCACAGGCTGCGTCGACGATCCACAGCTTCATCCCCGGTGAGTGGTCGATCCGCGAGCGCGCGGACCCCGAACTGTTCGAGGGGATTCCCGACGAGCCGCAGGACCCCAAGATCGTCAGCGAGGAGTCCGCGGTGGGCCTGGCGATCGCGAAGGGATTCCTCGAGCGGAGCTTCGCCAATTTCGACAGCCTCGCCAAGAGTCAACAGGAGACGAACCAGGATCCGACCACCGTCACCGATACGGCGAGCTCGACGCTCGACGAAACGGCGAAGCACGTCCATGCCGAGCCGACCTCGCCGTCCCGCCCTGAACGACCGGACGTCCGTAAGCCGGACACCCCCACTCCGCCGCCTCCGCCGCGCCAGTGACTGCAGGGGCCGGGACATGATCGGATCTGTTCGGAGAGACGGTAGGCGTGGGCGGGCGGGCCGGGGCTCGCGGTTCGCCATCGCGACGTGGTTCGTCGCGGTCGGAGTGGGCCTGCTCTGCATCTATGGCGCTCTGTGGGAGTGCGACCGTCAGGTTGCCAGCGACAGCGCGGAGAAGTCGCTGTGGTCCGTGGGCAGCATCGGACTCGGGATGGTCGCCGCCGTCGTCGTTGTGGCGCTGCTGAGCAGGTTCGGGGATCGGTATCCCCGACGGTAGGTAGACGGCTTCGCTGCGATCGTGTCGACGACGTGGCCGGCGAAGGTCGTGGCTCCGACGTGCATTGGCACGGCACTGCCCGTAGATACGAAGAAACCCCCTGCGAGCAGGGGGTTTCTTCTTGTGCGCGATACTGGGATTGAACCAGTGACCTCTTCCGTGTCAGGGAAGCGCTCTCCCACTGAGCTAATCGCGCTTGCATGAAGTGGTGCTCAGCCGCTCCGGTGCGGAGTGGCTGAGCGTGCTGGAGGCGGCGACGGGAATCGAACCCGTGTGCACGGCTTTGCAGGCCGTTGCCTCACCACTCGGCCACACCGCCACGGTAAGCCCACTTCGAGCGGATGACGGGATTCGAACCCGCGACCCTCACCTTGGCAAGGTGATGCGCTACCAACTGCGCTACATCCGCATTTCGTCCGGACCGGCGCTGTGGGCGCCTTCCCGGTGCGAGAGGGAACATTACGTGAACATCGCGCGCTCTGCCAAATCGGCAGGTCACCCCATGTTTCGTAGGCAGTCGGCGTGGTGGGAGGCGCATCTCGAACCTCGTAGGCTTACGGAGTCGCACTGTAATCGCTGGTGAGGCACCCGATTACCCTTTCGCTCAGCGATCGTGTTAGTGTTCTCTCTCGTTCGGCCCCCTGGTAGACGGGAGGTCGGCGCGAGTTCGGTCCTATGGCTCAGTGGGAGAGCGTCCCCTTCACACGGGGAAGGTCGCTGGTTCGATCCCAGCTAGGACCACCGAGAAACCGCCTGGTGACAGGCGGTTTTCTTCGTTTCGTGGAGGATTCGGGACCCACATGGTCCCCACGGAGTGGCAACTGCTCCTGCCGACACGCCGAAGGCAATGCGACCTGATCGAGCGCGGCGTTGCCGCTAATCCTGCACAATCGTGACAGGTCGCGAGTCCGCGCGCGGCTGCGTTGCCACGAGCGACGTGCAGGCGAGTGCCAGGCCGCTGGTGGATCGCTCGGCCCCCGCCGCGGACGGGGCTGCCGAGGGCGGACCAGCATCACTGCGTGATGCCTGGAGCCACCGTTGTCCAACTCGAAGATCGACCTGTCAGCCCTCGCCGTCGGGGGCGGCGCTCCTTCCTTTGTCTCTATCGACCACGCCGCACAGCTGATGGACGTGAGCCACTGGACCATCCGCCGGTGGATCAACGATGCCCGCCTCGCCGCCCGCAAGATGCCGAGCGGTTGCTTGCGGGTGGCCGTCGCTGACCTGGAACGGCTCGGCGAGCCGGTCCGGCCTGATCGGACGAGGTGCGCGTCCACATGAGCAACTACGACGAGCTCGCACAGTCCAACGGCTACCTCGCCGGCCGTGATGTCGCCCGCACCATGCGTGCTGGCGGTGTGCCGGTGACGGGCGACGACGCGGAGACCTGGTGCCCGCGCGGGATGCACCCTGATGAAACCGGGGCGTGGCTACGGGGCTGGCGGAGTATCTGGGGCTGAGGAGTATCTGGGGCTGACCTGTGCGCAAGGCGGAGTTCGATCCGACGTTGACGGCGCAGTCATGGCGCGGGCATTGACAGCTTGGACCCGTCGATGTAACACTCGTTTCATCTTCTTCTGTAACGAGTGTTACATGAACCGAGGGGTGCTCATGTCTGACGAGATCGCCGACAAGGACGATCGCCGACGAGTGCTGTTGGACGCGACGATGGACTACATCCACACGCACGGGCTAGCGGACCTGTCGCTGCGGCCGCTGGCTGCCGCGCTGGGGACGAGCGCGCGGATGCTGGTGTATCACTTCGGGTCCAAGGAGCAGTTGGTCGCGGCGGCGCTGGACGGCGTGCGGCAACGTCAGCAGGTCCAGGTGGAGAAGTGGGTCGCCGACAGCGCGGGGCTGCCTGTGCGGGAGGTAGTGGACCGGTTCTGGAGGGCGAGCACCAGCGCCGAGTCCGAGGCCTACGGGCGACTGTTCTTCGAGGCGTACGGGATGGCGCTGATGGACCCGGCTCGCCTGCCCGGGTTCCTGAACGGGACGGTGCACGGATGGGTCGGCGCGATCTCCCGCGCGTTGGTCGACGGCGGTTACGGGGGCGGCGATGCGGAGGAGGTGGCGACGTCGCTGCTGGCGGTGCATCGTGGACTGCTGCTGGATCTGTTCGCGACGGGCGATCGGAGTCGCGTCGATGCCGCGCACCGGCTCGCGGTGGACGCGCTGGTCGCACACATCGCGACGGCTGAGGGGGTTCGGCGATGAGCCCGGTCGATGTGGGTGCGGGCCTGTCGGGGCTGACGGCCGCGGCGGACCTGGTGGCGGCGGGCTTGTCGGTCACCGTGGTCGAGGCACGCGATCGGATCGGTGGCCGGATCCGCACCGTTCCAGATACGTTCGGGCATCCCGTCGAGTACGGGGCCGAGTTCGTGGGGCCGCATCAGCACTCGATCCTTGCCCTCGCCGAGAAGCACGGCCTGGAGTTCATTCCGACGTGGGACGAGGGTATCCACATCGGCCGGTTCGACGGACCAGAGCGGCGCTGGAGCGGCGACCTGCCGGACTTCGGAGCCACAAATCTGCTCGGCACGGTGGCGGGTCTGGCGACTCTGAACGCGTTGGCCCGCACCGTCGCCCCGGGGGCGCCGTGGTCTGGGCGCTTGGCACGGTACCTGGACGGCCGATCAGTAGCGGACTGGCTCGACGCAGCGCGACTGCCGCGCGAAGGTCTAGGGCTGTTGGAGGCAGCGATGCGGTCGATCTTCGCCGCCGACATGGACGAGATCTCCCTGCTGCACGCGCTGATGTGCATCCGCTCCGCGGGAGGCTTCCGCCGGTACATGCGCTCGAGCGGAGCGCAGCAACTCCGCTTCGTCGATGGCGCGTCGACGCTGTGCGAGCGCCTCACTGCGACGTTGCCGATGCGTCCGGTCCTATCCGCGCCTGTCACGGCGGTGAGCTCGAACGGGGACGGTGTCAGGGTGCGGGCGGGGGAGCGGGCGTGGCGGGCGAGGCGAACGGTCATCGCGGTACCGCCACCACACGCAGCCGCCCTCACGTTCGACCCGCCCCTGCCCGAGGGCCGCGCCCAGCACCTGCAGATCTCCCGACCGGGGACGGTCCTCAAGTACCACCTCACCTTCCCCGAGCCATTCTGGCGCGCAGCCGGCTTGAGCGGCAAGAGTGTATCCAGCGAGGACGTCGTGAACGCGACCTTCGACCTCTCCACCGACGACCAAGGCGTCCTAGCCGCGTTCGTCGTCGGTGGCCACGCGCGCCGCCTACTCGCGCAGACCCCCGACAACCGCCTCAACGCCGTCCTGTCCGACCTGGCCGGCTATTTCGGCTCGCAAGCACTCTCGCCGACCGAGAGCCACATCCACGTCTGGAACGAGGACCCGTGGTCGCCCGGTTGCTTCGCAGGGTTCCAGCCACCCGGCAGCTGGACCAGCAGCCGCGCGACACCAGCGCAGCCGGTCGGGCGCATCCACTTCGCCGGCACCGAAACCGCGACCGTCTTCCACGGCGCGATGGAGGGCGCCGTCACCGCCGGGCACCGTGCCGCCAACGAGGTTCTCGCCGCGCTGACAACGGTGTGATGTTCTTGTTGGCCTGCATGTGTCGGGATCGATTGCGCGCCAACTCGCTTATACAGGTGCGCCGGACGGAATTCGTTGACCTTCTCTGCGTCGGACTAACGCGGTAGAACGCTAGCGGTGGACGTTTGCCCGCGCTGTGGTTGCGTTGAGCCGGATGAGCACCGGCGCAGGTTTGATGGGCGCTCCCTGTGCGAGCCAACTCAGACGAGCTCGAGTCGTTTCGCGATGTCGGAGACGCACACGCCTGTTACCCAACGTCGGCGACCTCACGGCAGTGAATCGTTGGATCTCGCGAGCGACAACACCAGCCGAGACGTCGGTCTGCGCCTACGCGGCGCGCCGGATGACCCTCTGAGCGGTGCTGGGGCTGATCCCCAAGGCGCTCGCGATCTCGCGACTGGACTCGCCGTCGCGGGCGCGCCGCAAGATCTCGGCATCGCGTAAGACCCGTAGGTTGCGGCCGATGCAACTGCCGCCCGGTACGACTCAGCCTGAGTAGCACCGAATCCGTCGAACAGGTAGTTGCCCTGCATGATGTGGGCCTTGCATCGCGTTGCGCTGCTAACTCCGGTGGTGGGCGCGTTGGCGGCCTCCTCCGCCCTCGAGGCCGCAGGCCCGCCGTTCTTCTTGTAGCAGTACTCGGAATACCGCATCTCACCGTCACTCCAAAGAGGCGGTCCGGGAGTGCCTTCCAGGCACTTCACGACGGTTGGGGTTGCGGCGGCCGTCGTAGTCGGCTTGGTGCTCGTAACTGCGGTCGTCGTCGGCATCACGCTCACTGTCACAGGCGGCACCGTGGCTGTCGAGCTCGTCACGGCCGCGGGTACCTCGTCCCCGCCCGACCGGCTCACGTAGACGCCGAGCACCGTCGCGGCGACGGCCAGAACGTGGCCTCCGCGTCATCCGCCGGCTCCGCTGCCCGCCGCTCGGTGACTGGGTCTGGCGCGATCTTCTCCTTCGGCACCGCTGGCACAACGATCAGTCCAGCGCCGCGCCCGCTCCGGTGACGAGTTCCAGCGCGAGGGTGGCGTCGAGGGCGCCGTGCATCTTCACGAGCTCGGCCGCGTCGGTGCCGTCGACGTACTCCATCGTGATCCACAACCGGTCCTCGAACTCGCCTCGGTCATGAAGGGTCACGATGTTGGGGGCGACAGCTGCGCGAGGAGATCGGCCTCCCGCGTGAATCGGGCTTGGAAGTCGGCGTTACGCGAGACACCCGCGTCGAGCAGCTTCAGCGCGTCTTGACGCGGGAGCCGCTGGCGCTCGACGAGGAACACCTGCCCCATACCGCCAGCACCGAGCTGACGGACGATGCAGTGGCCGGCGATCTGGGTGATGCTCACCGTCGGACTCTGGCAGGCGACCACCACCGCGGGTAGGGGGTATACAGTCACAAGGTGTTTCGCTAGACGTTAAGCCGCGCAGCATGCTCCTAGTGAAGGCCGACGGGTGTAAGACCCCGAGTTGCAACTTCGGACCTGATAAGGGTTACGTGGGTGAAACTCCATGCTTGCCTCAGCGCGCCCCGAGACAACCGGAAGCACTAATCGATCAGCCAAACGATGCGCGTACCTGCCGAAGGATGACATACTTGGTTAGAGCATCCCAGCGTAGGGCGTCTTGTACCCCTAACGGACCCTTACCCGGAGGTGTAGCAGGTGAGTCTGTTCGACGAAGCGGTCGGTAAGGCCAGCGCGGCCAGGACCGACGCTCACAAGAAGGGGGCGCCAGGTCGCGCCGTTGCGGCCCAGAACGCGGCCGACGCCGCGAGGCTTGCCCCCGAGGTGCGGAAGTTGATTATGGAGTTCGCTGGCTTTCTTGCACAAACAACGCCCTCGCGTCGCTTCCGGCTACCGTACAAGCCTGGAAGTCTTACCGCGAACCTAGTGAACCGAAAGAAGTCTCCCGACGGAATTTTGTTGAGCGCGGACGTCGGCGAGCTTTTCAAGAAGCGTTATGCGAAGTCGTTCCGACTCGTCACACTCGATGGGGAGGTCTGGACTTTCGATAGTCAGAAGGGCACGCGCTGGACGTTCGACCAGGCCGACCTAGTCAATGGGTTGTCGTGGCCGCTCGACCCGGTCAAGCGGCTGATCGTTCGAGACGGCACTCTTCAACACATCACCGCGTCTGGGGACCGCAGCAGCTACGTCGACGTCTACAGCGATGTTCATGCCGATATCGCGGAGACGGCAATCTGGCTTCGGGACAATCCCGTTGCCGCACGGTACCCGGACGTATTCGGTTGAGCCGCCGAACTGCAGGGGCGCGAGACCCCCTCGACGCTGGTCCGCGGCGCTCAAGAGCGGCGCTTTCCGGGCCCCGGCAGGCCGCTAGGGTCGCGTAAGCTGGCCGCACGGCTACCCGTCGCTGCCTCGCTTCTTCCAGTACCCGCCATTCAGGGGACTGCACTCAAGCGAGCCGTCGGCTGAGATCTTGCCGTAATCCGCGGGCGGGCAGTAGCGGCCGAGTTCCAGCGGGCGTGTCGTGGTCGCTGTTGCGGTCTGCGGCGGAGCTTCGGTGGTCTCGGACGTGCCTCTCGGCGTCGGCGGCGTAGTCGTCGCGGTGGTGGCCGCTGGCACAGTCTCCGTCGTCAGTGTCGGCGCGGCTCCATGACCGCGGCCGACAACGCGACGAGCGGCCCCCTGTTCCCGCCCCGCTGAGGTTGCGCCACGGGTACGTCGCCTGGGTCCGGACGCACGGCGGTTGGCTCGTACTGCGACGTCGGCGTGCTCGGCGCAAAGGGGGCACCGTCGCCGAGCGCTGATCGCGAAGCGCTGCGCGCAGAGCGTCGACGAATTCCGAGCATGACCCGTACCTGTCGCCCGGCCGTTTCGCTAGCACGCGCTCGAACACTGAGTCCAGACAGGCTCATGTCCGAGGCCGCCCCCATCGAACTCTGCGACTGTCCCCGCCGCGATTCCATCGGCTCCGCGGACGGCCGGCGGCTTCACGTTCCCTTTGTTCTTGATCGCCCGCGAGCTTCGTTTGCAGACATCGGAACCGCCCCACCTTCGCGTCACCGACGTGGCCCTACTCGCAGCCGTCACTGCCTGAGTCGCAGGCCATATCCTCTGGGGTGGGCGTCGGGTGAAATGCTTGAGCGCGCTCTCGAGTCCCTGTACATCGAGCGATTCCACCGACAGCGCGGCAGGCGGAAACACGCGAACAGCGTTGCTACGGTGAGCGGATGACAGCCCCTCGACTCGGCGTGCAGGATGTGGCGGCCTTCGACGCCATGTGGCGCTCACGGAGACCGAACGATCGGCCGATCGGCAACGAGTTGCGGTGTTCAGCGTCCTCGACGTGGGTGCGATTCCATAGTCTCCCCGACTCGAAACGCTACGCCGACAACCAGGCCGAGTACGACGAACTGCTCTACCGACACCACACCCTGCTATCGGAGCTGAGTTCGCTTGCGGGGACGTCGGTGGATGATCTGCGGGCAATCACGCCGGCATTCTCGGACTCTCAGCGCCCGGTCGACAGGCACGATGCACTTGCCGCGGCGATGCCGTCTGCCGCGTACTGGCAGACACTTCCACAGGACCTGAGCGATCTTGACGATCAGTACTGGATTCATCTGCACCTGAGTAGAACCTCGCTTTCCGCCAAGAATCTGCGCGAACTGCTCCTTCTGGTCGCCGACTTCGGCACCGGCGAAGTGGTCCTCTGCCCACCGACGCTGGATTGGCTCTATCACCCCTACGACGGCGGATGTGACGTCATCGCCCCCGACCGCGCCGCTGTGGAAGTTCTTCGAACTCGTCACGCCGACTGGTTGCCCAGCGATCCGTGCGGTTTGTGAAGGCCGATTCGATTGCGACACACCCACACAGTTCAGCGAGTTCGCTAGTGTGACGTCCATGCCGCCGCCGACGCCGTTCCTTCCCGCGCCGAATGCTGCCGACAACCATCCGCACCGCCCTCGCGTCGATGCTTTTCGCTGTGGCTGTAGCTCTCCCCGTAGCAGCACCGGCTGGTGCCGAGCCGATGGCGGTGTGCCCGCGGAATCAGCCCTCGAACTGGAATGGCCAGCCGTGCTTCCCGCAACCGTGCATGTCACCGTACGCGCCAGGCGTTCCGCCGTGCTTCATGTCACCGCCTCGGATCGGGCCGAACGGCATTCCGGTGTTCGGGTGAGCCTCGTCGAGCTGACCAGCGGGCGCTACCGCACCGCGCGCATCGCCCGCGCCGCCGGGGCCGTGTCATGGTGGGTGTTCGTCGTCGGCGTGCTCATGGCGGAGTTGAATTCGTTCGATCGCCCGCGCCGCTACGCCGACTACAGCAGTGAATCGATCTTCGGAGTCGGACTCGGCCACACCGACTTCGGCTGGACGGCTTACGAGCCACTCACCGATCAGCCGCCGGTGACCGACTTCTTCTACAGCGCGAACCTCGTGGCGTCCGTCGCGGCAGTCGCCCTGGCCGTGACCGTGATCGCAGCGGTGGTCGAGGCTGTCGCGGTCGGTAGCTGGCCCGCCGGCGTGGCGGCGATACTCACGCCCGTCGCGGGCGCGGCGATCATCCTCGCAGCGCGGCATTACCGGCACGGGATGGAGCTTCAGCTGAACATCGCCGCGGTGTTCGCGTTGGTGCTGATCGGCGTCGCCGTCCGCGAGGTGTGGAGCCGCGTGTTCGCGCCGCGGCCACAGCGAGAAATCTGACATGGCGCCGGAGCCCGGAACACCCGAGCCCACGTTGCCCTGGTGGCGACGCCCGCCCGGATGGCCGTGTCGATGCACGTCGACACGGAGACGTTGTCACCGAGCCTGTCGTCAACGAGCGGGCTGACGGCTTCGGGCTGGCGGCGCACGACGGCGTCCCACGCCGCATCGAACTCGTCCTGTGTGCCGCGGCGGCGTGTGAGTCGGGTGTCGCCCTCTTCCACCACACTTCGCGCCCCGGCTTCGCGATCTGAGGGGCTGATTCCCGGAACCGCTCCCGGTGTAGCGACGTCAGCGTGCGGACGCGCTTCGCGTCCTTCCAGGCGAGTTGGAGAAGCTCGAGATGCGCGCGTGACCATTGCCACGTGTCGGTGTCACATCTCATAGGGGCGCGACAGTGCCGGAACGATTGTAGTTCGTTACGGTAATGACAACGCTGAGGCCTGTTTGTAGCAGACGCGCTGGTCGAAGAGGTCGACTACAGGCGACGGCGGTTTGACGTCACCCTGAACGGGACAGGCGTCAGTCGAGGTGCGGTGATGGATTCTTCAGCGCCGCACCGCCTCAGGTGTCTCCGAGCATCAGGTCGATTGTGAGTATTGCTGGTGCCGCGCTTCACTGTTGCACTACTTCGGTAGACCGCTCTGCATCGAGGCGCGGAGCGCGGCGTCAGACCAGAGGTCAGAAATTACGCGAACACGCTACGACGTCTGTGGGGCATGACTTGCCGAACGATGCGCGGGGCCGGTGAATCGTGCTGCCCAGGGTGGGGCGTGCTGGCAGTACTTCGCTGCGTTCGGCCTGCTGCGGGGCAGGCATGAGTGGTTTCGAAGTCAGTTGTGGTGCCGCGCAGACATGCGCGGTCGACAGGAATGAGGTGCGTTCGTTGCGAGACGCTGAGTACGACTACATTGTGGTGGGGGCCGGCAGTGCGGGCGCGGTGGTGGCCGCGCGGCTGACGGAGGATCCGGGAGTGTCTGTACTGCTCCTGGAGGCGGGTGGTGAGGCGGATGCGGACGAGATCGACATCCCGCTCGCCTTCTCCGCGCTGTTCAAGACGAAGTGGGACTGGAACTACACCACCACGCCGCAGAAGCACCTCGATGACCGGCCCGCGTACTGGCCGCGGATGAAGGCGCTCGGCGGCTGCTCGTCGATGAACGCGATGATCTACATCCGTGGCAATCACGGTGACTTCGATGCGTGGGCGAACGACTACGGTGCGGCCGGCTGGTCGTACGACGAGGTGCTGCCGTACTTCAAGAAGGCCGAGGGGAACACCAGCCTGACCGACCGGTTCCACGGCACGACGGGGCCGCTCAACGTCGAGGACCGGGTGTACACCCACCCCCTCGTCGATGCCTGGGTGGATAGCGCGGCGAGCCACGGCATGGCCCGCAATCCCGACTTCAACGGCGCCGAGCAGGAGGGCGCGGGCCGCTACCAGGTCACCTGCAAGGGCGGCCGTCGCTGGTCCACCGACAAGGCCTACATCGAGCCGGCGCGGTCGCGGCCCAACCTCACGGTCGCGCTGGGTGCCACGGCCCGCCGCATCGAGTTCGACGGTGACCGCGCCTGCGGGGTGGTCTTCCGGCAGAGCGCGGTCGACCACACGGCGAAGGCGCGCCGCGAGGTGATCCTCTGCGGCGGCGCGGTGAATTCGCCGCAGCTGCTGATGCTCTCCGGTATCGGACCGGCCGAACATCTCGCCGAGCACGGCATCGACGTGCGCGTCGCGCTGTCGGGCGTGGGCGAGAACCTGCAGGACCACCCCATCGTGCCGGTGATCTTCGAGACGCACGGGACCACCGATCTGATGGAGGCGCAGAACCTGCAGAACCTGCTGCGCTGGAAGGTCCGCGGGACCGGGCCGCTGGCGTCGAACGCGGGCGAGGCCGGCGGCTTCTTCCGCTCCCGCGAGGACCTCGACCTGCCCGACCTGCAGTACCACGTCATGGCCTCGGGCTTCTACGACAACATGCTGCACGAGCCCACCAAGCGGGGCTTCGTCTGCGGGCCCACGCTCGTGAACGTGGCCAGCCGCGGCAGGCTGCGGCTGCGCTCGGACAACCCCGACTGGCACCCGTCGATCGAGCCGAACTACTTCGAGGCGCCCGAGGACCTGGACGCGATGCTGGTCGGC
>NZ_JBYPZI010000009.1:0-230094 GCF_057815145.1 Tsukamurella sp. II2bb
AGCTCGCCGCCGAACCGGGCACAGTCCTCCTGAAACGACATGATCGCCGCAACCTCTCGTTGAGAGTGTTGCGACGATCATGTGAACCCGCCCGAGGGTCCGGGCGCTTCGTCGTCCCGGTGGCCGTGCCATCATCGACGAGTGAATCAGCCGCAGCTTCCGCCGCCCGGGTTCGTCCCCACCGGATACGGCGCCCCCACTCCCCCACCGCGCCGTTCCACCGGCCTCGTGGTGGGTCTCGTGGTCGCCTCGGTCCTGGCCGTCGCCCTCCTGGCGTCGACGGTGACCTTCGGGGTGCTGTGGAGCGGGGCGCAGGGCCGCGCCGACGCCGCGCGCTCGGAGCTCGCGACCGTGCAGCAGGAGGCCGCCGACACGAAGCGGGCGGAGAAGGCCGCCGCCGACTACGCGGCGGCCGCCTCGTCCTTCGACTACCGCGACCTCGGCCCGTGGCGCACCGCGGTCACCAAGAACGTCTCCCCGGAGCTGAGGACGAAGCTCGAGGGCACCGTCGGCGCGATGAACCAGCTGCTGCAGCCCCTGCAATGGGTGTCGAAGGGCACCGTCCTCGACTCCGTCGTCAACAGCCGGACGGGGCCGGTCTACAGGGTCAGCGCCTACGTCAAGGTCCACGCGACCAATGCGCAGGCGCCGACGGCCAAGGAGACGATCGCCGTCTACAACGTGACTCTGGACAAGAGCAAGGACTGGCAGATCACGGACGTCGGCGGCTCGCTGACGCCGAACTAGATCAGGCCAGCGATTCGACGCTGACGCCGAGGACCTCGGCGATCCGGGCGGTGCTCACGGCCGCCTCGCGCAGGACGCGCGGCTGCGGCCCGGACAGGTCGACGATGCTCGACGGTGCGGCGTGCTCCGACGGCCCGCCGTCGAGGTAGACGTCCACCGAGTCGCCCAGCTGGTCGCGCGCCTCCAGCATGGTGGCGGCGGGTGGGCGGCCCGAGACGTTCGCGCTGGAGACGGCCATCGGCCCGACCTCACGCAGGAGCTCGATGGCGATCGGATGCAGCGGCATCCGCAGCATCACGGTGCCGCGGGTGTCGCCGAGGTCCCACGCCAGGCTGGGCGCCTGCTCGACGACCAGGGAGACGGCGCCGGGCCAGAAGGCGCGGGTCAGCTCGCGCGCCTGGTCGCTGACGCGGCTGACCAGGCCGTCGATGGTGTTCCAGGAACCCACGAGCACGCCGACGGGCATGTCCGGGCCGCGGTTCTTCGCGGCCAGCAGATCGGCGACCGCGCGGCCGTCGAAGGCATCGGCGCCGATGCCGTAGACGGTATCGGTCGGCATGACCACGAGGCGGCCGCCCTTCACGGCGGCCGCGGCGGCGCGCAGGCCCGCGGCGCGGGAATCGGGATCGGTGCAGTCGAAGGCGCGGCTGGCGATGCTCACGGCTCCATCCTGCCAGTCACGTAGCGGGGCCTGCCCGCGAGGTCCCGGTGCCCGGTGACGTCGCCGAACCCCGCGGCGCGGAGCAGTTCCGCGGTGCCGGCACCGTTGCTGTCGTCGTGTTCCACCCCGAACGCTCCCCCGCCGGCGAGCAGCCGCGCGGCGAGCGGCGCGATCTCGCGGATCAGGTCCAGCCCGTCGGCGCCGGAGAACAGCGCGAGCGCCGGATCGGCCGCCGCCTCCCGGTCGAGGTCCGCGCCGTCGGGGACGTACGGCGGATTGCCGACCACGAGCTCCACGCCGCCGACGGTCCGCTCGATGCGGGCGGGCAGGTCGGGGTCGCGGACGTCGGCGGCGAGCACGGTGGCCCCGGTGCCGGCCGCGTTGCGGCGGAGGTAGTCCAGCGCCTGCGGGTCGCGTTCGACGAGCACGACCCGCGCGTCGGGCACCGTCGCCGTCAGATACAGGCCGAGGGCGCCGGAGCCGGCGCACAGGTCGACGATGCCCGCCCCCGGCCGGGCGGCGGACGCGGCCCACGCCGCGAGCCGCTCGGTCTCGGGGCGCGGGACGAAGACGCCGGGCCCGACGGCCAGCGTGAGCGGCCCGAAGTACGCGCGGCCGAGGATGTGCTGCAACGGTTCGCGGGCCGCCCTGCGCGCGATGAGGCCCTCGTACGCGTCGATCTGCGGTGCGGTGGCATCGTCGGCGATCGGGATGCGGCCGCGGTCGATGCCGAGGGCCTCCGCGAGCAGGACCTCCGCGTCGAACCGGGCCGACGGTACGCCGGCCGCCGCGAGCCGGGCCGTTGCGGCGGCCGCCAGCATCGTCGGCCGGGTGGTCACTCCGCCTCGAGCCGGGCCCGGCGATCCGCGGCCTGCAGCGCGTCCAGGAGCCCGTCGAGGTCACCGTCGAGGACCTGGTCGAGGTTGTGGGCCTTGAAGCCGATGCGGTGGTCCGCGATGCGGTTCTCGGGGAAGTTGTAGGTGCGGATCCGCTCGGACCGGTCGACGGTGCGGATCTGCGCGGCCCGCGAGTCCGACGCGGCGGCCTCCGCCTCCTCCTCCTTGAGCGCCTGCAGGCGGGCGGCGAGCACCTGCATCGCACGCGCCTTGTTCTGCAGCTGCGAGCGCTCGTTCTGGCAGGTCACGACGATGTTCGTGGGCAGGTGGGTGATCCGCACGGCGGAGTCGGTGGTGTTGACGCCCTGGCCGCCCTTGCCGGAGGACCGGTAGACGTCGATGCGCAGGTCGGACTCGTCGATCTGCACCTCCTCGACCTCGTCCGGCTCGGGGTAGACGAGCACGCCGGCGGCGGAGGTGTGGATGCGGCCCTGGCTCTCGGTGGCGGGGACGCGCTGTACGCGGTGCACGCCGCCCTCGAACTTCATCCGGGCCCAGACCCCGTCGATGCTGCCGTCCGCCCCCGGACCGCGGGACTTGATCGAGAACGTGGCGTCCTTGTAGCCGCCGAGGTCGGAGTAGGTGGCGCCGAGCGTCTCGACCTTCCAGCCGCGGCGCTCGGCGTAGCGCAGGTACATGCGGGCGAGGTCGCCGGCGAAGAGCGCGGACTCCTCGCCGCCCTCGCCCGACTTGACCTCGAGCACCACGTCGTCGGAGTCGTGCGGGTCGCGCGGCGCGAGGAGGTCCGTGAGCTGCTGCTCGAGCACCTCGATCTGCTCGGTGAGCGCGACGACCTCCTCGGCGAAGGAGGCGTCGTCCGCGGCAAGCTCCTGCGCGGCGGCGCGGTCCTCCCGGGCGGCCTCCAACTTGCGGTGCGTCGCCATGATCGGGGCCAGCTCGGCGAAGCGCTTGCCCACCTTGCGCGCGGCGCCGGCGTCGTTGTGCAGCGCCGGGTCGGACATCTGCAGCTCGAGGCCGGCGTACTCGGCGAGGATGTCGTCGATCGCGGAGGGGGACGTGGCGCTCATGGCGGCGGTGCCTTTCTCGGACGGTGCGGGAGGACGGGTGCGGGAGGTCAAGGCCCGTGAAACGCGCCGACGCCCGGCCTGCGGGGCAGGACGGGCGTCGGCGGGGGCACTACTCGGAAGCAGCGGCCTTGCTCGGGCGCTTGCCGTAGCGCTTCTCGAACCGGGCGACACGACCACCGGTGTCGAGGATCTTCTGCTTGCCCGTGTAGAACGGGTGGCACTGCGAGCAGACCTCGACGTTGATCCGGCCGTCGGCCTTGGTGCTGTGCGTCTCGAACGTGTTACCGCAACCGCAGACAACGGTGGTGGCCACGTAATCGGGGTGGATCCCCTGCTTCATGATTGCCGTCCTTCTCGTTCTTCGGTCGCCGGGTCGCCCTGGCGTGCGCCAAGGGCGTGAACCGGAACCCATACCGACGTTCCAGTATGCCAGAACGCACAGGACTTCGAGAAATTCCCGGTCGGCGGCGGCCCGGGTCACGATGCGGTAGCCGTTTGGCGGTTGACTGGTGGCCCGCAAGCCGGCCGGTGTTAGCTTCCAGCTGACAGTGGACCGGTTCGTCGCTGACGAACGAGCGGGCCGAGTGCGTGAGATGCGGGAGAGAAGACGTGAACGAGTCAGGCAACGGACCGGCGATCGAGCCCCCCGGCACCGTCATCGGCGGGTACGTCGTGGAGCGCTTGCTGGGCGCGGGTGGGATGGGCGCGGTGTACGCGGCCCGCCATCCCCGGCTGCCGCGCGTGGATGCGCTCAAGGTGCTGCCCACGGCCTTCTCCAACGACCCGACCTATCGGGCACGGTTCGAGCGCGAGGCCGACATGGCCGCCGGACTCGACCACCCGAACATCGTGCCGGTCTACGACCGGGGCAACGACGACGGCCGGCTGTGGATGTCGATGAAGCTGGTGCCCGGCCAGGACGCCTCGGCGCTGCTCGCGAGCAATCCGCACGGCCTGCCCGTGGACCAGGTGCTCACCATCGTGGACGCGGTGGCCGCGGCGCTGGACCATGCGCACTCGCGGGGCCTGCTGCACCGCGACGTGAAGCCGGGCAACATCATGATCGACACCACCGGCACTACCCCGCGGGTGATGCTCGGCGATTTCGGTATCGCCCGGCAGCAGCAGGAGCACAGCGACCTGACGTCGGTCGGGATGGTCGTGGGCACGCTCGACTACGCCTCGCCCGAGCAGCTCAGCGGCGAGCCGGTGGACGGCCGCAGCGACCAGTACAGCCTGGCGGGGACGACGGTGCAGCTGCTCACCGGCACCAAGCCCTACGGCGTGAGCAGCGGCACCGCC
The DNA here is from genome assembly GCF_057815145.1 of Tsukamurella sp. II2bb. NCBI lineage: Bacteria > Bacillati > Actinomycetota > Actinomycetes > Mycobacteriales > Tsukamurellaceae > Tsukamurella > Tsukamurella sp. II2bb. The sequence continues at coordinate 4,635 of NZ_JBYPZI010000009.1, forward strand.
GTGATCCGCGATCATCTGATGGCGCCGCCGCCGATGCCGTCGCGGAACCGGCCCGGCCTGCCGCCGGCGATTGACGCCGTCATCGCCCGCGCGATGGCCAAGTCGCCGCAGCAGCGGTTCGCCACCTGCGAGGAGTTCGCCCGCGCCCTCCGGTCGGCCGCGTCGGGCGGCTACCCGCAGGCACCGTCGAACCCGACGGTGCGGGTGGCCACCCCGCCGCCCGGACCGGTCCGCGGCGCCGCCACTCCCCCGCCCTTCCAGGGGGCACCGTCGCAGCCCTTCGCGCGGCCGTCGGGCCCGGGCGCCCCGCCGCCCGCGCAGTTCGCCGGCCAGCAGGGCCCGTGGCAGGGCGGTCCGGCCGGCCCGACGGGCCCCGCCCCGAAGTCCGGCGGGACCCGTAAGGGCGTGGTCATCGGTGCGATCGCCGCCGTCGCGGTGGTGGCGGTGGCTGCGGTCGCGATCCTCGCCAGCGCGGGTTCTGACGAGGCGGTCGACGCCGGGCCCTCGAGCACGAGCTCCTCGACGACGTCGGTCGTGCCCGTGAACAACACGTCGACGCTGCGGGACGGCTACATCGATCCGTGCCTGCTCAACGCCGCGGCGATCTCGGCGCTAGGGATCAGCCCGCTGGTGGACGATGCCGCCCAGCGGGCCACCGAGGGCGTGAAGTTCGCGTGCAAGGGCTCGGACTCGAAGGCCAGCAACGCGGACGTGAAGTTCGCGACCTTCACGGGCTCGAGCTCGTGGGAGACCGGTACGCCGGTGGCGGTGCCGGGCTCGACGAAGTGGCGTTCGTTCACGGTGCCGAGCACCAACACCAAGACCCCGGACTACTGCGTGACCGCGTACAAGTCGCTGTCCAACGGCGTGCTGTACGTGGGTATGCAGAAGGTCGACAACCGCGACTGCGGCCGCGGCGCGGAGATCGCGAAGGCGATCACGCCCTACCTACCCCAGTAGCCGGCGAGACGCGAACGGCGCCCCACTCCAAGGGAGTGGGGCGCCGTCGTCACGTTCCGGCCGGGCGATCAGTCGTGGTCGCCGAAGCCGCTGTTCTTCTGCACCGTCATGAGGAACTCGATGTTGTTCTTCGTCTTCTTGAGCTGGCTGATCAGCAGGTCGATGGCCTGCTGGCTGTCCAGCGCCGCGAGGAGACGACGCAGCTTGTTGACCACGGCGGCCTCGTCGGGCGCCATGATCAGCTCGTCCTTACGGGTGTTCGACGCCGCGACGTCGACCGCCGGGAAGACGCGCCGCTCCGAGATCTTGCGGTCGAGCTTGAGCTCGGCGTTGCCGGTGCCCTTGAACTCCTCGAAGATGACGGTGTCGCCGGTGGAGCCCGTCTCGACCAGCGCGGTGGCGATGATCGTCAGCGAGCCGCCGTTCTCGATGTTGCGCGCCGCACCCAGGAACCGCTTCGGCGGGTACAGGGCCGTCGAGTCGATACCGCCGGAGAGGATGCGGCCCGACGCCGGGCTGGAGTTGTTGTAGGCGCGGCCGAGGCGGGTGATCGAGTCCAGCAGCACCACTACGTCCTTGCCGCCCTCGACCAGCCGCTTGGCCCGCTCGATGGCGAGCTCGGCGACCGAGGTGTGGTCCGACGGCGGGCGGTCGAAGGTGGAGCTGATGACCTCGCCGCGCACGCTGCGCTGCATGTCGGTCACCTCCTCCGGCCGCTCGTCCACCAGCACGACCATGAGGTAGCACTCGGGGTTGTTGGTGGCGATCGCGTTGGCGATGTCCTGCAGCACCGTGGTCTTACCGGCCTTCGGCGGGGCGGAGATCAGCGCGCGCTGGCCCTTGCCGATGGGCATGATCAGGTCGATCACACGGGTGGTGAGGATGTTCTGCGCGGTCTCGAGGCGCAGCCTCTGGTTGGGGTAGAGCGGGGTGAGCTTGTTGAACTCGGGCCGGTTCTTCGCCGACTCGACGTCCTGGCCGTTGACGGTGTCCAGGCGCACGAGCGGGTTGAACTTCTGCCGGTTGCCCTGGTTGCCGCGACCACCGCCGCCGCCCTGGTTGCCGCTGTCGCCCGACTCGCCGTCGCGGGGCATCTTCACGGCGCCCGTGATCGCGTCGCCGCGGCGCAGGCCGTTGCGGCGGATCATGTTCATCGAGACGTAGACGTCGTTCGGTCCGGCGATGTAGCCCGAGGTGCGCACGAAGGCGTAGTTGTCGAGCACGTCGAGGATGCCGGCCACGGGCTGCAGGACGTCGTCCTCGCCGACCTGCGGCTCGCTGTCGTTCTGGCCCCGGTCGCGGCCGCGACGACGCTCGCGGAAGCGGCGCCCGCGGCGCCCGGTCCCGTCGCCGTCGTCGGGCCCGTTGTTCTGGTTGGCATCGTTCGACGGTCCGTTGTTGCCGCGCTGCCGGTTCTCGCCCTGCTGGCGATCCCCCTGCTGCCGCTCCTGGCGGGCCTCGCCGCGCTGGCGCTCGCCCTGCTGGCGGTCGTTCTGCTGACGGTTCTCGCCCTGCTGGCGGTCGCCCTGCTGACGGTTCTCGCCGTCCTGGTTCTGGTTGCCGTTCTGGGCGCGCTCGCGGCGCTGACCGCGCTCGCGCCGCTGGCCACCCTCACGCTGCTGGCCCTGGTCACCGTCGTTCTTCGACGCGTCGCCCTGGGCGTTCGCCTCCGCGGGGGCGGCCGCCTTCGGCGCGTCGGCCGCGGGCGCCTCCGTCTTCGGGGCCTGTGCCTTCGGAGCATCCGCCTTCGGCGCCTCGGCCTTCAGGGTCTCTACCTTGGGAGCCTCGGCCTTCGGGGCGTCCGCCTTCGCGGTCTCGACCTTCGGGGCGGCCTCGGCCTTCGCGGCCTCCGACTTCGGGGCGGCGGCCTTCGAGGCGGCCTTGGCCGCCTTCGGCGCACCCTTGGGCGCGCCGCCGTGCTCGTTGATCGCGGCGATCAGATCGCCCTTGCGCAGGCCGGAGATGCCCTTGATCCCCAGCTCGCTCGCGATACCGCGGAGTTCGGCGAGCACCATGCCGTTCAGACCCGAGCGACGCCGCTCGTCGGCCCGGGTGGTGCTGGCCGTCTCGGGGCCGGTGGTCACGTCCGTTTCGGTCACGGAGTTCCTTTCGATTCCCCGTCCGCGTACTGCGGCAGCGGGGGCCTACGGTGCTCCGCCGGGCTTCTTGCGTTGATACACAAGTGTTTTCGCGGGGCGAGGCACGTCATCTGAAGGTGCTTCTGCGCTTCGGCCGCTGGCCCCGCAGCGGATGGCGGGGTGGGATTCTCGGCCTGGCACGGGTACCGGCGCGCCACCGCAGCTGGGACTGGTTGGTCAGGCATGAGTGGCAAGGTGCCGAAACAGCGTCCGCACATTGGTCGGACACGTTTGCCATGATAGCGCCCACGTCCGCACCCGGCAATCACCGCCCCCGCGTTTTCCCTCGGCCACCGTCGCATCCCGCCCTCGCCCGCACCCGCGGACGGACATCCGCGCATCTCCCGCGGCGGTGCGCACGGGCGCCGTGCGCACAGCCGCGCGGCGTACGCGGCTGCGTTCCCGCGCACGCGGCACGTACGCGGGAGGCACCGTCAGGACCGGGAGACCCCGTCGGCGATGGGGAGCTCCAGCACGGTGAACCCGGCCTCCACCGCGGCGTCCGACAACCGGACCGGGAGGACCTGCGGGGTCAGCGCCAGTACGGTGGGCCCGGCGCCGGAGATCGCGGCGGCCACACCGGCCGCGCGCAGCCGCTCGACCAGCGCGAAGGACTCCTTCATCGACGCGGCGCGGTACCGCTGGTGCAGCCGGTCGTCGGTCCCCTCGAGCAGCAGGTCCGGGTGCGCGGTGAGCGCGAGCACGACGAGCGCGGCGCGCGAGGCGTTGAACGCGGCGTCGGCGTGCGGCACCAGCCGGGGCAGCATGCCGCGGGTGACGGAGGTCGAGGACTGTACGTCGGGCACGAAGGCGTACGCCCGGATGTCGGGGTGCACCTCCACGCGGCGCGCCCCGTAGTGCACGGGGGCCGACGGTGCCGCGCTCGCCGCGGCGTGGTCGCGGTAGCCGGCGACGTCGGGGGCGGGCACGGCGGGCACCGTCCACGAGACGACGGCGCCGCCGAGCACGCTGGCGGACGCGTTGTCGGGGTGCCCCTCGAACTCGGACGCCAGCTGCACCATCTCGTCGGTGGTGAGACCGCGCGGGGCGTCGGCGTCCGCCGCGAGCGCCGCGGCGGCGGCGATCCCGGCGACGGCGGCCGCGGCGGAGGAGCCGAGCCCGCGCGAGTGCGGGATACGGTTCACACAGGTCAGCCGCAACCCGGGCGCGGAGACACCCAGGTGGGCGAGGGTGCGGCGCAGCGCGACGACCACGAGGTGCCGGTCGTCGGTGGGCACCTCGCCGGCGCCCTCGCCGGTGACGGTGATCGTCAGGTCCCCACCCGAGTCGGGGTCCGAGGGGTCCACGGTCTCGACGGTGACGTCGTCGTAGAGACCCAGCGCGAGGCCGAGAGTGTCGAAACCGGGACCGAGGTTGGCGCTGGACGCCGGGACGGTGACGGTGACCTTCAGCCCGACGGGCAGGACGAGGGGAGCGTTCGACGCTGGTGACACGGCCGCCCTTACTCCGTCAGGCCCATGGCCGCGGCCACGGCGACGGGGTCGATACCGACGCGGGCGATCTCGGGCACGCCCTTCAGAGCGGTGTCCGGGTCCTTGAGGCCGTTGCCCGTCACCGTGCAGACCACGGTGGAGCCCTTCTCGATCCAGCCGTCGGCAGTGGCGGCGAGCAGCCCGGCCACCGACGCGGCGGACGCGGGCTCGACGAAGACGCCCTCGGTCTTGGCGACGAGGCGGTAGGCCTCGAGCAGCTTCTCGTCCGTGGCGGCGCGGAACTCGCCGTTCGACTCGTCCTTGGCGGCCACGGCCTGGTTCCAGGACGCCGGGCTGCCGATCCGGATCGCGGTGGCGATCGTCTCCGGGTCCTTCACCGGGGCACCGTTCACCAGCGGCGCGGCGCCGGCGGCCTGCACGCCGAGCATGCGCGGACGCGATCCGATGATCCCGTCGGCGAAGTACTCGCTGTAGCCGCGCCAGTACGCGGTGATGTTGCCGGCGTTGCCCACGGGCAGCGCGTGCACATCGGGGGCCTTGCCCAGGGCGTCGACGATCTCGAAGGCCGCGGTCTTCTGGCCCTCGATGCGCACCGGGTTGACCGAGTTGACCAGCGAGATGGTGTCGAAGGTGGCCGTGGTCTTGCGGGCCAGCTCGAGACAGTCGTCGAAGTTGCCGTCGACCTCGATGATCTTGGCGCCGTACATCACGGCCTGGGCGAGCTTGCCCATCGCGATCTTGCCCGCGGGCACGAGCACGGCGCACTCGAGGCCGGCGATCGACGCGTACGCGGCGGCCGACGCCGAGGTGTTGCCGGTGGACGCGCAGAGCACGCCCTTCTTGCCGGTGGCCTTGGCCTCGGTGACGGCCATCGTCATGCCGCGGTCCTTGAAGGAGCCGGTCGGGTTGAGGCCCTCGACCTTGAGGTGCACGTCGCAGCCGGTGAGCTCGGAGAGCGCGCGGGCCGGGAGCAGCGGGGTCGCGCCCTCGCGCAGCGTGACGGGGGCCCAGCCCGGCTCCCACGTGTCGCACACGGGCAGACGGTGCCGGTAGGCCTCGATCAGGCCGGGCCAGGGCGTGTGGACGGTGCTAGTCATTGGTTCCCTCCAGACGGAGCACGGAGGACACGGCGGTCACCACGTCCAGGTTCTTCAGGGCTTCGACGGTGGCCGACAGGGCCGCGTCGGGCGCCTTGTGGGTGAGGATCACCAGTCGCGCACCCTGATCGGGGGTGTCCGCCTGCTGGCGGACGGTGCTGATGGAGACGTTGCGCGCGGAGAACTCGTTCGCGACGGCGCTGAGCACACCGGGCCGGTCGGTGACCTCCATGGCCACGTAGTAGCGGGTGAGCACCTCGCCGATCGGCGCGATCGGCAGCTTGGCGTAGGCCGAATCGCGCGGGCCGCGACCGGAGACGACCTTGTTGCGGGCCGCGGCCACGAGGTCGCCCATCACCGCCGAGGCGGTGGGCGCGCCACCCGCGCCGGCGCCGTAGAACATGAGCCGGCCGGCGTTCTCCGCCTCGACGAAGACGGCGTTGTACGCGCCGTCGACGCTGGCGAGCGGATGCTTGAAGGGCACCAGCGCCGGGTAGACCCGGGCCGAGACCCGCTGCGCGCCCGTGGCATCGGTGAACTTCTCGCAGATCGCGAGGAGCTTGATGGTGCAGTCGAAGGCCTTCGCCGCCTCGATGTCGGCGGCGGTGACGCCGGTGATGCCCTCGCGGTAGACGTCGGCGGCCTTGACCCTGGTGTGGAAGGCGATCGACGCGAGGATCGCGGCCTTGGAGGCGGCGTCGTAGCCCTCGACGTCGGCGGTGGGGTCGGCCTCGGCGTAGCCCAGGCGCCCGGCCTCGGCGAGCACGGCCTCGTACGCCTCCCCCTTCTCCGCCATGTTGGAGAGGATGAAGTTGGTGGTGCCGTTGACGATTCCCGCCACCAGCTCGACCGAGTCGCCCGCGAGGGACTGCTGCAGCGGACGGATCACGGGGATCGCGCCGGCCACGGCGGCCTCGAAGTACAGGTCGGCATTGGCCTTGTTGGCGGCGTCGGCGAGCTGCCCGGTGTACTCGGCGAGCAGCGCCTTGTTGGCGGTGACCACCGACTTACCGGCCTTGAACGCCCGGAGCATCAGGGTGCGGGTGGGATCGATCCCGCCCATCACCTCGACGACGATGTCGACGTCGTCGCGGCCCACGAGGGCCTCCGCATCGTCGGTCAGCAGGCTCTGCTGCAGGCCGAGGGCGTCGAGACCGCGGTCCTTCGTGATGTCGCGCACCGCGATCCCGCGGATGACGAGCTTCGCGCCGACGCGGGCCGCGAGATCGTCCGCGTTCTCGACGAGGATGCGTGCCACCTCGGTGCCCACCGTGCCCATGCCGAGAAGGGCGACGCCCAGTTCCCTCTGCTGTGCGGAATCAGTCATCAGAGCACCTCCAGGCTCACCAGGTCATCGACGGTCTCCCGGCGCAGGATCACCCGCGCCGTGCCGTCCTTGACCGCCACCACAGCCGGTCGGGGCTGCATGTTGTAACGGCTCGACATCGAATAGCAGTACGCCCCCGTGGCGGCGACGGCCATGAGGTCGCCCTCCACCAGATCCGCGGGGGTCGCGGTGTCGCGCACCAGGATGTCGCCGGTCTCGCAGTGCTTCCCGACGATCCGCGATCGGACCGGCTCCCCCTGCGGGTCGCGGCTCGCGACCGCGGCGGTGTACTCGGCGCCGTACAGTGCGGTGCGGATGTTGTCGCTCATACCGCCGTCCACCGAGACGTACCGCCGGAAGCCCTGCGCGACAGCGGCATCGTCCTCGGACCCGGCGTCGATCACGACGTCCTTGATCGTGCCCACCTCGTAGAGGGTGATCCCGGGCGGGCCGGCGATCGCGCGACCGGGCTCGACCGCGATGTGCGGAGCCGCCAGTCCCAGTGCGGCGGACTCGGTCTCGACGATGTGCCGCAACTTCGCCGCGAGATCGGCGACGGGCGGCGGGTCGTCGTGCGCGGTGTACGAGATGCCCAGGCCGCCGCCGAGGTCGATCGTGCGCAGCTGCGCGGTCTTCTCGGCTCCGAAGCGGGCGACCACGTCGCGCAGCAGCTCCAGCACGCGACGGGCGGCGAGCTCGAAGCCGTTGACGTCGAAGATCTGGGAGCCGATGTGGCTGTGCAGGCCCACCAGTCGCAGATGCTCGGCGGCGAAGACGGCGGTGACGGCCCTCATCGCCGGCGAATCCGCACCGGCTCCGCCGGATCCACGGCCCGCAGCGGTCGCGAGCGAGAAGCCGAACTTCTGGTCCTCGTGCGCGGTGGAGATGAACTCGTGGGTGTGCGCCTCGACGCCCGGGGTCAGGCGGATCAGCACCTCCTGCACCACGTTCCGCTCCCCCGCGATCCGGTCGAGCCGCGCGATCTCCGAGAGCGAGTCCACCACGACGTGCCCGACGCCCGATTCCACGGCGTAGTCGAGCTCGGCGGCGGACTTGTTGTTGCCGTGCAGCGCGATCCGCTCCGCGGGGAAGCCGGCGCGCAGCGCGACGGCCAGCTCGCCGCCGCTGCACACGTCGAGGTTCAGGCCCTCGTCGCGCACCCAGCGGGCGATCTCCATGGAGAGGAAGGCCTTCGAGGCGTAGTGCACCGCCGCGTCCTCGCCGAAGGCCTCCCGCATGCCGCGGCAGCGCGCCCGGAAGTCGTCCTCGTCGATGACGAGCAGCGGGGTGCCGAACTCCGCCGCGAGCGCGGTGGCGGACACCCCGGCGACGGAGAGGGCACCGTCGGCCTCCCGGCGCGCGTGGGCGGGCCACACGGCCCGGTCCAGTTCACTCACGAGTTGCCTCTCACATCTTCTCGGGTGCCGAAACACCCACGAGGGTCAGGCCGTTCGCGAGCACCTGGCGAGTGGCGGCGCACAGCGCCACCCGGGCACGGTGCAGGTCGGTCGGCTCCTCGTCGCCCAGCGGCAGCACGCGGCACTCGCCGTAGAAGCGGTGGTACGCGCCCGCCAGCTCCTCGAGGTAGCGCGCGATGCGGTGCGGCTCACGCAGATTCGCGGCGCCCGCGGCCACGGCCGGGAACTCGCCGAGGGTGCGCACCAGGTCGCCCTCGCGGGCGTGATCGAGCAGCCCCAGATGCTCCGTCGACGGTGCGATCCCCAGCTCCCGCGCCGACCGCGCGATCGCGGAGAGCCGGGCGTGCGCGTACTGCACGTAGTAGACGGGGTTCTCATTGCTGGCCTGGGCGAGCAGGTCGAGGTCGAGGTCGATGGAGGTGTCCACCGAGCTGCGCACCAGCGAGTACCGCGCGGCGTCCACGCCCACGGCCTCCACCAGGTCGTCGAGGGTGATGACGGTGCCGGCCCGCTTGCTCATCCGGACGGGCTTGCCGTCCTTGACCAGGTTCACCAGCTGCCCGATGAGGACCTCGATGCGGTCCGGGTCGTAGCCCATCGCGGCCGCAGCCGCGCGGAGCCGGCCGATGTAGCCGTGGTGGTCGGCGCCCAGCATGTAGATCGCGAGCGTGAAGCCGCGGTCGAACTTGTGCTTGATGTAGGCGATGTCGCCCGCGATGTAGGCGGCATTGCCGTCGGACTTGATGACGACGCGGTCCTTGTCGTCGCCGTAGTCGGTGGCCCGCAGCCACCACGCGCCGTCCTTCTCGTACAGGTTGCCGTTGTCCTTGAGCTGCTGGACGCTGCTCTCCACCAGGCCCGAGGTGAACATCTCGTCCTCGTGCGTGAAGACGGCGAAGTCCGTACCGAACTCGTGCAGGGTGCGCTTGATGTGCGCGAACATCAGCTCCACGCCGTCGGCCCGGAAGGCCTCGACCCGCTCGGCCTCCGGAAGCTCGAGGATGCCCGGGTGCTCCGCCACGACGGTGGCCGCGATGTCGTTGATGTAGTCGCCGGCGTAGCCGTCCTCGGGGGTCGGCCCGCCCTGGGCCGCCGCGTCCAGCGAGCGGGCGAACCGGTCGATCTGCGCGCCGTGGTCGTTGAAGTAGTACTCGCGGGTGACCTCGGCGCCCTGCGCCTCGAGCACGCGGCCCAGGCTGTCGCCGACCGCGGCCCAGCGGGCGCCGCCCAGGTGGACCGGCCCCGTCGGGTTGGCGGAGACGAACTCGAGGTTGATCAGCGCACCGTCGAGCGCCGTCCCGTGGCCGAACGCGCCCGCCTGCTCGAGGATGCTCACGACGAGCTGGTTCTGCGCGTCCGCGGCGAGGCGGATGTTCAGGAAGCCCGGGCCCGCGACGGTGGCCTCGTCGATCCCGTCCGCGTTGCCGAGCGCCTCGGCCAGCCAGGTGGCGAGCTCGCGCGGGTTCACGCCGGCCTTCTTGGCGACCTGCATCGCGACGTTGGTCGCGTAGTCGCCGTGCTCCGGATTGCGGGGCCGCTCGACGGTGACGCGATCCGGCAGCACTGTCGCGTCGAGACCGCGCTCGGTGAGCACGGTGGTCGCGGTGGCATGCAGGAGTTCCGAAAGGTCAGCGGGAGTCACCAGACCATCCTAGGGGGCGCCTGACCGCCCGGTTTCCGCCGGGCCCGCCCTATGCGCTAACCTAGCTAAGCCCTGCGCCCCCGTAGCTCAGGGGATAGAGCGTTCGCCTCCGGAGCGAAAGGCCGCAGGTTCGAATCCTGCCGGGGGCACTCTTTTCGCGTCTTCACGCAATCCGCACCGTGCGATTCCCGCCGGGCGCAGCACGTGAGACGTACGACCTGCGGATCAGCAGGTCTCCAACCGATTCGTGCTTCATTCGATTCAGCCCCGCCGACGCATCCGTCGCTATCGGCGTGGATCGGCGACCATCCAAACGTTTGTAACGCACAGCAATGATCGCTCTGGCGGATTCCGCTGAGGGAGTGCGGAATCCGCGTCAAGATCACTCTTCCCAACGAGACAAGGTGAGGCTAGCATCGCCTCATGAAATTTAGCCTTACCTCATCTCGACGCATCGCAGCGGCGCTCGCCGCCGTCGCCGTCGCCTCCGGCCTGGTCGCCTGCGGGCCGAACGGTGGGTCGGACAACAGCGCGAGCACCGTCACTGTCACGGACATCGAGGGCCGGAACGTCCAGGTCAAGGCCGATGCGCAGCGGTTCTTCCTCGGCGAGGGCCGGCTCCTGTACCTGACCGCGATGCTGGACAAGGAGGAGCCCTTCAAACGGATCGTCGGCTGGCCGGACGATCTGAAGACCGCCGACCTGGACACCTACGACAAGTACCGCGCGAAGTTCCCGCAGATCGACCAGGTTCCCGAAGTCGGCGCACTCGCGAAGGGCTCCTTCTCCGCCGAGAAGGTCATCGACCTCAAGCCCGACGTCGTGGTGCTCACCAAGAGCGGCTTCAAGAGCGCGCAGGAGATCGGCGCCGTCGAGACCCTGGCCAAGGTGGGCATCCCGACGGTGGTCGTCGACTTCCGCGACAAACCGCTCGAGACGACGGTGCCCAGCGTCCGACTCCTGGGCAAGCTGATGAACCGCGAGGCGCGGGCGACGAGCTTCGCCGACTACTACGCCCAGCAGATCGACCTGGTCAAGAACCGCGTCGCAGGCACCACGCCGCCCACCACATTCCTGTACCGCGCCGCGGGCATCACCGCATGTTGCGCCACGTTCGGTCCGTCGAACCTCGGCCAGGTGATCGAGCTCGCGGGCGGGAAGAACCTGGGATCGCAGTTGCTGCCGGGCGAGAGCGGCTCCGTCGCCGAGGAGCAGCTGTTCGCGAGCAACCCCGACCAGATCGTGATCACCGGATCGAACTGGACCCGTTCCAAGACCCAGGTGCCCGGCGTCGGCTTCATCAGCCTCGGTTACAACTCGGACGAGGCCACGGCGCGCAAGCAGCTCGACGCCCTCGTCGCGCGCCCCGGCTGGGACGACCTCAAGGCCGTGAAGAACCACGGCGCGCACGGGCTCTGGCACCAGTTCTACGGCTCCCCGTACAACTTCATCGCAGCGATCCAGATCGCCAAGTGGCAGCATCCGGACAAGTTCACCGATGTCGATCCCACCGCGATCTTCAGGCAGTTCCACGAGAACTTCCTGCCCATCACCTACAGCGGCACCTTCTGGGTGGACCAGTGACGCGCACCGAGACACCGCCTGTCGCCGCCGCCGCTCCCACCGTGGCCGCGGTGACGGCGTACCGCCGGCTGGCTCTCCGGCGCAGGCTCCTGCTCTCGGGATTGGTTCTGGCGCTCGCCGTCTCGATCATCGCCGACGTGGTGACCGGCCCGTCGCAGCTCTCCGTTCCCGACGCGGTGTCGACGGTCTTCGCGCCCTGGGCGTCGACGCCGATCGAGCACGCGATCATCTGGAACATCCGACTTCCGATGGCGCTCATGGCGGTCGCCGTCGGAGCTGCTCTCGCCGCGGCCGGGGTGCAGATGCAGACCATCCTGAACAACCCCCTGGCCGAGCCGTTCACCCTGGGGATCGCGGCTGCCGCGAGCTTCGGCGCCGCCACCTCGATCGTGGTGGGTGCGAGCGTGCTGTCCGTCGGCGGGCTGTTCCTCACCGCGGCGAACGCATGGCTCTTCGCGCTCCTGGCCTGCCTCGCGGTGCAGAGCCTGAGTCTGCTGCGCGGCGCCACGTCGGAAACGATGATCCTGCTGGGCATCGCCCTGGTCTTCCTGTTCAGTGCCATGTTGTCGTTGCTCGAGTTCAGCGCGTCCGAACAGCAACTGCAGCAGGTGATCTTCTGGACGCTCGGAAGCCTGACCAAGGCCGGCTGGCCGCAACTGGCCCTCCTGGCGGTGGTGCTCGTGCTCGTCGTGCCGCTGTGCGCCCGCGCCGCGTGGAAACTCACCGCGCTCCGGATGGGCGACGACCGCGCGGCCAGCCTGGGAGTGAACGTCAAGCGGGTCCGGATGACGGTGCTGCTCGGGGTCTCCGCACTCGCGGCCACCGCCGTGGCCTTCGTCGGCACGATCGGCTTCGTCGGACTCGTCGGCCCGCACGTGGCGCGCATGCTCCTCGGCGAGGACCAGCGGTACCTACTGCCCGGGTCCATGCTCTGCGGCGCACTGCTGCTGTCCGTCACGTCCATCGTGAGCAAGCTGCTCGTGCCCGGCGTCGTCATTCCGGTGGGCATCATCACCGCACTGGTGGGAGTGCCCTTCTTCATCGCCATCGTCTTCACCCGGCGGAAGCAGATGTGGTCATGAGGGTCCGGACGGACGATCTCCACTTCGGCTACGGATCGCGCGAGGTACTGGCCGGCATCACGATCGACGAATCGTCGGCCGGTCTGATCACGGCTCTGATCGGCCCGAACGCGGCCGGCAAATCGACCTTCCTGCGCTGCCTGGCGGGCCTGCTCCAGGGGCGCGGAGCCGTACACATCGGGGGCCACGAGGTCACCCGTCTGCGCGGCTCCGAGCGCACCCGAATCGTCGGGTACCTCCCACAGGATCTGCCCAACTCCGCCTCGCTCACCGTCTTCGAGGCGATCCTCGTGGCACACCGGCAGACCCGTACGGGCTGGCGCGTCGAGGACGAGGACGTCGCCGCCGTCTCGGCGATTCTCGACCGGCTGAGCCTGAGCCACCTCGCGGTCCGCAGCCTGGGCGAATTGTCCGGTGGTCAGCGCCAATTGGTCGCAGTGGGTCAAGCACTCGCAACCGAGCCACGCGTACTCCTGCTCGACGAGCCGACCAGCGCCCTGGACCTGCACCATCAGCTCGAACTGCTCACTCTCGTGGCCGAGGTGGCCCGGGAACGGGACATGACCGTCTTCGTCGCCGTCCACGACCTCAACCTGGCCGCACGCTTCGCCCACCGGATCCTCGTCCTGCATAACGGGACCCTCGCGGCGCAAGGCGCGCCGGCCGAGGTGCTGACGCCGGAACTGCTCAGCGAGGTCTACCGGGTCCACGCCCGAATCCTCCACGACGAGGACGGCACCCCGTTCGTCCTCGCCCTTCACCATCTCGACCCGACCAAGGAGCTCATCTGATGTCCGATGCCGTCAAGGAAGTCGTCCGCAGCCACTGGGACGCCCGTGCCGCCACCTTCGACGAGGGCCCCACCCACGGGCTGCACACCGACGAGCAGCGAGCCGCATGGGCCGGGCTGGTCGAAACCTGGTCCGGGAGCGGCACCGTCGATGCCCTCGACGTGGGATGCGGCACCGGATTCTTCTCCCTGCTCCTCGCTCGGCAGGGGCACCGTCCCGTGGGGATCGACGTCGCCGAATCGATGCTCTCCCTCGCACGGGAGAAGGCCGCTGCGGCGGGAGTCGTCGCCGAGTTCCGCACCGCCGACGCCGAACACCTTCCATTCGAGGCCGATTCGTTCGACCTGGTGATCGAGCGCCACGTCATCTGGACCCTCCCCGATCCCGCAGGCGCGCTCGCCGAGTGGGCGCGGGTCCTCCGGCCGGGCGGCCGCGCCGTCCTGGTCGAAGGCGTATGGGGCGGCACGGGCACCGGTGACTACGCGCCGATCCGCGAGTCGCTCCCCCTGTACGGGGGAAGCCCGGCCGCCACCCTGCAGCAGCTCGCACTCGAGAACGGATTCGCACGCACCGAGGTGGAGCCGCTCATGGACAGCGCACTGTGGCTCGGCGCCCCCGAGCGGGAGCGCTACGCCCTGCACGCCTGGGTGTGAAGCCGGGAAGGGCATGACACCTGTCACCGCACCGATGGTGATCAAATAGGTAGGTGAGTGAACCACTTCCCGAGCCCCTGCCCCGCGTCCCGCGTGTCCGCTCGCTCGTCTTCGCCGACGGTGCGCCCGTCTGGCGCTGGCGGGCCGGGCTGCGGGCCGCGGCGGCGGTCGCGATCCCGGGCTCGGCGCTGGTCGCGGCGGGCCACGCGAACGCCGCGCTGTTCACCACGTTCGGCGCGTTCGCGGTGCTGTACGGCGAGGGCCGGGCGTACCGGGTGCGCGGCCAGGTCGTCGCGTCGACGGCACTGGCCCTGCTGGTCTCGACCGCCATCGGCGCCCTCATCGGCTGGACCGTGCCGGCCGGCGGCATCACGCTCAAGGTGTGCGCCGTCCTGATGGCGGTGGTGCCGGCGGTGATCGCGGTGCACGTGGTGGATGCGCTCCGGCTGGGGCCTCCCGGCGCGCTGTTCTTCGCGATCGTGGGTTCGGGTGCGCTGATCGCGGTGGAGTCCGGCGCCGAACCGGGGATGCTCGTGGTGGCCGCGGCACTCGGAGCGGTGAGCTCGGTCCTCGTCTCGCTGGCCGGCGCGCTGGTCGACCCGTCCGCGCCGCAGCGCGAGGCGACGGCCCGCGCCGTCGGCGCTGTGGGCGCCGCGCTCTCCGGCGACGGCCCGCCGTCCGCCGAGCAGCGGCACGCCGCCGGGTCCGCGCTCGTCGCGGCGTGGTCGACGATCGATGACGCGCGGGCCGCGCGGCGGCCCGCCGACGCGGAACTGATCGTCGCGCTGCGCGAGGCCAACGCGCGGTTCGCCGCGTCCGTGACCGACGACTCCGATACCGAGGTCGATCCCACCCGTGAGGTCACCACCTCGCGCCTGCGGCCGACCGTCGGATACCGGTTCCGCCGCTCGCTCAGCCCGTCGTCGCACGCGGCAATCACCGCCGGACGGGTCGCGGTGGCCTGTCTCGCCGCGGGCGCGGTGAGCCTCGCCCTCGGCCTCGACCGTCCGCATTGGGCGGCGATCAGCGCCCTCGTCGTCCTCCAGACCGGAGTCGACCGCATCCACGGCACAGTGCGCGCGCTGCATCGGTTCCTGGGCACCGCGGTCGGTCTGGTCCTGTTCGCGGGACTGCACGCGCTGGCCCCGCACGGCTACGTCCTGATCGCGGTGGTCGCCGTCCTGCAGTTCTCGATCGAGATGCTCATCGTGCGGAACTACGCTGCGGCCGTGGTCATGATCACGCCGGTGGCCCTGCTCGCCAGCGGAGCCGGCGTCACGGGTGGCGCCGCCGGACCGGTCATCCGCGACCGCCTGCTGGAAACCCTCGTCGGCGTGGTCATCGCGCTGCTGGTCATGTTCCTGCTGGACCCGAGGGCGCACCGCCGAACCCTCGCGTGGACCGACCAGCGGATCCGGTCTGCGGCCATCGGTCTCGTCGACGCCGCGACGACGGCGCCGGCGGGCACGGCCTCGGCGCAGGAGGCCGCCCGGCACCTGCACTTCGAGCTGGAGGGCGGCGTCCGGGCGGGCATCGACTCACTGCACAACGAGCCGGCCTGGGCGCAGGAGCGCTGGCCGGCCCGCGCCGCGCTGGTGCACGACGGCTACGACCTCACTGCGTCGTTCTGGACCACCCCGCCCGAGCGGCGCCTCCCGGACGGCGACGCCTGGCGCCGCCGGTTCTGATCTCAGGCCGCGCAGGCGTCGTCGTACGACGGTGCGCACCAGGCGGTGTCGGCATCGTGTTCGACGAGCATCTCCTCGAGAAGCGGTGGGCCGTGAGGACTGTCGAGAACCTTCGCGATCAGCTCGTGGTCGGCGCAGGATTCCGCGAACTGTCGGCGGATGTCCTGTTCGACCCACGCGTCTCGGAACTGCGCGCACCGTGTCCGCCAGCGGGCGAGTGCTTCGCGATGGAGTTCCTCGGCGTGGCGCCGATGGTTGACGCGGTACGCCCCCGCGGGGTCGGCGCCGCGACGCCACCCGGTGCGGCCCCCGTACGATTCGCCGGGCGGGATCGTGATCGTCTCCCAGCCGCGCGGGTTCTCCGTCAGGTCGGGCACGACCTTGCCGTGGTGGGCATCGCAGGCGAGGGTGAGCGCGGTGATATCGGTGGCGCCGCCATCCGTCCACTCGGTGATGTGGTGCACCTGGCAGCGGGTCGCGGGCGCGTCGCATCCGGGTGCAGTGCAGCCCTTCTCGGATCCGTAGAGCGCGATCCGCTGATCCGCCGACGCGAGGCGCTTCTGCCGCCCGAGGAACAACGGGCGCGATGCCAGGTCGAGCACCAGGACGTACTTGGGGTTGGCGCCCATCATCCGCAGCGCATCCTCGACGGGGAGCCGCCCACCCGTTGCGGTGGTCGCGATCCCGGTCTGGGATTCCAGCTGGTCGATCCCCACCGTGATGATCGGGACGCAGGGCAGGCCGCGATGGCTGCCGAGTTCACCCGAGCCGATCGCCACGCCAAGAGCATGCGCCAGCGCATCGTGGTTGCGTTGCGCAGCAGTGCGCGTGTCCCGCGCGGCGGCCTCGCGGATCGCGTCCGCGTCACCGGGGTCGACGGGGGTCGTCGCATCGTCGGGATTCACGACGCCCGGCCGGGCGAACTTCTCGAGCACCGCATCGAGGAGGGCGCGGCACTCGGGCGAGAGGGCGCCGCCGATGTCGGACATGAGGTCATCACCCTGACCACTCACGGTGAGTTCGCGCGAGCGCCGGATGCGATCCTGATCGGGCTCGGCACCGTCGGGATCCAGGAGGGCGAGGGCGCGCTTGCCGATCACCACGATGTCGTCCGGCGGAACGCTTTCCGCCGCCGTCACGAGGATCTCCTCGAGATCATCGAGATCACGACCGTTCAGGCGGTAGCACTGGTCGAGAACCTTCCCCATCGCGGTGGCATGCCGCTCGGAGATGCGCCCATCGCGTTGCGCCGCCGCGATGAGCTCGTACTTCGGCTCCGGCGCGAAACCGCAAGCGTGACGCGGCACGCGGTTGTACGCGCCGTGCATCCGGTCGCGTGCCTCCGCGCCCGAGAGTCGCAGTTGGTCCACGAGAAGTTCCTTGATCCCCGTGTAGCCCAGCTCCCCGGGCAGGCCCTGTTCGAACGCGACCCCGGCGAGCACGTTCTGCCCGTAGGGCACCGTGCGCGCCGCCGTCTCCAGCCTGCGCAGGCTCTCGAGTAGCTGCTGCGAGGAGAGCATCACGGGATCGGCCGCAGCAAGGCGGCGAGCCGCATGTTCGAACGCATCAAGGGAAGCCAGATACTCCTCTGCAGTGCAGGTATTCACTGGATCCACCCCTTTCACCGCCTACCTCGATTCTACGCCATTGTTCGATGTACAACAACATGATCGAATCTTTATTCTCGCCATATAGAAGGGGGCGATCCGTGCCTCCTGGGCTGCCTCACTGCACTGCGTGACAGCGGGATCAGCGAGGAGTGGTGCGTCGGGGTGATCGACGCCGGCATCACCGGTGACCTGTTTCACGTCGTGTACCGCTGGCGGGACCACCCCATAAGGCTGGGATTCGCGATGGAGGCGACGATCTCACCGCCGTACGGCACGCTTCCGTCGTGAGCTCAGCTCTGCGCCGGGAACCAGTCGACCGTGGCGAGCCATCGCCCATTCCAGATACTGCTCAAGGCCAGGATCACCAGGGTTGCCGTCAAGAACCGCGCATTGCCGAGTCGGCCGTACGCCCATCGCGCGAGGAAGACGGTCGCCAGGGTGAGGATCACGGCCTCAATCCAGGCGACGACCGTCACTGTGCCCGCCGTTCCCACGTTCAAGAACCACAGAGCAGGAAGGAACAGGACGAAGCCGACGGCGAAGGCCACGATCGGGAGCACGGCCAGAGCGGTCGCGATGCTCGCCACCCACCCCGTCGCCTCGACGAGCCGACGCCGACCGCCGACCTTCGCCGCACCGACCGCGTAAACGATCCACAGCACCACCGCGACCGGGATGGCGAAGACCTGGACGTCGAAGATGTCCCACACGTCAGCGGCCGCTGCGCTCGAACCTCGCGAACACCGACGGCGCGAGGCGGCGGAACAGCTCCGCCAGCAGGATCGCGAGGGCGCCGAAGGCGAAGCCGATGCCCACCATCGCGGGGTCGCTGATGTCCAGGAAGAACTTCTCCTGCGCCATCGGGATCGAGAACAGCACCACGTAGAAGGCCACCGAGACCCCGACCAGCAACACCTTCCACCGGGTGTACGGCCGTGCCACGATCCCCAGCACCCACAGCGACCCGACGAGCAGGGTGATCAGCGCCGCCGTCGACGCCCGGATCTGCTCCGGGCTGAGCGTCGCCGCCTGCCCGCCGAGCGACGCGCCGGATCCGCCCGGATTCACCACGAGGTAGCACAGGAAGGTGGCCAGGCCCACTGCGATGCCCGACGGTGCCGCCAACCGCAGGACGCGCGCGACGAACCCGGTCTTGGCGCGTTCGTTGTTGGGAGCCAAGGACATCACGAAGGCGGGGACACCGATGGTGAACCAGGCGGCGATCGTCACGTGGATCGGCTGGAACGGGTAGGAGATCGGCGCGAAGCCGAAGATCTTGGCGCCCAGGCCGGCCAGGCCCACGAGCCACGCCAGCAGCACCGCGTACACGGTCTTGGTGAGGAACAGGTTCGCGACGCGCTCGATGTTGCCGATCACCCGCCGGCCCTCCCCGACCACGTACGGCAGGGTGGCGAACTTGTTGTCCAGCAGCACGATCTGCGCGACGGACCGCGCCGCGGAGCTGCCGGAGCCCATCGCCACACCGATGTCCGAGTCCTTCAGCGCGAGCACATCGTTCACGCCGTCGCCGGTCATCGCGACGGTGTCACCGCGGGACTGCAGCGCCTTGACCATCGCCCGCTTCTGGTCGGGCCGGACCCGCCCGAAGGTCACGTTGTCGGCGACCACCTCGGCCAGTTCGTCGTTGTCCGACGGCAGCTTCCGGGCGTCGACCGACGAATCCGGCGAGCCCAGTCCCAGGGAGTGCGCCACGGCGCCCACCGAGACCGCGTTGTCGCCGGAGATCACCTTCACGGCGACGCCCTGCGAGTCGAAGTAGTCGATCGTGCCCTGCGCATCGGGCCGCACGCGCTGCTCGAGCGCGATCAGCGCGCGCGGCACCAGGTTCCCGGGCGCGGCGAGCCCGTCGACCTCGGTGTCGACCGGCACGTCGGTCGACGCCACCAGCAGCACCCGCAGCCCCGTCGAGCCCAGCTCGGTCGCGCGCCGGGCACCGTCGGACTCGGGATCGAGGAGGACGTCGGCGGCGCCGAGGATCCAGTTGCCCTGCGGCGCACTTCCGTCCGCGAGGGACACCCCGGACCACTTCTTGGCCGAGCTGAACGGCGCGACCGCGGCCGCGCGCCAGGAGGGCGCGTCGGGATAGGCCTCGGCGATGGCCTGCACGCTCGCGTTGGGGCGCGGGTCGAGGGCGGCGACCGCGGCCAGGGCGCGCTCGATCTCGGCGCGGTCACCGTCGAGCACGTCGAGTTCGGACAGGCGCATGCCGTTCTCGGTGAGCGTGCCGGTCTTGTCGGCGCAGACGACGTTCACCCGCGCCAGGCCCTCGATCGCGGGCAGCTCCTGCACCAGGCACTTGCGCTTGCCGAGGCGCACGACACCGACGGCGAACGCGATCGAGGTCATGAGCACCAGGCCCTCGGGGACCATCGGGACGAGCGCCGCGACCATGCCCAGGATCGCCTGGTTCAGAGCCTGTTTCGAAATCACCAGCTGGTTGAACACGGTGAGGATGCCTGCGGGGATCAGCAGCCAGGTGATCACCTGCAGGATCCGGTTGATGCCGGAGCGCAGCTCGGAGTCGACGAGGGTGAACTTGCTCGCCTCGTCGGCGAGCTGGGCCGCATAGGCGTCGGCACCGACCTTCGTCGCCCGGTACGCGCCCGACCCCGAGACCACGAAGCTGCCGGAGAAGATCTGATCGCCCAGTTGCTTGTCGACGGGGTCGGCCTCGCCCGTGAGCAGCGACTCGTCCACCTCGAGCGCCTCGAACTCGATGGTCTCGCCGTCGACGACGATCTGGTCACCCGGGCCGATCTCGATCACGTCGTCGAGGACGACCTCCGACTGCGCGACCTCCGTCGCGGCACCGTCGCGCCGCACGACCGGGCGGGCCTGCCCCACGATCGCAAGCGAGTCCAGCGTCTTCTTCGCCCGCAGCTCCTGGACGATGCCGATGCCCGAGTTGAACACGATGAGAAGGCCGAACAGGCCGTTGATCAGGGAACCGGTGAACAGCACCAGCAGGAAGAGCACACCCAGCATCGCGTTGATCCGGGTGAAGACGTTGGCGCGGACGATGTCCCACGCGCTGCGCCCGGACCGGTCCGGCAAGACGTTGACCCGGCCGTCCCGGACCCGCTCCGCGACCTCCGCGGTGGTCAGGCCCGACGCGGGCAGGCCGGATGTCGTATCGGGTGCGGCAGTCATGCTCGCGAGTGTAATGACGCGAAGCGGCGCCGGACCGTGCAGTGACGGCCGTGACACGCCGTGCGTCCGACGCCCGTCCGCGCTTGCCGCGCCGCGGCCGCGCCTGCGCCGTACTCTTGCGCGCATGACCGCCTTCACCGTCGCCCGCTCCACCGAGATCGCGGCGTCCGCCGACACCGTCTACGGCCTCATCGCCGACTTCCACGAGTGGCGCCACTGGTCGCCGTGGGAGGGCCTCGATCCGCACCTGCACCGGGAGTACAGCGGGCCGTCGAGCGGACCGGGCGCGAGCTACGCGTGGAAGGGCAACCGCAAGGCCGGGGCCGGCCGGATGACGATCTCCGACGCGACCCCGGGCAGCTCGGTGGACGTGGACCTGGAATTCCTCAAGCCGATGGCCGCGCACAACCACGTGCGTTTCGACATCGCTCCGTCGGGCGACGGGGTGCGGGTCACCTGGACCATGACCGGCGAGACGACCGGCCTGTTCTCGCTGATCGGGAAGCTCATCCCGATGGACAGGCTGGCCGGGAAGGACTTCGAGAAGGGCCTCGCGGCGCTCAAGAGCCGTTCCGAGGGCGCGGGAGCCTGACGGTGCCGGGCCCGCGCCTCCTCGGGCACCGGCACCGTCGGACCTGAGAATCCGGCGAATCGTCCCCGCCGCCACCCCGCCACTGGTGAGGATGCACGCACACACCGCTCGCACCGCGCCCGCTAAGGAGTCACCATGCCCGCTCGCCCCGCCGTCGACCTCGGATCCTGGATCGCGCGCCGCGCGGCCGTCAGCGGCGATCGTCCCGCGATCACCTACGGCGACACCACCTGGAGCTACCGGGAGTTCGCGGACCGGGTCGACCGGCTGGCCGCAGAACTGGTGGCCGGGGGCGTGGGGACCGGGGACCGCGTGGGCTACGCCGGCTTCAACCACCCCGACTTCCTCACGACGCTGTTCGCCGCCTCCCGGGCGGGCGCCGTCTTCGTGCCGCTGAACTTCCGTCTGATCTCGGCGGAACTGGAGTACATCCTCACCGACGCGGGGGTGCACACCCTCGTCGCCGACGCCGATCGCGCCGCCGTGGTCGAGCCGGTGCGGGCCTCGTCGGGCCTGTCCCGCGCGATCGCGCTCGACGCGGTCGACGGCTGGGAGCGGCTCGACGACCTGCTGGCCGCCCGGGCCCCGATCGCGGAACCGCAGTCACCGGCGGAGGACGACCTCGCGCTCGTGATGTACACCTCGGGCACCACCGGGCGCCCCAAGGGCGCCATGCTCACGCACGGAAACCTGTTCTGGAACAACATGAACGCGCTGCTGAGCCTGGACACCGTCTCCACGGACATCAGCCTCGTCGCGGCGCCGCTCTTCCACATCGGCGGCCTCAACGTGACCACGCTGATCACGCTGCAGAAGGGCGGGCAACTGGTGATCCTGCCCGCCTTCGATCCGACCGCGGCACTGCAGCTGATCGAGAAGCACCGGGTGACCACGATGTTCGGCGTTCCGGCGATGTTCCTGTTCATGAGCCAGGTCCCGGCCTTCGAGACCGCCGACCTGTCCAGCGTCCGCCAGTTCACCTGCGGCGGCGCACCCGTTCCGGAGCCGCTCATCGCCCTGTACAACGGCCGGAACATCCCCTTCTGCCAGGGCTACGGCCTCACCGAGACCGCCCCGCTCGCGCTGGTGATGGACGTCTACGACACCGCCCGCAAGATCGGCGCCGCCGGCCACCGCCTCCTTCCGCTCTCCGAGGTCGCGTTGCTCGGGCCCGACGGTGCACCCGTCCCGGCCGGGGAGCGCGGCGAGGTCTGCGTGCGCGGGCCGCAGGTGACGCCCGGCTACTGGCAGAATCCGGCGGCGACCAGCGCCGCGATCGACTCCGACGGCTGGTTCCACACGGGTGACATCGGCGAGCAGGACGAGGACGGCTACGTGACCGTGGTCGACCGGGTCAAGGACATGGTGATCTCGGGCGGGGAGAACGTCTACCCGGCCGAGGTCGAGTCCGTGCTCTACCGGCACCCGTCGATCGCGGAGGTCGCGATCATCGGTACGCCCCACGAGAAGTGGGGCGAGGCCGTGACCGCGATCGTGGCGCTCAAGCCCGGGGCCACGCTGACGCTCGAGGAGGTCCGCGAGTTCGCGAAGGACTCCCTCGCGCCGTACAAGCTGCCGCTGGCGCTGCACGTCGTGGACGCGCTGCCCCGCAATCCCGCAGGCAAGGTGCTCAAGTTCAAGCTCCGCGAGCAGGTCTAGCCGAGGGCGACCTCGGTGACGCCGTCGCGGCCGCGGAGGGCGTCGAAGCGGCCGGGGACGCAGCTGAAGACGATCACCTGGGCGGTGCGGCCGGCCTCGACCAGGGCGTCGGCCATCGCGTCGAGGCGGGTGGGGTCGCTGTGGCCGAGGGCGTCGTCGAAGATGACGGGGGCGCCGTCGGCACCGTCGACCAGGCGGGCGCAGGCGAGCCTGCTGAGCACGCCCAGCTGCTCCTGCGCACCGCCGGAGAGGGACTCGAAGAGCACCGTAACCCCGTCGACGGTGCGGGAGGCGATCGTCAGGTCGTCACCGACGGTGATGGTGAGCGGATCGCCGAAGACGGTGCGGCCCAGCTCCTCCAGCGCGCGCTGATACGGCGCCTGCACCCGGGCACGGCGGGCGTCCCGGTGCGCGGTGAGCGTTTCGTGCAGGAGCGCCGCCGCGCGGGCCCGTTCCTCCACCGAGACGAGCGCCCGCTCGGCGTGCACGTGCTCGGCCTCCGCAGCGTCCAGCCGGTCACGGCGACCGTCGGCCTGGAACAACTGCAGTTGCCCCGCCAGGCCCGCGAGGTCCTCCCGCGCCGCGGCCTCCGCGGCGCGCGCACGCTCCGCCTGGACGCGGGCCGCGGCGAACCGGGCGGCGAAGCCCGCCACGTCCGCCTCGCGAGCGGCACGCTCGACCTCCGCGAGCTCGGCTGCAGCCTTCTCGCGCGCCGCGGCGGCGGCGTCGGCGGCCGCGTTCAGCGCGTCGTCCTCGGACTCCGCGCGAGCACGCTCCAGCTCCGTCGCGAGCTCGGAGGCACGGTTGTCGAAGTGCTGCAACCGGTCTGCCGCGACCTGGGCCTCCGTGCTCGCCCGGTGCAGTTCCTGGTGCTTGCTCCTCAGCTGCTCGCGGGTGCGCTTCTCCTCCCCGCGGGAGAAGACCTCCGCCGCCGTGGCCTCCATCAGGTTGGCTTTCGCCCGCTCCGGATCGACCGCGAGCAGTTCCGGATCGACAGCGGCCTCGAGCGCGAGGATCCGCTCCGCGGACTCCTCCGCCAGCTCCTGCAACTCCGCGAGGGTGTGCTCGCCCAGCGCGTGCGCCAGCGCGATCCGCGCCTCCTGCATCTCGATCTCGATCGCCTCGCGCTGCTCGTGCAGTTCGCGTGCCTCCGCCACGTCCGCCGCGCCGGCGTCCCGGCAGGCGCTGAGCAGAGCGGTGTGCGCGGCCCTCACCTCCGCGGCCGCATCGGCGCTCTCGCCGCGCTGCATCACCTCGATGCGCACCGCGCCCGGCACCTCGATGACCATGCCGTTGCCGGCGACGACCTCCACCGGCTCCTCACCGATGTTGCTGCCGTCCACGAGCACATCGGAGAAGCCGAGCCGCTCGAGCTTGAGCGTGGCGGCAAGCGCGGAGAAGCGCGCCTGCGCCTTCTCGTACCGTTGCTCGGCGACCGCGATGGTCTGCAGGGCGCGGCGGTCGATCGGATTCGCGGCCAACCGGTTCCGCGCGTCCTCCACATCCTTGCCGAGGATCTGCGCCTGTTCGATCCGCCGCACCAGCCGCTGATGCCCCATCGACTCGCGGGCGTAGTCGACGGCGTACTGGGCCTGCGACTTCCGCTCCCGCCGGTCGGCGGCGACCGCGGACAGTTCGTGCACCGTGGTCTCCAGCCAGGACGCCTCGGCGGCGAGGACCTCACGGTCGGCGAGGGCCCGGTCCCGCTGCACGCGGACCTGTGCCGTGCGCTCGGCGGCGAGCGCCTGCTGTTCGACGAGACGACGACGGCGATTGGCCGCCTCCCCCGCGTGCTGCTCACGCAATGTAGCGGATTCGAGCGCCGCGCGGGACTGGGCGAGCCGCGCCTGCAGAGCGGAGATCCGCTCCTGGTCCGCACCGAGGGTGTCGAACGCCGCGACCGCCGCGCACCGTCGTTCCACCAGGGTGGCCAGACGGGCAGAGGCGAGGGCGTGCTGGTCGGTCACCTGGTCGACCTCACGCAGCGCCGCCTCCGCCGCCTCGAGTGCTGCGCGGGCCGCGGCCTCGCGGGCGCGCGCGGCGGCGAGCTCGTTCGTAGGACGGCCCGTGGGCGTGAAGTACCGGGCCCGCTCGGCGGCGACGGCCTCGGCGAGACGCTCCGCGCCGGGCTCGTCCTCCCCTGCGCCGCCCGACGCCGCATCGAGGGCCTTCGCGAAGGCGGCGCTGTCGCGCAGCGAGGGCTGCCCCGGTCCGGGACCCTGCAACACCGTGAGCGCGGCCAACAGGTCACCGTCGACGTGGGTGCGCATCTGCTCGGCCACCCACGACTCGGCGCTGCCGCCGGTGAGCTGCAGCGGCGTGGGTTCGAGCACCGTCAGGACGGTCCCGGGCCGGCGGTGGTACTGCTTGGCGTAGACGAAGCGGTACGGCCCGACGGTGAGCTCGGCCTCCACCGAAGGGCCGGCGTCCCGGTGGGCGGGGCAGACGGCCTCGACCCGCTGCGACTTCGAGGTGGCCTTGACCTCCAGCAGGAGCTGGAGCGCCTCGACCATCGACGACTTGCCTGCCTCATTCGGGCCGTGCAGCAGGGTGACCCCCGTATCGGCGAAGGCCAGCTCCCGCGCTTCGACGCCACGGAAGTCCTTGACCGCCAAACGGTGCAGCCTCATGCCCCCACCTCCTGGCGGGTGAGGCGGTAGAGCAGCGCGAGCGCACCGGAGGCGTCGGCCGCCCGCTCCCCGCCGCTGCGCGCGAGGCCCAGCAGCTCCTCCGCGGCATCGGCCGCCGGGCCGGTCAGCTCCAGCGAGGCGAGCTCGTCCTCCCCCGGCAGCACCGCGAGATCCGTCTTGCGCTCCCACAGCTCGACGGCGGCGAACCGCGCGCGCAGCGCCTCGATCTCCGCGTCCAGGCGGGCCTTCGCCCCGAGCCCGACGGTGCCGGTGAACCCCACCTTGACCACCGTGCGGTCCTTGTCCGGGAGGGCGGAGAGCGCGCCGACCGCGGCGTCGACATCCCGCTCGGCGGTGAGCGGGAACTCGCGGGAGGCGAACCGCCAGGTGCCGACCCGCACGGGCGTCACGCGGGCCGAGCCCTGGTCGGGTACGTCGACGACGAGGACGGAGCCGGAGCCCGTCTCCTTGTGGTCGAAGTTGGTGACCTCGGGGGCGCCCGAGTACCAGATGCCCGGTGCGACCTCGGTGACCGAGTGCCTGTCCCCGAGGGCGACGTACCGCAACTCCCCCGCGGCGATCCGCGCCGAGAGCGCGGCGACGTCGATCAGGCGTTGGTCCTGCGCACCGACCGGCAGGGTGCCGCCGTGCCCGACGGCGATCCGGATCACGGCCTCGCCGGGCGGCGCGGCCGCGGCAACCGCCTCCGTGAGCGGATCCCCCGTGGGGTGCTTCGAGAACCACGGCGCGGCCAGCAGCTCCACCCCCGGGCGCACCTCGTGCACGCCCGGCGTATCGAGCACCACCACATTGGGCGGGCGGTGCCGCACGAAGACCTCGGAGCTGTAGATCGAGGCCGCGTCGAGCGGGTCGTGGTTGCCGGGCACCAGGTACACGGGGCGATCGATCGCGGCGATCCGGTCCAGGCTCCGAGCGACCACTGCGGGTGCCAGCCGGTTGTCCTCGAAGACGTCTCCGCAGACGACGACGAACTCCGCCTCCTGCTCCGCTGCGACGGCGCCGAGCCGGGAGATCGCGTCCAGCCGGGCATCGGTGAACCGGGCCTGTGCATCGGCGTCGAGGAAGTGCCGCGTCATCCCCAGCTGCCAGTCCGCCGTGTGCAGGAACCGCATCTCTCACCCCCTTAGGACTCGTGCCCCCAGGGTAGTGACCCCCACCGACAAGTTCTGCGTCACGCGCCGGGGCGAGGCCGCCGCGGGTGCGTCACACGTCGTGAATCCGCAGGTCCCGCCGATCTGCGGCCTGCTGGATATGCGCTCGATCGACCTGTTGCCCGACTAGCGGCTCGGCGGGGGCGACGATCGATGGTCGCGGACCGTGGGCGGCGCGGTGGGGGTCGGCAGTGGCGTCGAGGTGCGCGGCCGCGGGGCCGCCGTCTGCCCGCGGTGGTCACGGACGACGGACGGCACCGGTGTCGCGGTCGGACGGGGCGAATGCGTCCTGGTCGCCGCGGCCTCCGCCACCCGGTCGTGCGGGCCGCCGCTCTGCGCCGACGAATCCGCTATCCACGCACCGGCGATGACGAACCCGCCGGCGAATCCGGCGACGACCGCGGCGATCCGCACCGTCGCCCGCTTATTGATCGACACGGCGTTCTCCCTTCTACGGCGCCGCATTGATGCCGCTGCTGCCGGGAGCACCGTCGGCGCCGTCGGTGCCGCCGCCGCTGGTACCTACGCCCACGCCGCCCGTTCCACCGGCACCTCCGACGCCGCCGGGCCCGCCGTCGCCACCGTTCCCGCCGTCGCCGCCGTGCCCGGACGTGGTCGACCCTCCGTAGCCGCCGTTACCGCCACTACCCCCGTTGCCGCGCACGCCGCCGTCGCCACCATCGCCTCCCCGGCCGCCGTGGGCTTGGCCGGACGCGTTCGCCTGGCCGCCGCTGCCACCCGAGCCGCCCGCTCCCGAGATCCCGCCGCCGCGGCCACCCGCGCCACCGTCACCGCCACGGGCATCGCCCTGGCTCGTGGCCCTCCCGCCATCGCCACCGTTGCCGCCCGCTCCCGAGAGCCAGCCGCCACGCCCGCCCGCTCCTCCGTTTCCGGCCTGGACCGCGTTGGTCGTGCCGTCGGCGTCACGACCGCGACCGCCCGCGCCGCCGTTGCCGAAGAGACCCGCGTCGCCGCCGGCAGCACCGTCGTCGCCGGGTGCGGCCCCGCCACCGCCGGCGCCACCATCGCCGAACAGGAGCCCGCCGCGCCCGCCCTTCTGACCCGCGCCACCGTCGGCGCCGTTGCCGATCAGCAGACCGCCGTCCTGGCCGGGTTCGACACCGTCGCCGATGAGGAGCCCGCCCGGCCCGAACAGCGGGCGCACTCCCGCCGCCGCGCTGGGGAAGGGCCCGTGGCCGCCCGCAAGGACCGGTGCCGCGCTCGACGTCATGAACAGCATCGGCGCAGCCGTCGGCAGCGCCTGCGGGGCGCCCGCCACCTCTCGCACCACGATCTCGGGCGCCTCGACGGGAACGGCACGCCACTGCGCCTCGGGCACGATCGGCCGCTGCGCTCCCGTGCCCGCCGTCCCCGCACGATGCCGTCCCGGTGCCTGGACCAGCCCGGTCGGCCGGGGATGAACGACCGGTGTCGACGTCACCCGGTACCGGGACGATCGGGCGACCGCCGAGGCCGCCGGTACCGAATACGCCGGGGCCGCCGCCCGGAGCGCCATCGGGGCACCGTCGCCCAGGCCTACCGTGCCCGCCACGACGGGCGTGCCCGCGGACACCGGTCCGGCTCCTGCCAGTACTCCCACGACGGTGCCCGCGCCGGCGAGGGCCGCGCGTCCACGCGTCCTCCTACGATTGCTGCTCATCCGTGTGCTCCCGTCAGTAACTGAAGGTCGTCGCGCCGTCGCCGATCCACTCCCACATCGGCACCGTGCCGCCGAGGCGCGCACCGTCGATGAGCGGCGCACCGTCGAGGCCCTTGGCCGCGACGCAGATGGGACAGACCAGGAACTCCCCACCCGCGCGCCGATACCGCTCGACGAGGTCGGGAATCGGCGGGCAGCCGTCGCACGCGACGCCGATCGCGGTGCCCTCCGTGGCCAGCCGCACGGCCTCCTTCGTCAGGAACATGAGCGTGCGCCGGCCCGTTTCCGCGGCACCCACCGCGACCAACAGCGCGACGGTGACCTTCTCGGCGTCCTCGAGGCCCGTGGCCAACGAGACGACTGCCTTGTTCTCCATACGATTTCCTTCCACGATCGGATCACTCCATGGTCGGGAAGGAGGCGGGTCCGGCGCATCGGCGCCGCTGCGTATTCCGCGTGCGCCGTGCGGATTCGGCTACGCGCCGGTACGCAGACGCAGGACGCGCGGCCCGTCGGAGAGCATCCGGGCGACGGCCGCGGTACGCGCCGACCGGCCCGCGACACCGAGCTTGGCGTAGGCGTTCTGCAGGTGCCGTTCGACGGTACGAACGCTCAGGAACAGCTCCGCGGCGATCTCGCCGTTCTCCAGGCCCCGCGCCGCAAGGCCGAGCACCTCGCGCTCCCGCTCGCTGAGCACCCCGAGTACATCGTCGGGGCTGGATCCGCCCCGCGCACCCTCGATGCGCCCGCCCGACGGGGCGCCGTCCTCCCTGAGGAAGGCGTCCAGCTCCGCCATGACGACGGGGCGCGACGGATCGTCGGGCAGCATGATGTGGTTGTCGCCCTCGAGCGGGACCAGGCGGCCGTGCGGCAAGGCCGAGGCGAGCTCGACCGCTTCGTCGAAGGGCATCATCCGGTCGCCGCGGGCGTGAACCACCAGGGCGGGCACGAGGATCCGCTCGAGCAGTGGCCGGGCGTCGTCGCCGCGGCGGCCCGCCCGGGAGGCGACCAGCGTGTCGGCGTCGACGGCGACGCGCTGCAGCTCGTCCAGCCAGCGGGCCTGCTCCTCGGTGGCGCCGGGGATCATCAGCGACGTGAAGACGCGGCGGAACACGGAGTCCTTACGCGCCCACCCGACACGGATCATGTCGTCGAAGACGCGCTGGTCGTCGGTCTCGGGCAGGCCCAGTGCGGAGCTGCCGAAGAAGGCCACGCGAGACACCCGGTCCGGGTGCCGAGCCGTGTACTCCACGGCGGCCGGCCCGCCCTGGGCGAGCGCGAGCAGCGCGAACGAGTCCAGGCCCGCGTGCGTGACGACGGCCTCGAGATCCGCCACCCGCGCCTGCAACGAGAAGTCCGTCGCAGCGCGATCGGAGAGGCCGAACCCACGGCTGTCGAACCGGATCACCGTGGCGATCCGGCCGAGGTCCTCCAGGAAGTGCCGCCACACCGGGCTGTCCCAGTCGTGCTGGAGGTTGCTGAGCCAGCAGGTGCAGATCACCAGCGCCGGACCGGAGCCGTGCACGGCGTACGCGATCCGCGTCCCGTCGGACGAGACGCAGAACCGGACCTCCTGTCGCACCGCGCCCTCCCGCCGTTCGCTCATCCATCAGTTTCGCAGGTCGCCGCGTGCCCCACGCCGGATCCGGCTACTTCCCGGGCCCCTCATGCGCGACGATGAGGCAGGTCGAGGTGGCGTGCGCGTACCGCTTCCCGTCAGCGTCGACGAGCTCGGCCTCCGCCATCGCGGTCCGACGACCGAGGTGCAGGACCGTACCGGTGGCACGGAGCGGCCCGGTCTCGACCCGCACCGCGCGGAGCATGTTCACCTTCAGCTCCAGCGTCGTGTAGCCGCTCCCCAGCGGCAGGAGCGAATGGACGGCGCAGCCCATCACCGAATCGAGCACCGTCGAGATGACGCCGCCGTGCACCGAGCCGATCAGGTTGTACTGCGATTCGTGCGGCTCGAGGGTCATCACCACCCGGCCGTCGCCGATCTCGCCGAACCCGATGCCGATCAGCTCGCAGATCGGCGGGACGGGAAGCTCACCGCAACGGATCGCTTCCAGGAACTCCCGGCCGCCGGTCCGGAGGCCCGCCTCCGCAAGCCGGCGCGGATCCGCCGAACGATCCTGCTCCGGGGCCCGCCGACCATTCAGTTCAGTGACTCCGCCGGTCATCGCCCACTCCCTCCCCGATCGCCGCTCGGCGCCGGACACTAAAGATACAGACCTGTCTTGCTGTTTAACCGAACATAGAGACAGGTCTGTACCGTGTCAAGCATGACGATCGACCCTGGTACGACCTCGCGTTCCGCCGTGCCGCGCCGCGGCGCGCCGCGCAAGGGGGAACCGACCGCGCGCGAGCGGATCCTGTCCGTGGCGAACCAGCTCTTCTACCAGCGGGGGATCCGCGCGATCGGCGTGGACACGATCATCGCGGAATCGGGCGTGGCCAAGGCGACCTTCTATCGGACGTTCGAGAGCAAGGACGCGCTGATCGAGGCCTACCTCGCCGAACGGGACCGCCTGATCTGGCGCTGGTGGGACGGGACCGTGAACGAGCACGCGGACGATCCCGCCGCCGCGCTCGACGCGCTGCTCACCGGGATGGCCCGGCAGATCCGGCACACCGACTTCCGCGGCTGCCCGTTCTTGAACACCGCCACCGAGTTCCCGGATCCCGCGCACCCCGGCCACCGCTCGGCGCAGGCCAACAAGGACGAACTGCGGCGCCGGCTGACCGACCTCTGCACCCGCGCCGGCACCGACGACCCCGGCACCACCGCAGTGCAGCTCTTCCTGCTGATCAACGGGGCGTTCACGTCGGGGACGATGACCGGCGACGCAGACCTGGCTCGGAGCCTCGTCGACGCCGCGCACCGGCTGATCGGACGCGGAAGCTAGCGGGTATCACCCTCGCACCACCGTGAAACCGATGTCACAGACCGAGGTAACGGACCAGGGCGTTCTCGATCTCAGCCATTTCGTCTCCGTCGAGGTAGCCGACGGGATCCCCGTGGATGTAGGCAGTATCGACGGTACGGATCTGGTCGACCAGAAACCGCGTCCTCACCCCCATGAGTTCCCGTTCGGGGCGGAAGACGGCCGGCCGCGCAGCCGTCGATGTCGGCACGACCGTCGCCACGGTCCACGCCATCGATCCCGGGCTCACCACCACGGCGTACCGGCGCCCACGCTGCTCGTGACCTCGTTTCGCGTCCCCGAAGTCGACCCTGTAGACCGCCCCGCGAATCACCAAGCATCCGGCTCGTCGGAGAGATCCTCATCCGCGATTCTCTCGGCGTCCGCGCGCGCCTGCGCGATCCAGACCTCGCGTTCCAGCAGCCGCAGCGCGCGGCGGATGACGTCGCTCTTGCGCTCGCCCTCACGCATCGCCGCCCGGATGATCTGTTCGTCGTCCTCGGTGGGCCGGAAACCGATGGTCGCGGTCATGTAGCCAACAGTACCCGCGATGTTGAACAAATGTCGAACAACTGCGAACACTCCGACCCGGCGCTGCCGCTCGGGACGATCACGCACGGGTCCTAACAGTTGGTCGTGCAATCACTCTCGTCGGCGTACCACCCTTTCTTCACCCTTGATATCGCGCTACTGACGGACCTGCTCATTGCTCCTCCTCGATTCCGGACGTCGAGCCGAACTCGGACGCATCGATCGTGACAGTCGAACGGGGCAGGTCACATCCGCGCCGACGCGTAGTTCCGGGGCGCCGAGCGGTCCGCCGTACGCGTTCTCGCGTAGCGGTACCGCAGCGACTCAGCCCTGCGGGGAACGCAGGCGGTCGTACAGCTCCGCCAGCTCGTCCTGTGCCTCGGCCACGTCGGCGGCTTTGGTGCCGGTGCGGCGCAACGCCATGCGCAGGAGCGCGGGGTCGAGCAGGGTCATCGGGTCGATCGGCGACGGCTCCGGCAGCGGCGGCAGCTCGTGCCCCTCGCCGTAGAAGGCCGCGGCGCCCGCGTCCCAGCTCTCGCCCTCCCCGGCCTCGCCGGCACCGTCGACCCCGGGGCCCGACGGTGCCGCCCCCTCCCGTTCCGACGTCACCCGCGCGAGCAGGCCCGCGAGGGGCACGCCGGCGAAGTCGAGCACGAGCGAGGGATCGGCATCGGCCGCGGCGCAGAACTCGTAGGTCACGGCCAGCGCGTGCACGCACGCACCGGAGTCGTCGGGACAGGCGCAGTCGACGCTCACGTCCGACGCGGTCTCGGGCAGGACCAGCTCGCCGAGTGCGCGGCCCAGCTCGCCGCGGGTGACGCCGAGCAGCTCCGCCGACGCGCCCTGCCCGATCAGCAGCGAGACCACGGCTGCCGGGTCGGCGGGCACGCGCGAGAGCACCACGCCGAACGGATCGAGCTGGCTGCCCTGCACCGTCGCCGTGACGGAGGCCGGCACGACGGCCAGCGCGTACACCTGGTGCTCCTGATACAGACGGCGCGCGTACTGCACCTTGCGCCGCTCCGTGACGTCCTCGCGCTGCTGGATCAGCCGACGGGTGAACCACGTGCCGCCCATCGTCCGCGAGGTGTCCCTGGTCTTCCGCGCCACTCACACCACCGCCTCGTCGCGCAGGGCCACCAACTCGTACAGCTCGTCGTTGTTCAACTCGGTGAGCCACGCCTCGCCCGTCTGCACCGTCATCGCGGACAACTCCCGCTTGGCGGCGATCACCCCGTCGATCCGCTCCTCGAGGGTGCCAGCGCAGACGAACTTGCGCACCTGGACGGCGCGGGTCTGGCCGATGCGGAAGGCGCGGTCGGTGGCCTGGTTCTCGACCGCCGGATTCCACCAGCGGTCCACGTGGATCACGTGGTTGGCGGCCGTCAGGTTCAGGCCCGTGCCGCCCGACTGCACCGTCGCGACGAGAGCCGGCGGCCCGTCGCCGGACTGGAACCGCGCGACCATCGCGTCCCGCTCGGGGCGGGGCACGGCACCGTCGAGCACGGGGACCTCCGCGCCGAGCAGGCCGGTGAGCCAGGGCTGCAGCATCCGCGCGAACTCGGCGTACTGGGTGAAGACGAGGGCCCGCTCCCCCTCGGCCGCGACGGTCTCCAGGACGTCCGCGAGCAGCTCGAGCTTGCCCGAGCGGTGCTGCCCGCGGCGCAGCAGCTGCGAGCCGTCGCCGAGGTAGTGCGCCGGATGGTTGCAGATCTGCTTGAGCCTCGTCAGGGAGGCGAGCACCAGGCCCCGTCGGCCCATGCCCTGCGACTCGCGCAGCTCCTGGACCAGCCGGTTCAGCACGGCCTGGTACAGCCCCGCCTGCTCCGGCGTGAGCGAGGCCCGCACGGTGAACTCCGCCTTCTCGGGCAGCTCCGGGGCGATCGCCGGGTCGGTCTTCTCGCGCCGCAGGATGAACGGCGAGGTCAGGGTGGTCAGCCGGCGGACGGCCGCCTTGTCCTGCTCCCGCTCGATGGGCAGCGCGAAGCGGTTGCGGAAAGTCCGGGCCGAGCCGAGCAGGCCCGGATTGACCAGGTCGATCACGGCTCGGAGGTCCTCGAGGCGGTTCTCCACCGGGGTTCCGGTGAGCGCCACCCGGTGCGCGGCCGGGATCGACCGGACCGCCTTCGCCGCGGCGGTGTTGACGTTCTTGATGTGCTGCGCCTCATCGACCACGACGCGGCCCCAGTGGTGCCCGGCGAGCAGCTCGCGATCCCGCGCGGCCAGGGCGAAGGTGGTGACGATGATGTCGGAGCCCCGCGCGATCCGGCCGAACTCGTCGCCCGTGGGCCGGTCGGTGCCGTGATGCACGTGCACCCGCAGGCCGGGAGCGAAGCGCTGCGCCTCCGCCACCCAGTTCCCGACGACGGACATGGGGCAGACCAGCAGCGTCGGTCGTACCGGCTCGTCCGCCTCGCGCTCGAGGCAGAGCAGCGCGAGCACCTGGATCGTCTTGCCCAGCCCCATGTCGTCGGCGAGGACGGCCCCGATGCCGCTCCGCGACAGCGTGACCAGCCACTGCAGCCCGCGGAGCTGGTAGTCGCGCAGCTGCGCCTTCAGCGTCGACGGGGCCCCCACCTCCGCCGGGGCGATCGTGCCGCCGCGGTAGACGGAATCGAGCCAGCCGAGCCCGTCGACGGCGGCGAGCGGGGCCGGCAGCCCGGCGGGATCGGCGATCATGCCGAGCAGGTCGCTCAGGTCGGTCCCGGACTCCGCGGCGGAACGCTGCTCAGCGACGAATCGCGCCGCCTGCGCCAGCGTCCGGCGGTCCGCGCGCACCCACCGGCCGCGCACCTCCACCAGCCCCGACGCGGAGTTCGCGAGCGTCGCCAGCTCGCTCGCGGTCAGCACGGTGTCGCCGACGGCGAGTTGCCAGGCGAAGTCCTTGATCTCGGCGAGGCCGGCCTGCACCGTGAGCGCCGTCCGGCCCGGCTGCTCGCGGCCGACGAGCCGCAGCGCGGGCCGCACCGTCGCGATCGACGCGGGCAGCAGGACCTCGTACCCGGCCTTCGTCAGCCCCGGCGCGCCCTCCAGGAAGAGGGACTCCGCCTCCTCGGTCGTGAGCAGGAAGTCCAGCGATGTCTCGTCCTGCGCGACCCGCTTGAGCGGTGGATACACGGCCAGCGCGCGGGCCAGCTCGCCCGCCAGGTCGTCCAGGTCGACGGGGCTCATCCGCCCCGGATCGGCGCGCACGGGGGCGGCGCCGGGGACGCGCCGACAGACCTCGAGCCGCCAGCGGGCCTCCCTCCGCGCGACGCCCTCGGCGCCGGGAACGGGCCGCATCGGGTACGGGCGCAGTGGATCCTCGCCGGGGCTGCGGCCGTCGGGCTCGATCAGGCGGAGCACCAAGAGGGTCTCCGCGGAGCGGACGCTGCCCGCCCACTCGGTCCACGCGGCGGCGGCCCCCGCGTCGGCGACGGCCCGCGGCGGGAGGGGCTCACCGTCGACCAGCGCGCGCAACGCCGGAGCGGCGACCCAGGTCCACGGCCCGGCACCGAGGCGCCGGCGCGCGTACCGGTCGGCGAGCTCGGCCGCCATATCGAGGATCGCCGCGAGATCGCCGGTGCGGCGCAGCACCGGCGGCATCGCGGCGGCCGCGGACTGCACCCACGTGCGCCACTGCACCGATTCCACCGGCGCCCAGCGCACGGTCCAGTCACCGTCGTCGTGGCGCAGTGCCGGGCTCACGGCTCCGGCCGCCGCGAAACGCTCGACCGACCGCGCGACCCACCGGAGGAACCGCAGGTCACCGGCACCGTCGGACGGGTCGAGGGCGTCGAGCAGGGCCGCGGCGCGCTCCGGCCCCAGGGTCAGTGCGGGCGCGACGAGCCGGCCGTGCGGTCCCGCGAGCGAGACCGAGCGACGGGGACGGCGATCGCCCAGGACCTCCGCGATCGGCACGGGCAGGCCCGCGACGTCCGGTTCGGCGGTGGGCTCACCGACCTCGTCGGTGAACCACAGCGCAAGACCGAGACCGGGACGCCACAGGCCGTGCGCCGTCGGTTGGGGTCGGGGCATGCGGTGAAGCTACTGCGCGGGACTGACAAGTCGCTCCAGCGCGGCACGAACCCCGTCGGGCACGGGCGCGGGGCGACGGGTCTCACGGTCGACGAAGACGTGCACGAACCAGCCCTCCGCGGCCGCGGCACCGTCGGATCCGAACAGGGTGACGGCGTACCGGACGCTGGACCGGCCGAGCTTCGTGACGGCGAGCCCCGCGGTGACGGGCTCCGGGAAGGCCAGCGGGGCGTCGTAGCGGCAGTGAGATTCCACACACAGGCCGATGGTCTCGCCGCTGTGGATGTCCAGGCCGCCCTCGCGGATGAGGAAGGTGTTGATCACCGTGTCGAAGAAGCTGTAGTAGACGACGTTGTTGACGTGCCCGTATACGTCGTTGTCCTTCCAGCGCGTGGGGATGACCAAGGTGTACGGCTGCTCGTCGATGTTCGGCACAGTGGCCGACGGTACGCCGCCCGCACCGGCCGCCGTGCCCGGGTGGGAACTTTCCATCGGCCTGCGGAGGTTAGATGGGGTGAGAGGTTGCATCGGTCCGCATTCCACGGAGGTCACCATGGCGAACAAGCCCGCCCGCATCCAGTCCGAACAGCCCGACCTGCCCGCCGTCCAGCACGACGGTGGCGGCGCGCTGGGCGCCGTCATCGACCGCGCGGCCCGGCTGCAGGCGCCGGCCGTGGCGAAGTACGTCTCGAGCCTGCGCGCCGACCATCCCGACGAGTCGCCGGCGCAGATCATCGCGAGGCTCGAGAAGCGCTACCTGCTGACGGTGACCGGCACCGGCGGCGCCGCAGGCGCCACCGCAGCGGTTCCGGGTGTGGGCACCATCGCCGCGATCGGTGCCGTCGGCGCCGAGACCGTGGTCTTCATGGAGGCGTCGGCGCTGTACGCGCTCGCGGTGGCCGAGGTGTACGGCATCTCCCCGGAGGACCGGGAGCTGCGGAAGGCGCTCGTCCTGACCGCCGTGCTCGGCGACGCCGGCCTCGGTGCGCTGCGCGCGGCCTTCGGCGCGAAGAACGCCTCGCTGCTCAGCCTGAAGAAGAACCCGGGCCAGATCCCCGGGCTGGGCGGCCTGAACAAGCAGCTCATGAAGATGTTCTCGCGGCGCTTCCTGATCAAGAAGGCTCCGCTGCTCCTGGGCAAGCTGCTGCCGGCCGGCATCGGTGCCGTCGTCGGCGCGGGCGGCAACCGGGCGCTGGGCCGCAGCGTGGTGAACAACACCCGCGAGGCCTTCGGCCCCGTTCCGGCGAAATGGCCGTCCGCCCATCTGCGGGTGGTCGAGGGATCGGTGCCCGACGGCGCCGTCCCCGGCCTCCCGGGCACGGACTGACTGTGATCACAAGCGCGTAACCGGAGTAACCCGACACACATTTTCCGTGGTGGACTACCCTGGACCGCGCGGACTTGCGCCGTCTGCGATCCAGTGCGGCGCGCGCCCAAGACGACGATGATGAATCGAGGCGAGGACCTGCCGTGAGCAGTAGTTCTGTATCGGATTTCGGCCAAAACGAGTGGCTGGTCGAGGAGATGTACGAGCGGTTCAAGGCCGACCCCGCGTCGGTCGATCCGAGCTGGCACGAATTCCTCTCGAACTACACTCCCGGGGCCGCCCAGGGTGGCGACGCGGCGGGCAACGGCTCCGCACCCGCCGCCGCGAAGCCCGCGGCCCAGCCGGCCGCGAAGACCGCCGCCCCGGCCGCAGCGCCCGCGGCGACCCCGGCAGCGAAGGCTCCCAAGACCGCGGAGACCACGCTGACGCCGGCGCCGTCGACACCGGTGACCCCGGCACCGTCGTCGCCCGCCAAGCCCGCCCCCGCGCCCAAGGCTCCCGCCGCCGCCGCGTTCCCCGCCGAGGAGGAGCGCACCGTGCTCCGCGGCGCCGCGAACGCCGTCGTCAAGAACATGAACGCCAGCCGCGAGGTGCCGACCGCCACGTCGGTGCGCTCGATGCCGGTCAAGGTCATGTTCGACAACCGCGTCGTGATCAACAACCACCTCGCGCGCACCCGTGGCGGCAAGATCAGCTTCACCCACATCCTGGGCTACGCCCTGGTGCAGGGCGTCAAGGCCTTCCCGAACATGAACCGGCACTTCGCCGAGATCGACGGCAAGCCGAACGCGGTCACCCCGCCGCACGTCAACCTGGGCATCGCGATCGACCTGGTCGGCAAGAACGGCAGCCGCAGCCTCGTCGTCGCGGGCGTCAAGGAAGCCGAGACGATGGACTTCGGCCAGTTCGTGGCCGCCTACGAGGACATCGTGCGCCGCGCCCGCCAGGGCAAGCTGGGCGCCGAGGACTTCGCGGGCGTCACCATCTCGCTGACCAACCCCGGCGGCATCGGCACCGTGCACTCGGTGCCCCGCCTCATGGTCGGCCAGGGCGCGATCATCGGCGTCGGCGCGATGGAGTACCCCGCCGAGTTCCAGGGCGCCAGCGACGAGAAGATCGCCGAGCTGGCCGTCGGCAAGCTCACCACCCTGACCTCGACCTACGACCACCGGATCATCCAGGGTGCCGAGTCGGGCGACTTCCTGCGGTACGTCCACGAGCTCACGCTGAGCGACGACTTCTGGGACGACATCTTCCGCACGATGCACGTGCCCTACGAGCCGATCCGCTGGCGCCAGGACATCCCGGCCCACGGCATCGACAAGGACGCGCGCGTCCTCGAGCTGATCGCGGCGTACCGGGCCCGCGGCCACCTGATGGCCGATGTCGACCCGCTCCGCTACAACAACGAGAGCCTCGAGTCCCACCCGGACCTGAACGTTCTCACCTACGAGCTCACCCTGTGGGACCTGGATCGCACGTTCAACGTCGGCGGTTTCCACGGCGCGGAGCGGCTCAAGCTGCGCAAGGTGCTCTCCGTCCTGCGCGACGCCTACTGCCGGCACGTGGGCATCGAGTACACGCACATCCTCGAGCCGGAGCAGCAGAAGTGGCTGCAGGAGCGCGTGGAGACGAAGGACACCAAGCCCACCGTCGCCGAGCAGAAGTACATCCTCAGCAAGCTCAACGCCGCCGAGGCCTTCGAGACCTTCCTGCAGACCAAGTACGTCGGCCAGAAGCGCTTCTCGTTGGAGGGCGCCGAGTCGGTCATCCCGATGATGGACGCCGTCCTCGACCAGGCCGCCGAGCACGCCCTCGACGAGGTCGTCATCGGCATGCCGCACCGCGGTCGCCTCAACGTGCTGGCGAACATCGTCGGCAAGCCGTACAGCAAGATCTTCACCGAGTTCGAGGGCAACCTGAACCCGGCGCAGGCGCACGGCTCGGGTGACGTGAAGTACCACCTCGGCGCCGAGGGCAAGTACTACCAGATGTTCGGCGAGAACGAGATCAAGGTCTCGCTGGTCGCGAACCCCTCGCACCTCGAGGCCGTGGATCCCGTGCTCGAGGGCATCGTGCACGCCAAGCAGGATCTGCTGGAGCCGGAGGAGGGCGTGCACCCCGTCATGCCGCTCATGCTGCACGGCGACGCGGCCTTCGCGGGCCAGGGCGTGGTGGCGGAGACGCTGAACATGGCGAACCTGCCCGGCTTCTCCAACGGCGGCACGGTGCACATCGTGGTCAACAACCAGGTCGGTTTCACCACCTCGCCGGAGCACTCGCGCAGCTCGCAGTACTGCACCGACGTCGCGAAGATGATCGGCGCGCCGATCTTCCACGTCAACGGCGACGATCCCGAGGCCTGCGTGTGGGTGGCGAAGCTCGCCGTCGACTTCCGCGAGCGCTTCAACAAGGACGTCGTGATCGACCTCGTCTGCTACCGCCGCCGCGGTCACAACGAGGGCGACGACCCGTCGATGACCCAGCCCGGCATGTACGACGTGATCGACACCAAGCGCGGCGTCCGCAAGTCGTACACCGAGGCCCTGATCGGTCGTGGTGACATCTCGACCAAGGAGGCCGAGGACGCTCTGCGCGATTACCAGGGACAGCTGGAGCGGGTCTTCAACGAGGTCAAGGAGCTCGAGAAGTTCCAGGCCGAGCCGGCCCCGTCGATCATCGCCGACCAGCCGCTCAGCTCGCTGAAGACGGCGGTCCCCCTGGAGCGCCTGCAGCGCATCGGCGACGCGTACGCGAACGTCCCCGAGGGCTTCACCGTGCACCCGCGCGTGGCTCCCGTGGTCAAGCGTCGGTTCGAGATGTCCCGCGAGGGCGGCGTCGACTGGGCGTTCGGCGAGCTGCTCGCCTTCGGCACGCTGCTCGAGGACGGCCGTAACGTGCGCCTGGCCGGCCAGGACAGCCGCCGCGGGACGTTCACGCAGCGCCACGCGGTGCTGATCGACCGGCAGTCCGGCGCGGAGTACACCCCGCTCGACCACCTGGGGCCCGACGGCACCGCCTCGCCCGGCAAGTTCATGGTCTACGACTCGGCACTCACCGAGTACGCGGGCCTGGGCTTCGAATACGGCTACTCCGTCGGCGACCCGCGCTCGCTGGTGTGCTGGGAGGCGCAGTTCGGCGACTTCGTCAACGGCGCGCAGTCGATCATCGACGAGTTCATCAGCTCGGGCGAGGCCAAGTGGGGCCAGAAGTCCGATGTGACGCTGCTGCTCCCGCACGGCCACGAGGGTCAGGGCCCGGACCACACGTCGGGCCGCATCGAGCGCTTCCTGCAGCTGTGCGCCGAGGGCTCGATGACGGTGGCGATGCCGTCCACGCCGGCGTCGTACTTCCACCTGCTGCGCCGGCACGCGATGGACTCGATCACCCGCCCGCTGGTGGTCTTCACCCCGAAGTCGATGCTCCGCAACAAGGCCGCCGTCAGCCCGCTGTCGGAGTTCACCGACGGGAAGTTCCTCTCGGTGCTCGACGATCCGGCCTTCGAGAAGGAGAACGGCGACCGCGCCAAGGTCACCAACCTGCTGCTGGTCTCCGGCAAGCTCTACTACGAGCTGGAGGCCCGCCGGGCGAAGGACAAGCGCGACGACGTGGCGATCATCCGCATGGAGCAGCTCTACCCGCTGCCCTCGCGGCGCCTGCCCGCCACCCTGGACAAGTACCCCAACGCCACCGATATCCGGTGGGTCCAGGAGGAGCCGGCGAACCAGGGCGCGTGGCCGTTCTTCGGCCTGGAGCTGCCGGAGCTCGACGAGCGCCTGCGCGGCGTCAAGCGCGTCTCGCGGCGCGCCATGTCGGCCCCGTGCTCGGGTTCGTCGAAGGTCCACGCGGTCGAGCAGGCCCAGATCATCGACGAGGCCTTCGGCCACTGACGGACACCAGACAGGGCCGGCTCTCCCCACGGGGAGGGCCGGCCCTCTGCGTTCGGCGGCGTACCGACGTCGGCGGGCGCCTTCCCGCGCACGTCACGCGACTGTGCGCACGCGCGCCGTCCGCACCGTCGCTCCGTATGCGCACCTCCGCGCACGCGGCGCGAGGGCGATCGAACGAGGGCCGGGTGCAGGCGACGCCGTCGAGCGCATCGGAGCGAACGAGCCGCTAGGCGAGCGAGCGAAGCCTTAAGCGAGCGGCGTCGCCTTCACCCGGCCCGGCCCACCACCCGGCGCCCTCACGGCCGCGGCCCCACCACGCGGCCCGGCCGGCCGCACTGTCAGGCGATGCCCGACGTGAGATCCAGCCCCACCGCGCCCGCCATTCCGACGAACATCGTCGCGAGATGGTCGACGACCTCGTCGCGCGTCATCTCCGCGAAGCCCGCGTTCTCGTCGAGCCACTGCACGAGCGTCTCCTCCACGACGGCGATCCAGCCGTGCACGGTCAGGACGAAGCGCGGCGAGCGGTCGATGCCGATGTTGTCGGCGTGACTGAGGAACTGATTGACGATCTGCTCGCGCACGGACTTCACCGCGGTGCGGATCCGGGGCTCGGACCAACTGACGCCCGCCAGCATGGGCAGCAGAGACTGCCGGTTCTCCATGATGTGATCGACGTAGGTGCCCAGCGTGGCGCTGAGGATCGGCATCACGTCGGTGATGTCCTCGGGGTCCCGCTCGGGTGTGGCGACCTCCCCGACGATCCGGGCCTGCTCCTCGACGAGCGCGACCTGGAAGTCGAGCTTCGAGTCGAAGTAGTGGAACAACAGACCGGCGGAGACTCCCGCCTGGCTGGCGATGTCCTCGATGGACACCTGCTCGAGCGCCTGGTGCTTGAGGCTGAGCAGGCCCAGGTCGATGAACTGCTGGCGCCGGGCCTGGGGGCTGAGCCGAGTGCGCTTGCGCCCCACCGCTGCGGCGACGGACTTTCTGGTCACCTACTGAATCATACTCAATAGGTCGTTGACAGACCTCGCATACCAACCTTACCCTCGAGTAAGTACGTCGGACGGTGCCGAACCGGCCGTCCGGCATGACCAGTGAGGAATTGACAGAGCATGAAGAGTTTCCGCGGCAAGGTCGCCGTCATCACCGGCGCCGCCTCCGGCATGGGCCGCGAGCTGGCACTGCAACTCGCCGACGAGGGCGCCAAGCTCTCCCTGTGCGACTACGACCCCGCCGGCCTCGAGCAGACCGCCGAGCTCGCCCGGGCGCGCGGCGCCGAGGTGCACACCAAGGTCGTCAACGTCGGCGAGCGGGAGCAGCTGCTGGCCTACGCCGACGAGGTCGTGGAGCACTACGGCACCGTCAACCTGCTCTTCAACAACGCCGGGATCGCCCACCACGAGCCCATCGAGACCATGCCCTTCAAGGACTTCGACCGGGTCATGGACGTCGACTTCTGGGGCGTCGTGAACGGCACCAAGGCCTTCCTGCCTGCGCTGATCGCCTCGGGTGACGCGCACATCGTGAACACCAGCTCGCTGTTCGGCCTGCTGTCGGTGGGCGGCCAGAGCGCCTACAACGCCGCCAAGTTCGGCGTGCGCGGCTTCACCGAGGCCCTGCGCATCGAGATGCTCTCCAGCGACCACAACGTCGGCGTGACCTGCGTGCATCCGGGCGGCATCAAGACCGCCATCGCCCGCAACGCCACCGGCGCCGAGAACGTCGACGCCGCCCACACCGCGGCCCTGTTCGACAAGTACCTCGCTCGCACCGAGGCCGACGATGCCGCGCGCACCATCCTCGAGGGGGTCAAGAAGAACCGCGGACGGGTGCTCGTGGGCACCGACGCCAAGATCATCGACGTCCTGGTGCGTCTCGGCGGCTCCGCCTACCAGCGAGTGAACGCCCTGGTCGATCAGCAGCTCAACAAGCGCCTCAAGTAGCGATCTCCCCCGATCTCCCCGGAGAGGGCGGCACCTGATCACAGGTGCCGCCCTCTCCGTCGTTTTCTCCACGCCCGTGTGCGGGCCGCGAGGTTGCGAGGCAGCGGGAACCGATCGTCCCGCTGGTGCGTCCAATTCATAGGGGGACCCCGCACCTCGACGAAGGAGCTGCGCATGTCGGACGGAACACTCGCGAAGATCATCGACGAGGCCGAGGAGGGCATCAAAGACCGGCCGAACATGGTCTCCGACGGCAATGTGCAGGAGGAACTCGCCCGGGCCCTCGAGCGGCACGCGGACCGGGTCACGGAGTCGGCGAACATGTTGCAATACGTGGGATTGCAGAACCATCTCGGCCCGACCGTGGAAGGCGATGCCGCCACCTTCAATATCCGGCTCGGCGTCGTGGAGCACGAACGATCCATCTACAACACCTACATGGCGCAAGCCGCCGAGGCCCGCACCATGGCGGTCGCCATTCGCGAGATCGGCCGGGAGATCCTGCGCACCGAGGGCGCCAGCGAGGAGCAAATCAATCGCGTGATCCGCGCATGACGCGGATCGGCGCTTTCTCCGTCGCCCTGATGCTCGGGGTGAGCGCGGCCGGGGTCGGTGGCTGCGCCACCGAGATCCCCGGCGAACCTACCTCGGCGCTGAAGGCGCCGCGGACGTCGCCGAAGCCCCTGCCCTTCACCCCGACCATCAAGAACCGCACGAACGAGCGGACCGACGGCACCACCTTCGAGCCGTGCAGTGCCTACACGAGCGACGAACTCCGCGCTCTAGGCATCGACCCCGTGACGATTCGCGATGCCGCCGAAACGGACGGAGCGAATTTCCGCGGCTGCAGCTGGAAATCGACCGGCTTCAACCGAGCCACCGGCAAAGGTATCCACTACTCGCAGCTGGTCGGTAACAAGCTCTCCCTCCACGAGTACAAACGCAAGATGAGCATGCTCCCCTGGCAGCCCGACCGCACCGTCCACGGCCGCCCCCTCGCGGTCGCCGTCGAGAACGACTACTGCGTGACCGTCTTCGCCTCGGAGTTCGCCGTCGTCAGCACCACGGCCGCCCAACCCGTCGACCCGTCGCCCGGCCGGACGGTGGAATGCGAGAAGGCGGTCGCGTTCGCCTCCCTCGCCATCACCAAAGCCCCGGAATGAGGTCGCTGCCCAGCGCGCTACTTCATCGGGTGCTCGGCGGCCCAGTCCTCGGTGGCCTGCTCGGGCGTGCGCTCCCCCGCCTCGACCTTCGCGACCATCGCCGCCAGGTCCGCGGTGGTGAGTTCACCGGCGATCGCGGACAGGCGCTTGGTCTGCGCCACCGTCAAGCCGTCCCGGCGCACGAGCGGAACGACGGCGCGGGAGGGGACGACACCGTCGGGATCGGCGACCTGGACCAGGCCCTGCGCAGCCGGGGACAGGGTGCCCAGCTGCGCGAGCGAGGCGCGCCCCTCGGCCACCGCGCGGGCCGCGGCGGCCTCGTCCGGGACGGGGACGAGCGGCCCCGTCGGACAGCCGTAGCGCGAGCGCAGGTCCGACGGCGAGCCCGCGGGCACGGCGACGGCGCCCGACAGGCCCTCGCAGCCCCGCAGCGTCGCGGGCGGAGCGGATTTGGGCACGAAGAGCATCGGCTGGTCGAGCGCGAGCGTCGGATCGCCGAGGCCCAGCCCCTCCGGGAGGACGGCGCTGAGCGCGACGAACTGTGCGTCCCACTGGGCCCGCGGGTTCTCCGCCTCCTCCTCCTTGGCCTTCGTCGGCTGCGCGGCACCGGGACGGTAGCGCTCCCAGAGTGCGCCGGTCAGGGCGGGCGCGACGGTGAGCTCGCCCCGCT
The DNA here is from genome assembly GCF_057815145.1 of Tsukamurella sp. II2bb. Taxonomy (NCBI): domain Bacteria; kingdom Bacillati; phylum Actinomycetota; class Actinomycetes; order Mycobacteriales; family Tsukamurellaceae; genus Tsukamurella; species Tsukamurella sp. II2bb. The sequence goes on from NZ_JBYPZI010000009.1 coordinate 49,434, forward strand.
CCACCGCCGCCACCGCGGCGTCCTCACCGGGCCCGAGCCCCAGCTTCGTCTCCACCGGGGTGCCCGCGGCGCGCAGCGCGTTCGCATAGATCAGGGCCTCGACCCGGGACGCGGCGCTCGTTCCGGAGCCGACGGTGACCGTGCCGGGCGCGGTCCTCGGGCCCATGTCGGCGGCGTCACCGGCGTCCGAGCAACCCGCGAGCACGAGCGCGGCCAGGGCGGCCGCGACCAGGCGGGGCGTGCGAGTTCTCACGCCTACTTTCTACCCGCCGCCGACGCGAACGATCCGTCTGCCCCGTCTACTATCTGGGTCCATGCCCTCATTGCCCTCCATGCCCCGGCCGGGCGCCGGGCGGCGCGAGGCCGAGGTGCCGCGCGTCCCCGTGCCCGTCGCCCGCGCCGTGGTCGACTGCGGCGTCTACGTCGACGGGGTGCGCCTCCCCGGACGATTCGGCTACGTCGAAGCCATCGAGGAGGTCCGCCGGCGCGGGGAGGGCTACGTCTGGGTGGGCCTGCTCGATCCCGATCAGCATCAGATGGACGAGGTCGCGCGCGTCTTCGGGCTGCACCCCCTGACGGTCGAGGACACCCTGGTCACGCACACCCGGCCGAAGGTCGACCGGTTCGACGACACGCTCTTCCTCATCCTCAAGACCGTGAACTACGTGGGCCACGATCGCACGGACCCGATGGCGCGGATCGTCGAGACCGGCGAGGTGATGGTGCTCGTCGGTCCGGACCACGTCATCACCGTGCGGCACGGCGACCACGGCAGCCTCCGGCGCGTCCGCCGCAACCTCGAGGCGAACCCCGCGCTGTTGAAGACGGGGCCGTCGGCGGTGATGCACGCGGTCGCGGATCACGTGGTGGACTCCTACGTCGCCGTCTCGGACCTGCTCGAGGACGACATCGACCGGGTCGAGGAGGACGTCTTCCGCGCGGGCGCCCGCACCCAGGTCGACGAGATCTACCAGCTCAAGCGCGACATCGTGGAGCTGCGCCGCGGCATCCATCCGCTCTCGCACGCCCTCAAGCGCCTCACCTGCGACTTCAACGACATCATCCCCACCGAGATCCAGCGCTACTTCTCCGACGTCCTCGACCACCAGGCGATGGTCGCCGATCACGTGGAGACCTACAACGACGTGCTGAGCTCGCTGATCGACGCGGCCGTCGCGAAGATCGGCATGCAGCAGAACGAGGACATGCGCAAGATGTCCGCGATCATCGGCCTGGTCGCGGTACCCACCATGATCGCCGGGATCTACGGCATGAACTTCGACAACATGCCCGAACTCCACTGGCACTACGCCTATTTCGCCGTCCTCGGGATCATGGCCCTGGTCTGTCTGGCGCTCTACGTCACGTTCCGGAAGATCAACTGGCTGTAATCCGAGTCCGCCGTCCCGCTCAGCCCGACGGTGCCGGGCGGGGACGCCCGGTGCTGCCGCGGTCGAGGAAGACCGGCTCGCTGAGGGCCTGCAGCTCGGTCGCCGGCTCCCCCGCCACTCGGCGCAGGAGGAACCGGACCGCGCGGCGCGCCATGGCGGTGTGATCCGGGCCGATGCTCGTGAGCCGGGGGCGGGTCAGCTCCCCGGCGTCGGTCCCCGTGAACAGGGTGAGCACCGAAAGGTCTTGCGGAATGCGGACTCCCGCGGCCGTGGCCGCCGACAGCAGCCCCAGGCCGGCCGACTCGGTGCAGACGAGCACAGCCGTCGCCGGACCGTCGGCGATGCCGGCGTGCGCGTCCCACCCCGCGGCGAAGGTCGCATCGGTGGGGACGATGCGCGCCCGGACCCCGTGCCGGCGGGCGGCGGCGTCGACCGCCGCCAGCGAGCGCACGGCGATCCCTGGGGCGTGCGCACGATCCGGCTCGGGACCGGTGAGCACGGCGATCTCGCCGTGCCCGAGCCCCGCCAGGTGCGCGACCGCCACCTCCGCTGCGGCGTCGAAGTCCGCATCGCAGAACGCCGTTCCCGTGACGTCGTCGGTCCTGCCGACCAGCACGAACGGAACGTCCGCCGCGCGGAGGTAGTCCACCCGCGCATCCGACGTGTACACCTCCATCACCACGAAGCCGTCGACCAGCCCCTGGCGTACGGTCCCGCGGACCGGTTCGGCGTCGTCGGCGGGGCCGGGCAGCAGCATCAGGTGCGCACCCAGGGCGCGGGCCTCGTCGGCGGCGGCGGTGAGATAGCCGGCGATGTCCACGCCCTGGCCGAGCGCCTCGCTGGTGAGGAGCAGCCCGAGCAGGCCGGTGCGCGTACCGGCGAGCCCCTGGGCGAGGAGGTTCGGCGTGTAGTCGAGCTGCTCCATCGCGGCGAAGACGCGCCGGCGGGTCTCGTCGGAGATCGGCCGCGACCCGCTGATCGCGTACGAGACGGTGCTGCGGGTCACGCCGGCGAGGCGCGCGACATCGGCCATCGTCGCCACGGTCGGCCCTCCTCCGCGATCGATCCGCTTCACGGAAACCATCGACACGCGTCCCCGCGATCGACTACTCTAGCCGCATCGTCGACGCGCGTCGACGGATTCGCTAACAACCCCGAGGAGCGACGTGGCACTCAAGGATCTCCAATCGCCGGACTGGTGGCGCCAAGCGGTGGTCTACCAGATCTACCCGCGCAGCTTCGCCGATTCCAACGGCGACGGGATCGGCGATCTGCCCGGCATCACCTCGCGCGTGCCGTACCTGCGCGAGCTCGGCATCGACGCCGTGTGGCTGAGCCCCTTCTACCCGTCCGAGCTGGCGGACGGGGGCTACGACGTGGCCGACTACCGCAACGTCGACCCGCGCCTCGGGACGCTCGAGGACTTCGACGCGATGACCGCCGCGCTGCACGACGCCGGGATCAAGCTCATCGTCGACATCGTCCCGAACCACACCTCCGATCAGCACGAGTGGTTCCAGGCCGCGCTCGCCGCCGGCCCGGGCTCCCCCGAGCGCGCGCGGTACCACTTCTTCGAGGGCAAGGGCCCGAACGGCGAGGAGCCGCCGAACGACTGGCAGTCGCACTTCGGCGGTGGCGTCTGGGAGCGCGTCACCGAGGCCGACGGCACCCCCGGCCAGTGGTACCTGCACTTCTTCGCCCGCGAGCAGCCGGACCTGAACTGGGACAACCCCGAGGTCCGCGCCGATTTCGAGAAGACCCTCCGCTTCTGGTCCGACCGCGGCGTGGACGGCTTCCGCATCGACGTCGCCCACTACCTGACCAAGGACCTCAGCGAGCCCTTCGCGCCCTACACCGAGGTGGGCCTCGGCGAGAACGTCGAGCTGCACGGGCACCCGTTCTCCGACCGCGACGAGGTGCACGAGGTGTACCGCGCGTGGCGCAAGATCTTCGACGAGTACACCCCGCCGCGGGTCGCCGTCGCCGAGGCGTGGGTGCACCGCAGCCGCGTCGCCCGGTACGCCAGCCCGGACGGCCTGGGCCAGTCGTTCAACTTCGACCTGCTACTCGCGGAGTTCGACGCCGCCGAGTTCAAGGCCGTCATCAACGACAGCCTCGAGCTCGCGGCGGAGTCCGGCTCGTCGTCGACGTGGGTGCTCTCGAACCACGACGTCGTGCGCCACGCCACCCGCTACGGCCTGCCCGCGGGCAGCGGCCGGCACGCCAAGGCCTGGGTCGCCGGCGGCGGCTCGCGCGAGGAGGTCGACGTCGAGCGCGGCGACCGCCGCGCCCTCGCCGCCACGATGGTGCTGCTCGCCCTCCCCGGCTCGACCTACCTCTACCAGGGCGAGGAACTCGGCCTGCACGAGGTGGGCGACATCCCCGGCGAGGCGCGCCAGGACCCCACCTACTTCCGCACGGGCGGAGTCGAATTCGGGCGCGACGGCTGCCGCGTGCCGCTCCCCTGGGAGAAGGACGGCTCGTCGTTCGGGTTCGGCACGGGCGGCGCGCACCTGCCGCAGCCCTCCTGGTTCGGCGAGTACTCGGTGCAGGCCGAGGAGGCCGACCCCGCCTCGCCGCTGGCGCTCTACCGCGCCGCGCTGGCGCTGCGCGACGAGCTGCAGACGGGCGAGTCGCTCACCTGGCTCGAGCACTCCTCCCCCGACGTCCTCGCCTTCGAGCGCCCGAACGGGTGGCGGTCGGTCACCAACTTCGGGACCGAGCCCGTCGAGCTGCCCGACGGTGACGTCCTGCTCGCGTCCGGTCCGGTCGACGGCCGCACCCTGCCGGGTGAGACCACGGTCTGGCTGCGCTGACACGCTGGTTCCCCGGCTCTCGGATCTGAGCCGCCCCGGGGTGGAGCAGGGCATGACGGTCATGGTCCACCTCGCTGAAGTCGCTGGGCCGGGTGGCCGGCGGCGAACAGGCGGTGCTCGAGGCACTGCGTGACGCCGTCGGCCCCCAGGGCGCGCTGGTCATGCCGACCCAGTCGTGGCAGCCGTGCGACCCGGCGTTCCTCGGCCGGACCCCGGAGGAATGGTGGCCTGCCCTCCGGGAGTAGCCGACTTCGTCGAGGTCGTGCGGCGCTGCGCCGATACGACTCACGATGTCGGGTTTGATGGGTCAGACAGGTTCCTGAACCCGTCTGACCCTGCAGAACCCGAAATCCTGAGCCACCGCGCGGGCTCGACGTTCCCGCCGATCGTCGCCGGATGCTAGACCGCGCGAGCCGCGGGACGGCCCGGATCCGCGGGATCGATGCCCGCCTCCGCCCACGCCTCGCGGAGCGCATCGGCGCCCTTGAGCCGCACCCAAGCGGCCTCGTTCGCGGTGATCGGATCGGCGCGCAGGAACCGCACCGGCTCACCGCCCTCGCGGGGCAGGTCCGGCACCGGCGACTCCCCCAGAAGGACCGCGGTGAACGGTGCGCCCGCCCACAGCGGCGCACCCAGATCGACGAGGGCGTCCGGTGCGAGGACCAGCCCCTCGACGGCCGGCGTCGCGGCCAGGATCGCGAGGGAGCGATGCAGCCCGTCCAGCGCAGCCCCCGGGCCGTCGACGCCGGGCCGCAGCTCCAGGACGACCTCCGCCCGGGGCCCGTCGTCGGCGGCGACCAGCGCGTTCGGGTCCGTCATCGCGTGCCGTGAGCAGCCGACGCTGGCGAAGGCCACGAGCGGATCCCCCACCCAGCGCTGGATAGTCATCGGCTCGAGCCCGAGGAAGGTGACCGACGCGGACGCCGGCGGCGCGAAACCGCGGTCCGCGTAGTGCGCGGCGAGATGTGTCCGGACGGCGTCGACGACGGAAGTCACGGGTTCCGATACTACGGACCGGCCGTCAGAAGAACCTGCCCGGCTGCCAGGGCCGGTTCCGCGCCGAGACCTCGTCGATGATCTCGGGCGTCCACACGTGCTTGCGCACCAGGCGGTACCGTTCGCACGCGACGAAGTGGTAGACCTCGGCGTCGGTGGAGGACTCCATGATCCCGGCCGCGCGCGCCATCTCGACGACCGGCGTGAACTCCTCCTCGTACCAGCGACGGGCCACCTCCTCGCGGCTCAGGAACTCGCCGAGATCCTGGCTGAGCCGAAAGCCCCACGCCTCCACCGACTCCGCGAGCCTCGAGTAGTCCCAGGCGTTGGCGAAGGAGATCCGTTCGCGCGCCTCCCCCGACACCGGAACACGTTCGAGGAACAGCCGGCGATGGTCCTTCATCAGCAGATCGGAGCGGACCGCGATGCCGCCCGCGCCGATCCGGGTGACGACCTCGGTGACCTCGGCGTCGATGGTGGTGAAGCCGCGGGCGAAGGCGATCGAGACGCGATGGTGCCCGTCGACCACGAAGTACAGCTCGCCGACCTTCTTCAGCTCGACGGGCGGCATCGACTCGCCGCGGCGCTGCGCGGCCGCCAGCCGCTGCCACCGGGCCCGCAGAGCGGGCGAGCGGGGCCGGAAGTAGCGGTCGAAGTCGCGGGTGCGGTCCACACTGCCCACGATCTGCGCGACCGGGACCACCTGCAGCCCCAGCTTCCGCTCCGTCACCAGCCCGAGCGCGGAGACGACCTCGTCGTAGGGCAGGATCTCGTTGACGTCGCCGGGCTGGCCCCGCACCCAGGCCGCCAGGCGGGAGATGTTGGCCCGCCGCCGCGATCGCTCGAAATCGGTACGTGCGTCCTCGTCGGGGAATCCGGTGTCACGCGCCACGTCGCCGCTCCCTCACGCGGTAGGCCCCCGGGCTGCCCGGGGTGATCTCGAAGTACGTGTAGCCGACGGTGTTCAGCACGGGCACACCATCGATCTCCTGGTCCGGACCCGGCTGTCCGAAGGGGTGCACGTGACCGTGCACGAAGACCTGGGGGCGCACCCGCGCGACCAGTGCACCCAGCGCCGCGAGCCCGCGGTGCGGGCCGTCGGCACCGTCGCCCACCCCCTCGGCGGGTGAGTGCGCGAGCACCACGTCGACGGCACGCCGCCGGGCCGCGAACCGCACCCGCCACGCCCGGCGCGCGGCCTGGGACTGCGTCCACTGGTTGGGGCCGCCGCGGTAGCGGATCGACCCGCCGAGGCCCGCCACCGTCAGGCCGCCGACCGTGACCACCCGGCCGTCCGCGTTGATCCCGCCACGCGGGCCGGGCGGCTCGCAGGGCAGTCCCCCGCGGGTGTAGCCGCCCCGGGACCGGCGGTACCCGGAGTGGTCCGGATCGTGGTTGCCGGGCACGAAGACGCAGGGCACGCCGTATCTGTCGACGAGCGACTCGAGGTACGCGCCGGTCAGGTCCCCGGCCCCGAGGATGAGGTCGGGGCGCAGGGTCGACGATGCCAGGGCGAGCCCCGGCACCTCCTCGTCGCTCACGGCGAGCACCCTCATCGGCCGCGCCTACAGCGCCAGGTTGAGCCCGGTCGCAGCGTCGAAGACCGCGATCTTCGACGGGTCGTAGTACAGGTCGACATCGGCGCCCCGGCTGGCGGTCGAATCCGCCGACAGGCGGGCGACGATCTCATCGACGCCGGCCAGCGCGGGCAGCTGCTGCCCCGCCCCGAGGACGTCGGTGCGGGCGTCGTCGGCCGCGACGGCGAAGTGCACGAACTTGTCCGAGCCCATCGATTCGAGCACGTCGACCCGCGCGCGGAAGGTGAGACCGCCGACGCGCTGGTTCGGGTCCAGCAGGCGCGCGTCCTCGAAGTGCTCGGGACGGATGCCGACGACCACGTCGCCGGTCCGGTTACCGGCGGCGGAGGCCCTCTCGGCCAACTGCGGCGCGTCGAGCAGCAGGATCTCGCCGAGCGCCGTGTCGATGCCGACCGAGGTGAGCCGGCCGGGCACGAAGTTCATCGCGGGCGAGCCGATGAAGCCGGCCACGAACAGGTTGTTCGGGCGGTCGTAGAGCTCCTGCGGCGCGCCCACCTGCTGCACGTCGCCGCCCTTGAGCACGACGACGCGGTCGCCGAGGGTCATGGCCTCGGTCTGGTCGTGGGTGACGTAGACCATGGTGGTGCCGAGACGCTTCTGCAGCCGGCTGACCTCGGTGCGCATCTGCACGCGGAGCTTGGCGTCGAGGTTCGACAGCGGCTCGTCCATGAGGAAGGCCTTGGGGCTGCGGACGATGGCGCGGCCCATCGCGACCCGCTGCCGCTGGCCGCCCGAGAGCTGGCTCGGCTTGCGGTCGAGGTGCTGCGTGAGGTCCAGGCTGCGCGCGGCGTCCTCGACCTTGGCGTTCACCTCCTCCTTCGACAGCTTCGCGAGCTTGAGCGGGAAGGCGATGTTCTCGCGCACCGACATGTGCGGGTAGAGCGCGTAGGACTGGAAGACCATCGCGATGTCGCGATCCTTCGGGGCCTTCTCGTTGACGCGTTCGCCGCCGATGCGCAGCTCACCGCCGGAGATGTCCTCGAGGCCCGCGATCATGTTGAGTGTCGTGGACTTGCCGCAGCCCGAGGGCCCGACGAGGATCACGAACTCGCCGTCGGCGATCTCGAGGTTGATGTCGCTGACGGCGGTGGAACCGTCGGGATAGGTCTTGCGCACGTGGTCGAAGACGATGTCTGCCATGGTTCTCTCCTAAGAATGCTTACCGGGCTAGCCCTTGACGGCGCCGGAGGTCAGGCCGGCCACGATGCGTCGCTGGAACAGCAGCACGAAGATGATGATCGGGATGGTGATGATCACGGCCGCGGCCGAGATGGTGCCGGTGGGTTCTTCGAACTGCGAGCTACCGGTGAAGTTGATGATCGCCACGGGTGCGGTGATCGACGAGTTCGTCGCGGTCAGGGAGACGGCGAACAGCAGGTCGTTCCACGCCGCGATGAAGACCAGGATCGCCGCGGTCACGACGCCTGGCGCGGCGAGCGGGGCGACCACCTGCCGGAAGGCCTGCGCCGGGGTCGCGCCGTCCATCTGCGCGGCCTTCTCCAGCTCCCACGGGATCTCGCGGAAGAACGCCTGCAGCGTGTAGACGCAGAGCGGGAGCGCGAAGGTGATGTTCGGCAGGATCAGGCCCGGCCACGTGTCGAACAGGCCGGTGGCCCGCTCGATGTTGAACAGCGGCGTGATGAGCGAGATCTGCGGGAACATCGCGATCAACAGGGTGGCGGCGATGAAGACCTGCTTGCCCGGGAAGTCCAGCCGCGCGACCGCGTACGCGGCGAACGTGCCGATGAGCACCGCGATCAGCGTGCTGATCAGCGCGATGCCGATCGAGTTCACCAGCGGCCGGAGGAAGCCGGCGTTCTTGAACACGGAGATGTAGTTCTCGAAGGTCGGGCTCGTCGGGATGAGCTTCCCGTCGCCGACCGACGACGCGGGCTTGAGCGAGAGCGAGATGATCCACAGCAGCGGGATCATCGTGAACGCGACCACGATCAGGTTGACGACGGACCAACTGACCTTGCGGCCCATGGTGTTCTGTGCCATGAGTTCCCCCTACCGCTTTCCCGCATCGGCGCCGGGAGCGGCGGCTCCGAACGCCTTGACGAAGATGAACGCGATGATCGCGACACAGATGAAGATCAGCACCGAGATGGCGGAGCCGATGCCCAGGTTGAAGGCCTTGAACAGGTTGTCGTAGCCGAGGATCGAGAGCGAGCCGGTGCCGTTGCTGCCCTTCGTCAGGACGAAGATGTTGTCGAAGATGCGGAAGGCGTCCAGCGTGCGGAACAGCAGGGCCACCAGGATCGCGGGCTTCATCAACGGGATGATGATCTTCGTCAGGCGGGTCCAGGCGCCGGCACCGTCGAGGGCCGCGGCCTTGAGCAGGTCGTCCGGCACCAGGGCGAGGCCGGAGAGCAGGAGCAGCGCCATGAACGGCGTCGTCTTCCACACCTCCGCCAGGACGATGATCAGCAGCGAGGGGATCTGCTCGGTGAGCGGCGCGGACCCCGTCGGCAGCAGGTTCGCCAGGTAGCCCGTGCCGGGCGTCCAGGCGTACAGCCAGGAGAACGAGGCCGCTACGGTGACGATGCCGTACGGGATCAGCACGACGGTGCGGACCACGCCCCGTCCGACGATGGTGCGGTGCATGACCAGCGCGATCGCGAGGCCGAGCACGAACTCGATGACCACGGACGCGACGGTGATGAACGCCGTCACCCCGAACGCCGACCACCAGTAACCGTCACTGAGCACGGTCAGGTAGTTGCTGATGCCGACGAACTGAGTGTCGTCGGGCGCGACCAGCGACGCCTTGTGCAGGCTCAGCCAGATGGCGTAGAGGATCGGGTACGCGGTGACCGCGAGCATCAGGATCGCCGCGGGGGCGATCAGGTACAGGCCCAGGCGGCGTTCCGACTGCTTGCCCTCGGAGAGAGCGGGCTTTCCGGCGCGCTTGCCCTCGGGCGGCATCGCGTTCCGCCCCACTTCAGCGGTTGTCACGGGACGAGCCCCTTCCCATCGACCGCCTTCTGCGCGGCATCGATCAGTTCATCGGCGAGCGTCGCCGGGTCCCAGCCGCCCACCGGGGCGAGCTTGGCCGCGAGCAGCGTCGACATCGCCTGGTAGGACGGCGTGAGCGGGCGGACCGCCGCGGTCTTGTCCTGCATCTGGTCCCGGATCAGCTTGGCCGCCGGGTACACGGTGATGAACTCCGGATCGTCGTAGACCGCCGGGACGGTGGGCGGCGTGCCCGCGTCGAGGCCGTAGATCTTCTCGGACTCGTTGTTCGTCAGGCACTCGACGGCCTTCCAGGCCAGATCCGGGTGCTGAGCGGTCTTGGCGACCATGAGGTTCGCCCCACCGAGGGTCGCCTTCGCCGGCACACCCGGCTTGACCTCGGGGTACGGCGCGAAATCGAACTTCTTGCGGATGATCTCGTTCATCTGCCGCAGCTGGGCCGGCTCGGGCTTCTCGAGGCCCTTGAACTGCGCCAGTTCGTTGCCGAACCAGGGCACCGAACCCGCGGCGGCGTTCTGCTGCATGGACGGCAGGACGAAGGGCCAGTTGATCTGGAACAGCGCCTCGCCGCGCTCCATCGACAGGCGCGCCTCGGTCTCCATGAAGTTGGTGATGCCGGGAAGGTGCCCCGGCGCGGTGGTGACGTCCTTCATGATCTGCAGGGCGCGGATCATGGCCTCCTTGTTCTTCGGCTCACCGAGCACCACGGAGGTCCCGTCGTCCCCGACGATCCGGCCGCCCTCGCTCTCGAGCAGCGAGTTGAACCACACGACCATGCCCTCGTACTGCGCGGCCGTCACGGCGATCCCCGTCGGGCCACCGGACTTGCCCGACTGCGCGGCGTACTCGAGGAGCTGCTGCCAGGTCAGTTTCGGCGGGCTCGTGATGGGCTTGCCCGTGAGCTTCTGCAGGAGGTCCTTGCGGTACCAGAGGAGCTGGGTGTTGGCCCAGGCCGGCACGCCGTAGACCTTGCCCTGATAGGTGGCGGTCTTGAGCGGGCCCGCCAGCACGCGCTTGGTGGTCCGCTCGGTGACGTCGGCCGGCATGTCCGTCAGCCAGCCCGCCGCGGCGAACTCCGCCGTCCAGGTGACGTCGAGCGCGAGGATCGACAGCGACTTGTCGTTACCCGTGATGCGGCGCGCCCATTGCAGCCGCGTGTCGTCGGCCGCGCGGGGCATCGTCTCGGTGACGACCTTGTACTCGCTGGTCGAGCACTTCACGGCGGCCTTCTTCAGCGCCGGGATGCTGTCGGCACCGGTGCCGACGGTGATCACCACGCCCGACGAGCCCTCGGTGCCACACCCGGCCAGCAGCGAACTCCCGAGGGCCACCGACAATCCTGCCGCCAGCGCCCTGCGGCGAACCGGTTTCCACTCCATCGCCCATCCTCCTAGCGCCGCCCTGTCGAACGGCATTGCGAAAAGTAACACACGCATGGGGTGACGAACCCCACATCCTGGATTCCCGTGCCAATCCTGAAGCACCCCGTCGCGCAACCCCCACGAAAGTAGAGGATCCGGAATAAACCGTTGCACGACAATGGATCACGGTGGCGGAGCGGTCGTGTGCCGCGCCACCAGCCGGGTGCCGAAGACGACGTCGTCGGCCCCCCTGCCGTCCATGAGCGCGAGCACCGACCGGGCCGCCTCGCCGCCGAGCAGACGCGCGGGTTGCGCCACCGTGGTCAGGTCCGTGAGTTCGGCCATCGGATGGTCGTCGACCGCGATCACCGACATCTGCTCGGGCACCGAGATCCCCATCCGGCGCAGGGTGCGGAGCGCCCCCATCGCGACCTCGTCGGAGAAGCAGAAGACCGCGGTCGGCACCGAGGCGAGGCCGAGCAGTCGCTCCATCGCCTCCGCGCCGCCCTCGATCCCCCACAGGGCCGCGACGGTCAGTTCGTCCGGCGCCGGCACCCCGGCCTCCGCCAGCGCGGAGCGGTAGCCCTCGGTCCGCGCCGTGTCCGCCTCCCACAGCACGCCCTCCGGATCGCTGGTGCGGATCAGGGCGATCCGACGGTGCCCCATCCGGACCAGGTGCCCGACGGCGCGCTGCGCGGCCAGCCGGTCGTCGATGGTCACCGACGGGACCCCGTCCGGCCGGGACGACACCGCCACCACCGGCACGGCCGTGCGAGCGAGGAGACCGAGGATCTCCGCATCCACGGGGAAGCTCACCGTGATCACACCGTCCACGGAATCCTCCCGCGGCAGGCCGCGGAAGAGCTCCAGCCGTTCGGCGTGCGTCCGCGCGCAGCGGAGCACCGTCGAGACCCCGTGCTCGCGCAGCACCTCCTCGGCACCGTCGGCGACCGCGGAGTAGAACCAGACGTCCAACCAGGGCACGACCACGCACACCCGGCGCGGCTGCTCGCTCACCGCCGACGGAGCGTCCGCCGGCACGTATCCGAGCGCGAGCGCCTCGTCGACGATCCGGCGACGGGTCTGCGGGGCCACGCCCGGTTTGCCGGTCAGGGCGCGCGAGACCGTCGAGATCGACATCCCGAGGCGCTGCGCGACGTCCTTCATCGCGACCTGCTTCTTCGGGATCATCCGCCGATGATCGCACCGCCGGAGTCGCTTCGTGCAAGTATTTGCAGAACTGCTCCGCGGTCCACGAGTCCTGCTGCATGACAGCGGACCAGCGGAGGGAAGACATGCGAGAACCGTACCGCACTGTGACTCGCGCCACTAGAGGGTGTTTTTGCAAGTATTTGCAGCACTCAGGGGGAGGCGGTCAGCCGAGCGAGCACCCCGGTGAACTCGGCATCCGGGTCGATCACGATGCCCAGGCCGCGCGCGACACCGTCGAGGATGTGCCAGGTGATGTCCGCGAGCGAGACGACCACATCCTCCCGTGGCCGTTCGCGCAGCGACTCCTCGCCCCGCACCCACGCGGTGAGCGTGCCCTCGACCATCGTGAAGACCACGAACGGGATGTCGGCGAAGGGCGCCGGATCGCGCCCGGTGAGCGCGCCGATCCCCTCGATCGTCTGGTTGGCGCGGGAGACCACGCGGTGGCGGAGTTCGCCGATGGCGTCCGGCGCGGTCGGCGTGCCATCGGCGGGGGTCGCGTCCGTGGGCCCGGCCCGCAGCAGGTCGACGAGGTGCGGGTGGTCCCGCATCCACACCGCGGCGCTGGTGATCGCGCGACGCAGGATCTCCCGGAGCGAGCCCGTCGAGACGTCGAGGTCCGCCTCCAACTCGGCGGCGAACTCGTCGACGACGAAACCCCTAAGCCCGCGCGCCAATTCGTCCTTGCTGCGGAACTGCCGATACACCACCGACTTGACGAGACCGGCCCGATCGGCGATGCGCTGCACCGGGATCGGCGCACCCGGCTCCGACTCCTCGACCAGTTCCGCTGCGGCACGCAGGATCTGCTCGCGCCGTTGCGAGTTGTGCGCGCTCCAGCGCTGCCGATACCCGGAGCCGGGTTCCTGCGGCGCGGTCATACCGGGTGATGCTACGCGCCGTGCCGCCCGCGCGGACCGGTGCCGCGCCCGGGCGGACCGGTGCCGCGCCCGGGCGGCCTGCGGTCAGGCGGCGAGTTGCGCGGGGCGCGTGGGCTCCCCGCGGTAGCGCGCCTTGTGACCGTCGATCTTCAGCAGCTTCCACATCAGCTTGCCGAACGGGGTCATCAGACCCAGATCATCTGCCAGCGAGCGCATCTCGGCGAAGTAGTCGTTGAGCAAGGCCCGCGCCGCCGGCCCGCGCCAGAAGGCCTCGCGCTTCACCTCGCGCGGTACCTCGAACTTCTCGAAGAACTCCTTCGGCGGGGTAAAGATCTCGCCGACCAGCCAGCGCATGGCGAGCGGGAACGCGAATGCGCAGATCCGCTTCTGCCGCTTCGTCATCCCCTGCAGGTGCGCGTGCAGGAACTCGTGCGCGAAGGAGATGTGCCGCGCCTCCTCGGCGACGTGGATCTCCATGGTGCGCAACACCAGCGGCGGCACCTGGCCGCCGTGCCGCATGATCGCCTTCTGGTAGTGGTCGATCGGCTCCTCGCCACCGAGGATGCCCATGAACAGGATCACGTGCGCGTAGCCGCCGAGCACGCCGATCATCGGCGAGGCCCGCCGGAACCACTTCCGCATGCCGGGCACATCCACATCGATGCGGTTCACCAGCTCCTGGAACATCTGGATGTGGTTGCACTCCTCCGTCATCTCGTGGAGCGAGTACCGGAACTCCGGCGACTTGTTCGGGAGCCTCATGATGTACTGCATCATTCCGCGGATCAGGATCGACTCGAAGGCCGCGCCCACCTTGATCGTGTTGGCCAGGCGCCACCTGCCGATCTCGATCTGCTTGTCGAGCGGGAGGTCGCGGTACCACTGCGTCGCGCCGAGCGAATCCAGCGTCGGCGGCAGCACCCAGCGCGGGTCGTTCGGGTCCAGCGCCAGCTCCGGCGAGTCCCAATCGATGTCCAGGTACGGGTCGAAGCGGCGACGCACGGAACCGTCGGACAGGTCCGCCAGCACATCGACGTAGCCCTGCTCGAGTTCGCGCCGGCTCACACGTCCCAGGATGTCCGCCATGAGAGTCCTCCTTGTGATCGCTATCACGTCACCCCAATTTAACAGGACTTCACGTCCCGGTAAATAGGGTCGGGTCGACTCCCGGCACGATCACCCGGTTCTCCGGGCCCGACGGCGCGTCACCCGCACGCCGGTCCGTCCAGCCGCCGCAGCTGAAACCCCGCTCCCACCCGAAAACGCCGCTCGCCCCGCGAAGACGCGGGGCGAGCGGAGATATTTACAGCGCGGAGCGATCGGCGCGCCGTGGCGACTACTTCGTCGGGCCTACTGGATGTTCAGGCGGGCGAGCATGTCACGGGCCTGCTCGGCGACCTGGGGGTCGCAGAGCACGTCGTACCGGCCGGCGACCAGCTGCATCGTCGAGGAGAAGTCGCGGGTGCCGCGCGAGGCCCAGTACGGGACCGCGGCGCTGATCAGGCCGAAGACGATGCCGCCGATGACGCCGGCGATCACCGTGGAGAGCAGGGCGTTCCCACCGCCCACGAACAGCCCCACCAGCAGGCCGAGGAACAGGCCCAGCCAGGCACCCGAGGCGGCGCCCGCGCTGAGCACGCGCCCCCAGGTGAGGCGGCCGGTGATCCGCTCGACCTGCATCAGGTCGACGCCCACGATGGTCACGTTCTGGACCGGGAACTCCTGGTCGGAGAGGTAGTCGACGGCCCGCTGGGCCTCGGCGTAGGTGCTGTAGGAGCCGATCGGCCAGCCCTTGGGCGGCGTCGGCAGGCCCCGGCCCCCGGGACCTCCCGGCTGGTTCGGCGACCCCGGTCCGGACAACGGTTGCGACATTCGGCGCCCTCCCTCACGTGCGGCTCGTAACGAAACTACCCTGAAGTACATGTCGGCTGTCTCCAGAGTATTCGTCGCGCGACTGTCCGGCCTCCCCGTCGTCGGCCCGGACGGCGAATCCGTCGGCCGGGTCCGGGACGCGGTGCTCGGCCTGCGCGCCGATCGCAAGCCGCCACGGGTCCTCGGACTCGCCGTGGAACTGGCGAACCGCCGCCGCATCTTCGTCCCGATGTTGCGCGTGACCAGCATCGAACCCGCCGCCGTCACCCTCAACACCGGCTCGGTGAGCCTGCGCCGCCTGCATCTGCGGCCCGGCGAGGCGCTCGCCCTCGGCCAGCTGCTGGGCACCAAGGTCCGGATCTCCGAGCCCGGCGAGCCCTACGACGGTGCCGACGCCTCCGTCGCCGACGTCGGGATCGAGCAGACCCGCACCCGCGACTGGGTGGTGCACCGCCTGGCGGTGAAGATCCGCGGGACGGGCTGGAGCCGCCGCGGGGGCGTCCAGGTGGTCGACCTCCCGCACGTCTCCGGCTTCACCACCACCGCGCTCACGGGCGCCGACCACGACATCGCCGAGGCGCTGACCGTCTTCGAGGACATGCGCGCCACCGATGTCGCGCAGGCGCTCCGCGAGCTGCCGGCGCAGCGCAGGCTCGCCATCGCCGCCGCCTTCGACGACGAGCGCCTCGCCGACGTGCTGCAGGAGCTCGGCTCCGACGACCAGGCCGAGGTCATCGCGCACCTGTCCAAGGCTCGCGCCGCCGACGTGCTCGAGGCCATGGATCCCGACGACGCCGCCGACCTCCTCGGCGACCTTCCCGTACGCCAGCGCGAGGAACTGCTGGGCGTGATGGACCCCGAGGACTCGGGCACGGTCCGCCGCCTGCTCACCTTCTCCCCCTACACCGCGGGCGGCATGATGACGCCCGAGCCGATCGTGGTCACCCCGTCGACGACGGTGGCAGAGGCGCTCGCCCGGGTCCGCAACCCCGACATCACGCCCGCGCTGGCGAGCATGGTCTTCGTCGTGCGGCCGCCGACCGCCACCCCGACGGGCCGCTACCTGGGCGCGGTGCACCTGCAGCAGCTGCTCCGCGAGCCCCCGGCCGACCTGGTGGGCGGCATCGTCGACACCGACCTGCCGCGCCTCGGGCCCGACGATCCCCTCGGCGCGGTGACCCGCTACTTCGCGGCGTACAACCTGGTCAGCGGCCCGGTCATCGACGCGGAGAACCACCTGCTGGGCGCGGTCTCGGTCGACGACGTGCTCGACCACCTGCTCCCCGAGGACTGGCGTGACGAGGACGAGGACGAGCGCACCGAGGAGGTGACCGGATGAACGAGCGTTCCCGGCTGGACACCCCGCGGCTGAACCGCAGCTTCCACCTCAACCTGGGCGACGACATGATCGGCCAGGGGGCCGAGCGCGTCGCGCGGTTCCTGGGCACCGGCCGCTACCTCGCGATCCAGACCGTGATCGTGGTCGTGTGGGTGATCATCAACATCAGCTGGATCGCGCTGCGCTTCGATCCGTACCCGTTCATCCTGCTCAACCTGGCCTTCTCCACGCAGGCCGCGTACGCCGCGCCGCTGATCCTGCTGGCACAGAACCGGCAGGAGAGCCGCGACCGGGTCTCGCTCGACGAGGACCGGATGCGTGCCGCGCAGACCAAGGCCGACACCGAGTTCCTGGCCCGCGAGCTGGCGTCCGTCCGGTTGGCCGTCGGCGAGGCAGCGAGCCGCGATTACATGCGCCGCGAGCTCGACGAGGTGCACGAGAAGCTGGACGCACTGACCGCACTGCTGCAGTCCCTGCAGTCCCAGCGGCACGCGACCGCGACCGCGGAGGACCGGGCCGATGCGCCCGACTGACCCGCGCGAGCTCCTGCACCCCGTCCTCCCGCCGGAGACCTACGCCCGGCTCGGGATCGCTCCCCCGCGGCCGCCGCAGCAGTACGGCCCGGGCGGCCCGGTGTCCTCCGCGGGCACGCCCTACTTGACGGGGCGCGCCGTGGCGGGGCCCGCCGCACCGTCGAACCCGGTTCCGCAGGGGCCTCCCGGCGGTGCGCCGCGAAGCGCCCCCGGCGACGCGCCGTACGTGTCCCCGTACGCCCCGAGCCCGACGGGGCCCCCGCCGCCGCGGGACCGCTCGGTCGCGATCGTGGTGGGCGCGACGGTCGCCATCATCGCGATCATCGTCGCCACCACGTGGTACATCCTGGCGAACCGCGGAAGCGACGACGAGCGGCAGATCCGCGACGTGATCGCGGCGGAGACGCAGAAGCTCAACGACCGGGACCTGGCCGGCCTGCTCGGCGTGCGCTGCGCCGCCGACGGGCAGATGCTGCGGAGCCAGTTCACCGCGCAGACCTTCGCCGCCGAGGTCGACCTGATGGTCGGGCCCGGCGGGCGATGGGAGGTCACCGTCGGCGCGATCACGATCGACGCCGGCGCCGGGACCGCCGACGCCGAGGTGACCTCGACGCCGGTGGGCTCGAGCGTGATCGTCTCGAAGTCCGTCACGGACACGTCCACCCTCCGGAAGGAATCCGGAGGGTGGAAGGTGTGCGTGAGTTCGTCGCGCGTGCGCTGACGTCAGTAGCGGTAGTGCTCGGGCTTGTACGGGCCCTCGACGTCGACGCCGATGTACTCCGCCTGCTCCTTGGTGAGCTTCGTCAGCGTGCCGCCCAGAGCCTCGACGTGGATCTTGGCGACCTTCTCGTCGAGGTGCTTCGGCAGGCGGTAGACCTCGTTGTCGTACTCGTCCGGCTTGGTCCACAGCTCGATCTGCGCGATCACCTGGTTGCTGAAGCTGTTGGACATCACGAACGAGGGATGCCCCGTCGCATTGCCCAGGTTCAGCAGGCGGCCCTCGGAGAGCACCACGATAGACTTGCCCGTGTCGCCGAACGTCCACTGGTCGACCTGCGGCTTGATGTTCAGCCGCACGGCGCCCGACTTCTCGAGGCCGGCCATGTCGATCTCGTTGTCGAAGTGGCCGATGTTGCCGAGGATCGCGTGATCCTTCATCTGCTTCATGTGCTCGAGCAGGATGATGTCCTTGTTGCCCGTCGAGGTGATGACGATGTCGGCGTCGCCGATGGCCTGCTCGACGGTGACCACGTCGAAACCGTCCATCAGGGCCTGCAGCGCGTTGATCGGGTCGATCTCGGTGACCTGGACGCGCGCACCCTGGCCGGCCAGCGACTCGGCGCAGCCCTTGCCCACGTCGCCGTAGCCGGTGATGAGCACCTTCTTGCCGCCGATCAGCACGTCGGTGCCACGGTTGATGCCGTCGATCAGCGAGTGGCGGGTGCCGTACTTGTTGTCGAACTTGCTCTTGGTGACCGAGTCGTTGACGTTGATCGCCGGGAACTTCAGCTCGCCCGCCGCCGCGAACTGGTACAGCCGCAGCACGCCGGTGGTGGTCTCCTCGGTGACGCCCTTGACGCTGTCGGCGATCGTGGTCCACTTCGTGGCGTCCTTGGCGAGGCTCTCGCGCAGCAGGGCCAGGAAGACCTGGTACTCGTGGCTGTCGGCGTCCTCGTCGGTGGGCGGGACGACGCCCGCGGCCTCGAACTGCGCGCCGCGCAGGACCAGCATGGTGGCGTCGCCGCCGTCGTCGAGGATCATGTTGGCGGGCTCATTCGGCCAGGTGAGCATCTGCTCGGCCGCCCACCAGTACTCCTCGAGGGTCTCGCCCTTCCACGCGAACACCGGGACACCCTGCGGGGCCTCGACGGTGCCGTGCGGGCCCACCACCACAGCCGCGGCGGCCTCGTCCTGGGTGGAGAAGATGTTGCACGACGCCCACCGGACCTCAGCACCGAGGGCCACCAGGGTCTCGATCAGCACCGCGGTCTGCACCGTCATGTGCAGCGAGCCCGAGATCCGCGCACCCTTGAGCGGCTGCACGTCGGCGTACTCACGACGCAGCGCCATCAGCCCCGGCATCTCGTGCTCGGCGAGGCGCAGCTGCTTGCGGCCCGCCTCCGCAAGCGAGAGGTCCGCAACCTTGAAGTCGATTCCGTTCGCCGTATCGGCGGTCAGCGTAGAAGTCACGCGGTCCAGGCTATCGCGCTTGTCCGGTGCGGTCGCATCGGCGGCGGGCGCTGTCGTCCGGCACGACTACGTCGGTCCCGGAACCCGGATCCCGGAACCGATCAGACCAGTGACTCGATCGTCTCGCCGCGCTCACGCTTGCCGACGAGCGAATGGTTCTTGGAGTAGAGGAAGTACACGAAGACTCCCAGCACCATCCAGCACACGAACCGGAACCAGGTCTCGAGCGACAGGTTGAGCATGAGCCAGCCGCAGGCGACGACGGAGAGGATCGGGACCAGCGGCACCAGCGGTGCCGTGAAGCCGCGTTTGAGGTCCGGACGCTGCTTGCGCAGCACCACAACGCCGACCGAGACCAGCACGAAGGCGAACAGCGTGCCGATGTTGATCAGCTCGGCGAGCTCGTCGAGGGGCACGAGGCCGGCGAAGACTGCGACGACCACGCCGACGCTCACGGAGATCCGCACCGGTACGCCGCGGTCGGAGGTCTTCGCGAGCTTGCGCGGCAGCAGGCCGTCGCGGGCCATGGCGAAGAGCACGCGGTTCTGCCCCATGAGCAGCACCATGACCACGGTGGTCAGGCCCGCGAGCGCGCCGATCGAGATGATCGTGGCCGCCCAGTCGACGCCGTTCAGGGAGAAGGCGTAGGCGAGGTTCTTGCCCTTGCCGTTACCCGCACTCGTCGCCAGGTCCTTGTAGCTGGCCATCCCGGTCACCACCACGGTGACGGCGATGTACAGCACGGTGACGATCGCGAGCGAGCCCATGATGCCGCGCGGAACGTCGCGCTGCGGGTTCACCGTCTCCTCCGCGGAGGTCGCGACGATGTCGAAGCCGATGAAGGCGAAGAAGACGATGCCCGCGCCCGCGAGGACGCCGTACCAGCCGTAGGTCGAACCCGAGCCGCCGCTGATGGCCTGGAACAGGGTGGACGCCCAGGTCACGCCCTCGCTCTTGCCCGGGACCGACTCGGGGACGAAGGGCGTGTAGTTGGACGCCTTGATGTAGAAGGCGCCGACGGCGATCACCAGGACCACCACCGCGACCTTGATCGCGGTGATCACGGCGGACACCCGCGAGGAGACCTTGGCGCCGAAGGTCAGCAGCACCGTCAGGACGCCGACGATCATCATCGCGCCCCAGTCGACCGTGTGCCCGGCGACCTGGAACGCCGCCGGACCGGTGCCGAAGACCGTCCCGAGGTAGCTCGACCAGCCGCTCGCGACGGCCGCGGCGGCGATGGAGAACTCGAGCACCAGGTCCCAGCCGATGATCCACGCGGCGAACTCGCCGAAGGTCGCATAGGAGAAGGTGTACGCCGAACCGGCCACGGGCACCGTCGACGCGAACTCCGCGTAGCAGAGGGCGGCGAGGCCGCAGGCGACCGCGGCGATGACGAAGGACAGCGACACGGCCGGGCCGGCGTAGTTGCCGGCGGTCGATGCGCCGATGGTGAAGATCCCCGCGCCGACGACGACGGCGACCCCGAAGATGGTGAGATCCCACGCCGTGAGCTGCTTCTTCAGGCGGGTACCGACCACCTCTGTATCGGCGATCGATTGCTCCACTGATTTGGTGCGCAGCAGTGGGTTGGCCATGCGTGCTCCTGTGTCGTCCTGGGTGTGTGTGACGACCAATCAAACACCACCCGGGCACCGTCGCGAGGCGTTTCAGGCCCCGCGCATCCCACGCCCGCCCCGCCGGTTACCCGCGAGTGTTACTAGTCGGTACGCGAATTGTGTTGGCGTACTGGCAAGTAACACCTACCGTCGGGCCTATGACCAAGACTTTCGCGCACACCACCGACCAGACCGTCGCCCAGCTTCTCAGCATCGTCGAGGGCGGAGACGACGTGCTGCTCACGCGTGACGGCAAGCCGCTCGCCGTGCTCAGCAAGGCCCGCCCCGAGGCCGTCGCCGTGTCGAACATGCAGACCTTCGACATCCCCGAGACCTTCTACGAGAACCTCGGCGGCGTCTAGCCTCCATGCCGCCCCGCGGGGCGGCGGGATCAGTGCCCGCCCACCAGCGTCCGGAAGAACTCCGCCGCCGGTGAGTGCGCGCTGACCACCACACCCGGATCGGACGCGGCCATCCACAGGCCGCTGCCCGCCGGAACATCGATCGACCGGCCCGCACTGCGTACCGTGACCGTCCCCTCGGTGACCACCAGCAGCTGCGGGCCGCGCGCGTCCAGCTCCACCGACGCCGCGCGCCGCAGGGCCGTGCCGTCGAGCCGCACCCGCGAGACCCGGAACTCCGGCGCGGGGGTGGAGAAGACGACCTCGGGACCCACGGTCGACGTGGCCGGCGCCAGATCCGACGGTGCCCGGGGCGTGAAGTCCAGCACCCGCAGCAGTTCCGGCACGTCGACGTGCTTCGGGGTCAGTCCACCGCGCAGGACGTTGTCCGAGTTCGCCATGACCTCCACGGCGGCCCCGCTGATGTAGGCGTGCAGGTTGCCGGCGGCGAGGTACAGCGCCTGCCCGGGTTCGAGCACGATCCGGTTCAGCAGCAGCGCCGCGAGTACGCCCGCATCGTCCGGGTAGCGCTCCCCCAGCGTCAGCGCCAGGCGCGCCTCGCCCTTGAACCGGTCCGCGCCGCTCTCCAGGTAGCGCACACAGCCGGCGAGCACCGCCGGCACGAGCACCGCCAGCGCGGGCTGCGGCAGCGTGATCCAGGTGGTGACGAGGGCGCGCAGGCCCATCGAATCCGGCTGTCCGGCGAGCAGGCCCAGGTAGCTGTCCAGCTCCGGCACGCCCAGGACGCGCAGCAGTTCGACGGTGACCCTCGGGTCCCGGAAGCCCGCGAGGGCCTCGAACGGGCTCAGCGCGATGACGACCTCCGGCTTGTGCGCGGCGTCGCGGTAGTTGCGCTCGGGGGCGTCGATCGGGATGCCCGCGGCGTTCTCCCGGGCGAAGCCCTCCTCGGCCTGCTCCCGCGACGGGTGCGCCTGCAGCGAGAGCGGCTCGTCGGCGGCGAGCACCTTGACCAGGTAGGGCAGGCGGTCGCCGAACTCGCCGCGGCAGGGCCCGCCCAGCTGGCCGTCCAGGTCGGCGCTGATCGCGGACAGCAGGTCACCGTCGGTCCCGGTGCCGGACGGCTCGTACAGCCTCGCCGGGTCGGCAGGGTGCGCGCCGAACCACAGTTCCGCCTCCGGGTGGTTCGACGGCACCGGCCGGCCCTGCATCGTCGCCAGCACCGTGCGCGAGCCCCAGGCGTACGGCCGGATGACTCCCTCGATCCGTTCCATCACGCCTCTCCCGTCAGGCGCCGGTACACCGACGCGAGATCGAACCGTACCGCGAGCGCCAGCAGGTCCAGCGCGTCGGCGCGCGGCCCCGTCGTCGCCGCCGGGCGCACCACGCCCTCGTCGACGGGCAGCGCCTCCACGTCCGGCAGTGCCCGTAGTCGCGCCCCCACCAGCGGGGCGCGCTCCTCGGTGGTCAGGATGATGACCCGCAGCGGGGTCTGCGCCGCCGGACCGTCGAGGAAGGGGTCGTGGAAGAGCGGATCGACCGCGCCGCCGGCCCCCGTCTCCAACGCGCCGCCGGCGGGCGTGGACGCCAGCTCGGGCGTCGCCAGCTCCACGTCGGCGAAGCCGACCGCGGCGACCACCTGGCCCCCGAGCGTGAGGGCCTGCGAGGCCGCGTGCTCCGCGACGGCGAGGCCGGCCGCGGTGTCGGCGGTGAGGGCCACGCGGCGGCCGGTCATCCGGGCGGCGAGCCGCTTGGCGGGATTGGACTCGACGTCGCGGTCGGGTGCGCCGCGGACGGCCTCGTCGTCGAGCGTGTCGGCGAGCGTGAAGAGGAATCCGGTCCCGGGCTCGTCGCCCCGGTCCGCGCCCGCGAGCCGGCCGAGCACCGCGAGCAGCGCGGCGGCGACCCCGATGAAGCCGAACCGCTCCGGCACGCGCAGGCGGGGCGAGAGGTCGACGGTGCGTCCGGCGGCCGCCTCGGCGACCGGGCCCTCCATGGGAACGGCGACGACGACGGTCGCGCCGCGCCGGGAGGCCGTCGCGATGGCACCGGCCAGCACCAGGTCACCCGCGTCGAAGCCGCAGACGACCACCACGTCGAGCGCCCCCACCCAGGGCGGGAGCTCGGTGGAGCGCACGAGTGGGACGTCGAACCGGCCCGCGGTCAGCGCCTCGACGAAACCCGCGGCGGCCGCGGCGGGCCCTGCTCCGCAGACCACGACGACGGCGCGCGGGACGAGACCGTCCAGCTCCGCCAGAGCCCCCTCATCCACCGCGCTGGCGACGGCGCGCGCCTGCGCGCCCGCGAGCGCGGCGGCGCGCAGATGGCCGCCCACGTCGGCCGCGATCAGACCTGCCGGATCGTCGAGATCGGCGCCCTGCGGCCCGCTCGCTCCGCTTCCGCCACCGGTAGTCTCGGTCACGGATTCCTCCCGTCCCATCGGCGCCCCGTCACCACGGGCCGCCGCTGTCGATCGCCGCGCTCCCGCCGGCCTCGGCCTCACCGGCACCGGGACGCACTGCGATGTCAGGCACGGACGATCGCCAGGATCCGCTCGGTGAGCGCACGCACCTCATCGGGGGTCGCGGCTTCGACGTTCAGCCGGAGCAGCGGCTCCGTGTTGGAGGCGCGGAGGTTGAACCAGGCGCCCGAATCCAACTGTACCGTCACGCCGTCCAGTTCATCGGTGCTCAGGATTTCGTCCGCGAACGCCTCGAGGACGGCCCGCGTGCGCTCGCCCTGGTCCGCCACCGTCGAATTGATCTCGCCGGACGCGGCGTACCGGTCGTAGCCGCCCATGAGCTCCGAGAGCGGTTTCGGCTGCTCGCCGAGGGCCGCGAGGACGTGCATCGCCGCGAGCATGCCGGAGTCGGCTCCCCAGAAGTCGCGGAAGTAGTAGTGCGCCGAGTGCTCGCCGCCGAAGACGGCGCCGGTCTCGGCCATCTGCGCCTTGATGAAGGAGTGACCGACGCGGGTGCGCACGGGCGTCCCGCCGTTCTCGGCGATGATCTCCGGCACGGCCTTGGAGGTGATCAGGTTGTGGATCACCGTCGAGCCGGGGTGCCGGGCCAGTTCCCGCTCGGCGACCAGCGCCGTGACGGCGGACGGCGACACGGGATCGCCCTTCTCGTCCACGACGAAGCAGCGGTCGGCGTCCCCGTCGAAGGCGAGGCCGATGTCGGCGCCCTGCTCGACGACGAACTTCTGCAGGTCGACGAGGTTCTTCGGGTCCAACGGGTTGGCCTCGTGGTTCGGGAACGAACCGTCGAGTTCGAAGAAGAGGGCACGCACGTCGAGCGCGTCGACGGGGCCGAGCACCGACGGCACGGTGAAGCCGCCCATGCCGTTGCCGGCGTCCACGGCGACGCGCAGCGGGCGCGAGCCGGAGAGGTCGACGAGCTTTCGCAGGTAGTCGCCGTACTCCTCGAGCACGTCGCGTTCGGAGATCCGGCCGGGGGCACCGTCGTACGCCGGGACGCCCTCGGCCACCTGCTCGGTGATGGTCCGCAGCCCCGACTCCTGTCCGACGGGCTTGGCTCCCGCGCGGCACAGCTTGATGCCGTTGTAGGCGGCGGGGTTGTGCGAAGCGGTGAACATCGCACCGGGACGGTCCAGCAGCCCGGAGGCGAAGTAGAGCTCGTCGGTCGAGGCGAGGCCGATCAGGGTCACGTCGACGCCCTGCGCCGTGAGCCCCTCGGCGAAGGCCGCCGACAGCGCGGGCGACGAGTCGCGCATGTCGTGGCCGACGACGGCCTCGGTGGCGCCCTCCCCGCGGATCAGCGCGCCGAAGGCGGCTCCCGTGTCGCGGACGAAATCCGCGTCGATCTGCTCGCCGACGAGGCCGCGCACGTCGTACGCCTTGATGACAGCCTGCACCGACTCCAGCGTTCGAACCACGCTCGACGACCTCCTGTGAACGGCGTGCGGGAACCCGGCGGGTCCCCGTAGCGGACGCCCCACCCTATCGGCTCCCCGGGCGCGGACAGGCATCCGACGCGGCGGGGGTGACGCCTTCGGCGGAACTCTCAGTCGACGGGGTCCGGCAGCACCCGCAGATGGCCGCGGCGGCCGGGCCGGGCGGCGTGCTTCGGCGCCGACCCTCCGGGCTGCACCGACGGGGTGACGCGCGGGCCCGCGAGACCGTCGTGGACGGGGCGCATGGCGCCGATCGGCGGGAGGGAGCGCAGGGGCGCCTCGGCGGGCTCGGGCGCCGGCCGGCCGGATTCGCGCGCGGCACGCTCGTGGACGGTGTCGGCCAGCGCCGTCAGGTCGTCGTCGAGGGCCGCGTTACCGACGGCGGCGGCAGCGCTGTAGGCGGGGAGGTTGCGCAGCATCTCCCAGCCGCGGGGCGCCGTCATGCGGGTGGCGTGGAATTCGCAGAGGTCCCAGGAGTGGGGCTCACTCGTGGTGCCCAGGGGGCCGAGCACGGCGATCGACTGGCGGTAGTCGAACGTCAGCGTCGCCACGGCGTGGTTCCTGCAGCCGGGGCGGCAGCACTGACGGACGGGGTTCACAGCAAGAAGGTTAACCCCTGGCCCGAGGGGCGCGCTTCCGACACACCGGACAGGGGCGTGCGACGGCCGGCCCGGCGGCGTTCCGCCTAGACTGAGAACATCATGAGAAGCAGGAGACGGACGCCCGACAGCGGCGCGCGGCTGCGACGCCGGGTGGCGCGGGACCGGCGCGGCCACGGGCTCCGGGGCCCGCTGGTGCCCCGCGATCTCCCGGCGCACCGGACCCGGGCGCAGGATTTCGACGAGGTGGTCCTGGACGCCTTCGCCGAGATCGATTCGCTGTGGCACGACCGGCTGACCGATCTCGACATCGCCGTCGACGACGTCCCCGGGATCCTGCCGCACGATCCGGACGCGGTCTCCTGGCCCGCCGAGGTGGAGGCCGACGGCCCGATCCCCTTGGCGCGCATGGTTCCCGTGGGGATCGACCGACGGGGCAACCGCACGCGGGCCCGGCTGATCCTGTTCCGGCGGCCGCTGCAGCGGCGCGCGAAGACGGAGGCGGACCTCCTCGACGAGATCCTCGCGATCCTCGTGCACCAGATCAGCGACTACCTCGGCGTCACCGAGGAGACCCTGCTCGCCGGACCGGATTCACTCTGACGCTCCGGCGCTTCGGCGACCAACGCAGCGGCCCGACCGGTCCGCAGTGCTGCGGTCCGGCCGGGCCGAGGTTCGCCGTACGGCGAGAAGTCAGATGATGCCGCGCTTGAGCTTGCGCCGCTCACGCTCGGATAGGCCACCCCAGATGCCGAATCGCTCGTCCTTCTGCAGGGCGTACTCGAGGCACTCGTTGCGCACCTCGCACCCCAGGCAGATGCGCTTGGCCTCGCGCGTGGAGCCGCCCTTCTCGGGGAAGAACGCCTCCGGATCCGTCTGCGAGCACAGTGCGCGGTCCTGCCACTGATCCTCGACGGCCTCGTAGAGTTCCTCGAACCCCGCGGGCACGACACTGAGGTGCGCGCGGCTGGACCCACCGGAGAAGCTTTCGAACGGTTCACGATGAGCGTCGATCGTCATCGGCCCGCCTCCCTCATTGCTTTCGTGGTGTTCGATGGTTTTTTCGGTCTGCGTGCCCCGCACCGGCGAACGACGACGCCGCACTGAATGACACGGTTGTGATTACACACGGATGCGGCCGCCACGTCAAGCTGAACCAGGAAATTAGCTAATACCACCTGGACGTCACGATGTGGGCCCTCGACACGTAGTTGAGACGTGATACCCGTCACATTTCGCACGGGCGGATCGACGCTCCACCGGGGCGCGTCGCACCCCCGATCATGCCAGGCCGCGGGCCCTCCGCGCGACCTCGCCGGCGGCCGCGACCCGTCGCGGACGGCGCCGCCGGCCGACCACTACGCTTTCAGTCGTGAAGGTTGCGGTGCTGGTGGGCGGTGTCGGCGGCGCGCGGTTCCTCGAAGGGGCGCGCGAGCGCTTCGGGGTGACGGCGTTCCCGGACAAGGACGGTGCCGGCGCCGCGTCCGCATCGGAGAACTCCGTGACCGCGGTCGTCAACGTCGGCGACGACGCCTGGATGCACGGCGTGCGCATCTGCCCCGACCTCGACACCTGCATGTACACCCTGGGCGGCGGGATCGACACCGAGCGCGGCTGGGGCCACCGGAACGAGACCTGGAACGCCAAGGAGGAGCTGGCGCGCTACGGCGCCGATCCGGACTGGTTCGGCCTCGGCGACCGCGACCTCGCGACGCACCTCATCCGCACGCAGATGCTCTCCTCCGGCTACTCCCTGACGGACGTCACTGCGGCACTGTGCAACCGGTGGCAGCCGGGAGTGCGGCTGCTCCCGGCCACCGACGGCCGGCACGAGACGCACGTCGTCGTCACCGATCCCGCCTCCACCGACGGCGCGAAGAAGGCCATCCACTTCCAGGAGTGGTGGGTGCGCTACCGCGCCGACATCGAGACCTTCGGCTTCGCCCAGGTCGGCGGCGGGGACGGCTCCGGCAAGGCGCAGGCGTCGCGGGCCGCGATCGCCGCCATCGAGGAGGCGGACGTGGTCTTCCTCGCCCCGTCGAACCCGGTCGTGTCGATCGGCGCGATCCTGTCGGTCGGCGGCATCCGGGCCGCGCTCCGCACCACGAGCGCGAAGGTCGTCGGGGTCTCCCCCGTGATCGGCGGCGCGCCGCTGCGCGGCATGGCCGACCGCTGCCTGGAGGTGCTCGGCATCGAGACCAGCGCGCAGGCGATCGGGGAGCACTTCGGCGCCCGCACGGGCAACGGGATCCTCGACGGCTGGCTGGTCTCCGAGCAGGACGCGGGCGTCGCGATCGACGGCCTGCCCGTCGCCGCGGTGCCGCTGCTCATGAGCTCGCCGCAGGCCACCGCCGCGATGATCGACGCCGGCCTCGAGCTGGTGGGCCTGTGACCGCACCGTCGCGCCCGGAGCGCGACAGCACCGCACCGTCCCGCCCGGAGCGCGACCACGGCGCACCGTCGCTCGAGATCCTCCCCGTCTTCGGCATCCCGGAGGTGACCGAGGGCGACGACGTGGCGGCGCTGCTCGCGGACGCGGCGGACTGGCTCACCGACGGCGACGTCGTCGTGATCACCTCGAAGGTCTTCTCCAAGGCGGAGGGCCGGGTGCTCGCGGCACCGTCGGACCCCGAGGAGCGGGACGCCTTCCGGCGCAAGCTGATCGCGGACGAGTCGGTGCGTGTGCTCGCGACCAGGGGGCGCACCTGGATCACCGAGAACCGGCTCGGCATCGTGCAGGCCGCCTCGGGCGTCGACGCCTCGAACGTGGCCTCCGACACCGTCGCCCTGCTCCCGGAGGACCCGGACGGCAGCGCCGCGGCGGTGCGCGCCGGGCTGCGCGAGCGGCTCGGGGTGGACGTCGCCGTGCTGGTCACCGACACCATGGGCCGGGCCTGGCGCACCGGCCAGACGGACGCCGCGATCGGCGCCGCCGGCATGGAGGTCCTGCACGGCTACGCCGGCGCCGTGGACGCCTACGGCAACGACCTGGTGGTCACCGAGATCGCCGTGGCCGACGAACTCGCGGCCGCAGCGGATCTCGTGAAGGGCAAGCTCGGCGGCGTCCCCGCGGCCGTGGTCCGCGGCTTCGCGGTCCGCGAGCCCACGGAGGGCTCGCCGCTCGCCACCGCCCGCGGCCTGGTCCGGCCGGGCGAGGACGACCTGTTCCACACCGGCGTGGACGCCGCACGGCGGCAAGCGCTCCTGATCCGGAGGTCGGTGCGCGCCTTCGCCGACGAGCCCGTGCCCGCCGATGACCTGCGGGCGGCCCTCGCGGAGGCGCTGACGGCCCCTGCGCCGCATCACACCCATCCCGTGCGGTTCGTGTGGGTGCGGGATCCGCAGCGCCGCACGGCGCTTCTGGACGCCATGAAGGCGCAGTGGGCGTCCGACCTGACCGGCGACGGGCGCACGCCCGAGTCCGTCGCGAAGCGAGTGCGCCGCGGACAGCTGCTCTACGACGCCCCGGCGCTGATCCTCCCGTTCATGGTGCCCGACGGTGCCCACTCCTACCCCGACGCCCGCCGCACCGCCGCCGAGGAGACGATGTTCACCGTCGCCGTCGGCGCCGCGGTGCAGTCCCTGCTGGTGGCGCTCGCCGTGCGCGGGATCGGCAGCTGCTGGGTGGGATCGACGATCTTCGCCGCCGAGACCGTGCGCGAGGTCCTGGATCTGCCGGGCGACTACCGCCCCGCGGGCGCGATCGCCGTCGGGTATCCCGCCGATCCGTCCGCGCTGTCGGTGCCCCGGCCGCCCCTGCCGCCGGGCGACATGCTGATCGAAAGGTAGCCCAGTGACGTTCGCCTCGCTGCACGACTCCGCCATCGACGTGCTCGCCCGCTACGACGCGCGCACCGACGGTGACGACGCCCTGCGCCACACCGTGCTCGCCTTCCTCGACGCCCAGCCGAACGCCTGCGCCCGCGCCAACGCGCCCGGACACATCACCGCGTCCGTGGTGATCCTCAACGAGGCGCGCACGCACGTGGTGCTCACGCACCATCCCCGGGTCGGCGAGTGGCTCCAGCTGGGCGGGCACTGCGAGGATTCGGACCCGACGGTGCCCGCGGCCGCGCTCCGCGAGGGGCACGAGGAGTCGGGGCTGGCGGACCTCGTCCTCGACGCGGACCTGCTCACCCTGCACACCCATCCGATCCGGTGCTCGCTCGGTGTGCCCACCCGCCACCTGGACCTGCGCTTCCGCGCCTTCGCCGTGGGCCCCGGTACGCCCGACCTCGCGATCAGCGAGGAGTCGAACGATCTGCGCTGGTGGCCCGTCGACGCCCTCCCCGAGTCCGCCGAGCGCACCACCGTCGCCCACCAGGTCCGGGCCGCTCTGGCCCGGGATTGACGACGGTGCCGCCCGTCGCGTGAGCACCGCGGCGAGAACCGTCACCAGCGACTTTTCTGAGAGGGATTGCGGTTACTTCTATCAGTCCGTACGCTCCGAACAATCGTCCGGCGCACCGTCGGACACCTGCGGGCACCCGCCCGCCCCGACCACGCGAGGTGGCACGAGATGTTGGCGTACGAACGATTCGGCTCGGGTGAGCCGCTGGTGCTGGTCCACGGGATCGCGCACCGCCGTCAGGCCTGGTACCCGGTGGCGGAACGGCTCGCGGAGCACCGCGAGGTCATCCTGTTCGACCTTCCGGGCCACGGCGAATCCCCCGCTCTCGACCTCGCCGGCCGCACGGTCCAGGAGGCGCTCCAGCAGCACCTGGAGGATCTCTTCGACGAGCTGGCCCTCGTCCGCCCGCACATCGCCGGCAACTCCCTGGGCGGCCGGATCGCGCTGGAGGCCGCGGCCAGCGGCATCGTCAGCAGCGCGACCGGACTGGCCCCCGCGGGCTTCTGGCGCGACGAGACCGACTTCCTCCTGATCCGCGCGCACTTCACCGCGCTGATCGCCGCGGGCCGGCTGGCGGCGCCGCTGGCACCCCTGCTCACCCGCAGCGGGATCGGCCGCCGCCTGATGCTCGCCTCACTGATGACACACGGCGAGCGCCTGACGGCGGACCGCGTGCTCGGCGACCTCCGGAACATGGTCGAGGCCCGGCACGCGCTCAACGACATCATCGGCGGCGCCTTCCCCTTCGACGCGGACATCGCCGCGGACGTCCCCGTCACCGTCGCGTGGGGCACTCAGGACCGCGTCCTCCTGCCGTACCAGGGCCGACGGGCGCGTCATCTGCTCCCCGGCGCCGAGCACGTGTGGCTCCCCGGCAGCGGTCACGTCCCCATGTCCGACGATGTCGACGCCGTCGTCGAGATCCTCCTCCGCGGCTCCTCGGGCGGCCTGCTGGCCCGCGCCGACGACGCGGCCTGACCGCGCGCCGTCGCGCGGCACCGTCGGCCCGTCCCTAGCGGGACGCGCGCGGCACCGTCGGAACCCCCTAGCGGGACGCGCGCGGCACCGTCGGAACCCCCTAGCGGGACGCGCGCGGCACCGTCGGAACCCCCTAGCGGGACGCGCGCGGCACCGTCGGAACCCCCTAGCGGGACGTGCGCGGCACCGTCGGCCCGTCCCTAGCGGGACGTGCAGCGCCTCCGCGTGGCGTGCATTCCCCATGTCCATGGACCTAGGGAGGTGGCCGTCCCGCTAGGGAGCGTGCCCCGAGCGGAGCGAGGGAGCGCGCCGAGCGCAGCGAGGGTCAGCCGATCCGCAGCCCCTTGCCGACGGTGACGACACCGCCCGCGGAGACGTTGAAACGCTCCCGCTCCCGCTCGAGGTTGACACCCAGGATCTCGCCCCGGCCCACCACGACGTTCTTGTCGAGGATCGCGCGCCGCACCACGGCACCCGGCTCGATCTTCACGCCGGGCATGAGGACGGAGCCCTCGACGGTGGCACCGTCGCCGATGGTGACGTTGGCGCCGATGACCGAGTTGCGCACCGTCGCCCCGGAGATGATGCTGCCCGCGCCCACCATCGACTCCTGCGCGAGGCCGCCGCGGGCGAACTTCGCGGGAGGCAGGTTGTCGTTCTCGCAGCGGATGGGCCACTGGCGGTTGTACAGGTTGAAGATCGGGTACACCGAGACCAGATCCATGTGCGCGTCGTAGAAGGCGTCGATGGTACCGACGTCGCGCCAGTAGCCGGCATCGCGCGCAGTGGCGCCGGGCACCTCGTTGTCGCTGAAGTCGTACACGGCCGCCTCGCCGCGGGCCACGAAGGCGGGGATGATGTCGCCGCCCATGTCGTGATCGGAGTCCGGGTTCTCGGCGTCGGCGATGATCGCCTCGACGAGGGCCTGGCGGCTGAAGACGTAGTTGCCCATCGAGGCGAACGTGACGTCGGGATCGTCGGGGGTGCCGGGCGGGTCTGCGGGCTTCTCCAGGAACTGGGTGATCTTGCCCGACTCGTCGGACTCGATGCAGCCGAAGGCCTTCGCCTCGGCGCGCGGGACGCGGATGCCGGCCACGGTGACCCCGGCCCCGGACTCGATGTGCGCCTGCACCATCTGCGCCGGATCCATGCGGTAGACGTGGTCCGCGCCGAAGACCACGATGTAGTCGGGGTCGTCGTCGGTGATGAGGTTCATCGACTGGTAGATCGCGTCGGCACTGCCCGTGAACCACCGCTTGCCCACGCGCTGCTGCGCCGGCACGGGAGTGATGTACTCGCCGCGGAAACCGAACATGCGCCAGGTCTGGCTGATGTGCCGGTCCAGCGAGTGCGACTTGTACTGCGTCAGCACGCACAGGCGCTGATACCCGGCGTTCACCAGGTTCGACAGCACGAAGTCGATGAGGCGGTAGGAGCCGCCGAAGGGCACTGCCGGCTTCGCACGGTCCGCGGTCAACGGATACAGACGCTTGCCTTCGCCGCCGGCGAGGACGATTCCCAGAACACGAGGCTGATTGCTCACGGGGTCCACGCTAGCTCCAATTCGGGCACACGTGCAGCGTTCTGCGACAGTGGATCCTGTTCCACGGCTATGCACAGGCGTCCGGGCGCACAACCACACACGAACCGGAGCGCTCGGGCTCCGTCGAACCGCCTGCGTGCGAACGCGACACGCTCTAGCGTGGTGCCCATGCGCGTAGCGATGATGACGAGGGAGTATCCGCCGGAGGTCTACGGCGGAGCGGGTGTGCACGTGACGGAGCTGGTCGGCCGGCTCCGCGCCCTGTGCGAGGTCGACGTCCACTGCATGGGCGCCCCGCGCCCGGGCATGGACGACGTCACCGTCTCCGGCCCGGACCCGGAGCTGGCCGGCGCCAACGCCGCCCTCGAGATGTTCTCGACCCAGTTGCGGATGGCGAACGTCTCCGCCGGCGCGGACGTGGTGCACAGCCACACCTGGTACACCGGCCTCGCCGGGCACATCGCCGGCCAGCTGTACGGCGTACCGCACATCGTGACCGCGCACTCGCTGGAGCCGCACCGCCCGTGGAAGGCCGAGCAGCTCGGCGGCGGCTACCGCCTGTCGAGCTGGTCCGAGCGCAACGCCGTCGAGTACGCCGACGCCGTGATCGCGGTCAGCAAGGGCATGGCGGCCGACGTGCTGGACGCCTACCCGAACCTCGACGCGTCCCGAGTCCACGTGGTGCTCAACGGCATCGACTCCGAGGTCTGGCATCCGGCGCCCACGTTCGGCGAGGACTCGCCGCTGGTCGAGCGCGGCGTCGATCCCGATCGCCCGATCGTCGCCTTCGTCGGGCGCATCACGCGGCAGAAGGGCGTCAAGCACCTGGTGGCGGCCGCACACCGCTTCGACCCCGACGTCCAGCTGGTGCTGTGCGCCGGTGCGCCGGACACCCCCGAGATCGCCGCCGAGACCGCGGACGCGGTGGCCGCCCTCGCGGAGTCGCGCGACGGCGTGCACTGGGTCCAGGACATGCTGCCCACCCCCAAGGTGCGCGAGATCCTCAGCGCGGCAACCGTCTTCGTCTGCCCCTCGGTGTACGAGCCGCTGGGCATCGTCAATCTCGAGGCCATGGCGTGCGGCACCGCCGTCGTCGCCTCGGACGTGGGCGGCATCCCCGAGGTGGTCGTCGACGGCGAGACCGGCACGCTCGTGCACTACGACGAGGCCGACACCGCGACCTTCGAGGCCGATCTCGCGTCCGCCGTGAACGCGCTCTGCGCGGACCCGGCGCGCGCCGCCGCGTTCGGTGCCGCGGGTCGCGCCCGCGCCGTCGCCGACTTCAGCTGGGAGTCCATCGCCGCGCAGACGGTGCAGGTCTACGAGCACACCCTCGCGGCGCGCAGGTGACCGGCGCCGCCGGGCGGCGCGGGACTACCGCAGTTCGTAGACGCTGACGGTGCCCGACGCCGTCACGGCGGCAGTACCGCCCGCGGTGAGGCGATCGATCGCGGCCGCCCGCGCGGCCGGAGACCCGTGGTGCGCGCTGGGTCCCATCGCGACCAGATCGGCGGCGGCCTCGGCGGTGAGATCCATGATCCACTCGTGCTTCTCCCGAGCGACGAGCGAGAAGTCGTGCAGCGCACCGTCGAGCCGCGCGACCTTGCCCTCCTCGACGGAGATCATCCCGAGCGGTTCGACGAGCTCGCGCAGGTGCCGCGGACCCGGCGTGAGAACCACGAGCCGCCCGCCGGGCACGAGAATCCGCGCGAACTCGGCGGCGTTGCGCGGCGCGAAGACCGAGAGCACCACGGCGACGGCACCGTCGGCCACGGGCAGGCGCGCCCAGCCGTTCGCCACCACCGCGCCGATCGACGGTCCGCGGCGCGCGGTGCGCCGGGCCGCCGGCTTGGAGAGGTCGAGGCCGATGCCCGTACCGGTCAGCCCCGCGCTCGCCCGGGCCGCGCAGGCGCGGGCGAGGTACTCGCCCTCCCCCGCCCCGCAGTCGAGGACCGGGCCGTCGGGCGCGTCGACCGCCGCGGCTGCGACCGCGGCGTGGAAGGTCTCGTAGTGGCCCGTGGCGAAGAAGCGCTCGCGGGCGGCGATCATCTCGGCGTCGTCGGCGATGAGGCCGGTCGCGGCACCGGCCAGCAGCGAGACGTATCCCTGGCGCGCGACGTCGAAGGAGTGCCCGCGCGGGCAGAGCAGGGTGCCGCCGTCGGCATCGAGCTCGCCGCAGCAGTGCGGACAGGCCAGCGCGGGCAGTACCGCCGTCAGGCCGGGTGGAACGTGCGCCATGAACACCCCAGGGGAGAAACGACGAGATCCCGCACGGTGGCACCGCGCGGGATCTGACGGAAAAGCAGGTCTACGGCCGCGTCACGAGGTGACGCCGCGCAGCTCCTCGCCGAGTGCTGCGGCCTCGTCCGGCGTGAGCTCCACCACGAGACGTCCACCACCCTCCAGGGGTACGCGCATCACGATCCCGCGCCCCTCCTTGGTCGCTTCCAAGGGGCCGTCCCCCGTACGTGGCTTCATAGCCGCCATCCGTTGCTCCCTTCAGATCCTCACCCGCCCGAGCGCGCCCGGCGCGGGTCCACTCCACATTCTAGCCTGTGCGCTGCGTCGATCGGCGCGGACTACTGGCAAAGCGGACCTAGTCGACACCGCGGGAGGGCTCGGTCGCGGCCGGTGCGGACCTCTGCTCGGCGGCGAGTCGGGTACGCAGGACGTCGATCTCCCGCGCGAGCCGTTCGAGGGCCCAGTCCACCTCCGCAGGCTTGTACCCTCGTACCACCTGCTGGAACCGGAGCGCGCGCACGTCGGCACCCGCCACGTCCTCGGCGGGCAGCACCGTCGGCGTCGCGCCCGTTTCCAGCGGCGGCGTGTCATCGCCGCGCCCGAAGACGAGCGCGGCGACGCCGTACAGCACGGCCGCGACCGCGAGCAGTCCCAGGGCGTACATCACGATCACCATGGGGCCATCATGCCCGAACCTCCCGGAGGAAGAGGACGGCGTCGGTCGCGGGCAGGCGCGCGGGCTCCAGCGGGAAGTAGGCCCCGCGCGCGTCCCGGTCCTCCCGCGGGCCGGCGACTGCCTGCCGATCCGCCAGCTCCTGCCCGGCGTACAGCCGGGCCGGACCGTCCTGCGTGCGATACAGCTCGCCCTCGACGGTGCCGGGCGCCGGCACTCCGAGTCCGTGCGCGGGGGCGGAACCGATCGCCGTGGCGACGAACCGGTAGCCGTCGCCGAGCCGGGCGGCCGCCTGGGCCCCGGCGCTGAACCAGCGCACCGCGTGCCGGCCCATCCGCATCTCGCTCACGCCGCGCTGCAGGTGCAGGTTGTGGGCGAGGGCGACGGTGCCGCCGCGCCCGGCTTCCCGGCCCGCGATCGCGAGCAGGTTGCGGCCCATCATCGCGTCCCGCTGCGCGCTGAGCCGCCCGAACCGGCCGGGCGTGTCGGTCGCCATGATCGCGTGGTAGCGCAGCAGCCCGACGGCGGTCGCGGCGTCGGCCCGCAGGCGCCACAGGTCGTCGGGCCGCTCCGCCAGGTCGGGGACGTGTGCGTCCAGGACCGCGCACAGGTCGTCGGTCAGCACCCGCAGGCGGTCGGCGTCGGCGGTGCGGCCGACGCCCCGGTCGGTGTCGTACATCGCGGCCTCGTCGGTCCACCGCGCGTCGTCGCCGAGTAGCGCGTCGAGTTCCGCCTCGCCGGCGACGTCCCCGGAGAGCTCGGCCAGTCGCGCCCGGAGGCGCAGCAGGTGCTGCCGCGGGCTCGGGGCGGCCGCCATCTCCATCGGGCCGTCGAAACCGTAGAACCGCACGGGCGTCTCCAGCGACCGGTTCAGCTCGCGCAGCCGCTCCAGGAGTTCGCCGGTGGCGGCGTGCCGGTGCACGAACGGGTGGCTGAGGCCCTCGTCCAGGACCTGTGCGAGGTCCAGGTCGGCGCCGGCGAGGTAGTCGTCCACCACCGGGGCGCGGTGGAAGTCCGACTCCACCGCGATCGAGCGGTAACCGCCGCGCAGCACCAGATCCTCGATCAGCGCGTTGCGGGCGCGGAGGATCTCCTCGGACCCGTGCATCGGCTCACCGAGCGCGAGGAGGCGGGTCGGCGTGGGCCGGCCGTCGAGGAAAGCGGGGAGGTCTACCTGGTCCGGGATCATTCACTTCACGATATCGTTGAACATTCCATTGAGACTTATGCGCGAAGTAGCCGACTGATGCCAGAAAACCCTCAACTACGCCCCGTCGACCTCGCCCGACCGCACCGGCTCTCCACCCAGGCGGTCCGCAACTACGAGGAGCAGGGCATCCTGCCGCCGGCCGGGCGCACCCGGTCGGGCTATCGGATCTACGGCGCGCGCCACCGGCTGGCGCTGGATGCGTTCCTCGCGCTGGTCCCCGGATGCGGGCACGCCCGCGCGGGTTCGGTCCTGCGCGCCGTGCACCGCGACGACCTCGACGGGGCGTTCGCGCTGCTCGGCGACGCCCACGCGGAGCTCGCGGGCGACCGGGAGACCTTCCGGCTGGTCCGGGCGGCGCTGGCGGGCCTCGGCGCCGGCATCGACGACGGCGCCGGACCCCCGCTGTTCGTCGGCGACGTCGCCCGGCGGCTGGGCGTGGTGCCCGCGACGTTGCGCGCCTGGGAACGCGCGGGAATCGTTCGCCCGCAGCGTGACCGGACGACCGGTTACCGCCTCTACCGCCCCGCCGACGTCCGCGACGCCCGGATGGCCGAACAACTGCGCCGCGGCGGCTACGGCCTGACTCACATCGCCGACCTCACCGACCGGGTGCGCACCGCCGGCGGCATCGAGCCGCTTCGCGAGACCCTGGACGGCTGGCAGGCCGGCCTGATTCGCCGCGGCCGTGCCCTGGTCGCCGGGACCGCGGCCCTGGACGCCTACCTCGGCTTCCTGGACACCCGTCCCCCTTCCCCGGGCGGCGGTCCCCCTGCCTGAGCGGCAGTCCCCCTGCACCCGGGCGACGCCACGGCCCTCGCCGGGCACGAGGATCGAGATCCGTCAGCCCTCCGCGATCGCGCGCAGTGCGGCGAGGTGCGACTCGAAGGCGGTGCGGCCCTGCGCGGTCAGCGACAGCCACGTGCGGGGCCGCTTGCCGACGTAGCCCTTCGTGATCTTCACGTAGCCCGCGGCCTCGAGCTGGGCGGCCTGCTTGGACAGCACCGAGTCCGACAGTTCCACCGCGTCGCGGATCGCAGCGAACTCGGCCTTCTCCACCTTCGCGAGCGCCGCAACGATGGAGAACCGCACCGGGGCGTGGATCACCTCGTCGAGCCGGTGCCGGGCGTGGGCCCCGTCCGTCCTGGTCACCGCAGCGCCAGCCGCGAGATCGCGTGCGCCGCCAGGAGTGCGGGCGTCACGGCGGCCAGCGCCGCCAGGACCGTCCACATCCAGGGCACCGCGTGCTCCCCCTGCGCGGACGAGACGATCACGTACACCACGTAGATCGCCATCGTGGCGAACAGGCCGGTGTTGTACCGCACCGAGAAGCCGCGCGGCGTGGCCCTGGCGCGGCGCATCGTCACGATCGCCACGGCGAGCGCGACGAGGTACAGCGCCATCACGACGGCGAGGCCGCCGCCGCGGAACCAGCTCGGCGCGCCCGGCTCCCCCACGGTGAACCGCAGCGCGAGGATCAGGCCGCCCACGGCGACGCCGATGGTGATCAGGCCGCGTTCGAGGCGGGTCCGGTCCGCCGGCGTGGCGATCGCGGCGCGCTCCGCCACCGTGAGGGCGCGGCGGGCCTCGTCGGGCGTGGGGTTCGAGAACTGTCCGGTCATGACGGATCCCTTCTACGGTCGGCCATCCCACCATAGAAAGTACTTTCCACACCGTCAAGCACTTGCCGCTACGACTCCAGCGAGTCCACCGGCGGCCGGTCCTGCAGGTCCAGGTCCGTCGTGATCGCCGTGAACCGGTCCTCCGGCCCCGGCTCGACCAGGTACTGCGTGATGCCCGCGCCCGAATCCGGAATCCCGCAGCGCCGCAGGGCGACTCCCATGATCTGCCGGCTCATCACGCCCAGGTCCCGCAGGTCGCGGTTGCGGTGCTTGCGCACCGACAGGTTCACCTGCGCGATCCCGTCCAGGCCGTAGCGGGCCTCCGCGTCGAGCAGCAGCCCGATCTCGACGCCGTATCCCGGCGCGAAGGGCACGGAGGCGAGGAAGTCGCGGGTGCCCGCGTACTCGCCCCCGAGCGGCTGCAGGATCACCCGCAGGGGCGGTCGCAGCGCCGCCAGCAGCGGGCGGGCCACCAGCTCCGTGACGCGACCGCCGCCCGTCGGGTCCTCGCCCTGCTTGAAGACGCGCAGCGGCCGCCGGTAGTAGCCCTTGACCAGGTGCACACCACGATCGAGGAGCATCGGCCCCAGCAGGCGCGGCACGTACCGCGGGTCGGGCTCGATCAGGTCCGAGTCGACGAAGGCGATCAGGTCGCCCGACGAGGCCGCGACCCCGCGCCACAGCGCCTCCCCCTTGCCCGGCACCGGGGCGAGCCCGGGGACCACCTCCTCCCGGCTGATCACCGTCGCCCCCGCGGCGCGCGCCCGCTCGGCGGTGGCGTCGGTGGAACCCGAATCCAGCACGATCAGCTCGTCGACGAGAGTGCCGAGCAGCGGCACGATCGTCTCGACGACGCCGGCGACGGTCTCCTCCTCGTTGAGGGCCGGCAGCACCACCGAGACGGTCCGTCCGTCCTTCGCCGCGACCAGTTCCCGCACCGACCACGACGGCTCCGCGAAGAAGCGCTCGCTCGCGTGTGCGGTCGGCGCCTCCCCGCTCATGCCAGCCCTCGCACGACGCGCGCGGGCGGCCGGACACCGTCGATCGACGCCACCATCTCCACCACGCGCCGGGTGTCCGCCACCTGGTGCACGCGGAACATCCGCGCACCCGCGTGCGCGGCCAGCGCCGTCGCCGCCAGGGTGCCGGCCACGCGTTCGTCCAGCCCCGCGTCCAGCGTCTCGCCGATGAAGTCCTTGTTGGACAGGGCCATCAGGACCGGCCAGCCGGTGTCCACCAGTCGGTCGAGGTGGCGCAGCAGCGCGAGTCCGTGGTGCGTGTTCTTCCCGAAGTCGTGCGTCGGATCGATCACGATCCCGTCCTCGCGCACGCCCGCCGAGTACGCGGCTTCGGCGGCGGCGGTGAGCCTGTCCCGCACGTCGGCGACCACGTCCGGGTACCGCACCCGGTACGGGCGCGACCGCGGGACGGCGCCGCCCGTGTGCGAGCACACCAGGCCGGCGCCGGTCGCGGCGGCGATCCGGGGCAGGTCGGGATCGGCGCCCGCCCAGGTGTCGTTGATGAGATCGGCGCCGGCGTCCACCGCGGCCTCGGCCACCGAGGCGCGCCAGGTGTCCACGCTGATCAGCAGGTCGGGGTGCCGGTCGCGCACCTGCGCGATGAAGGGCACCGTCCGCGCGATCTCCTCGGTCGCGTCCACGTCCTGGCCCGGGCCGGCCTTCACCCCGCCGACGTCCACCACGTCGGCGCCCTCGGCGACCGCGGCGTCCACCCGCGCGAGCGCCGCGTCGACCGCGAAGTAGCCGCCGCGGTCGTAGAAGGAGTCGGGCGTGCGGTTGATGATCGCCATCACCAGCGCCCGGTCCACCGGGACCGGGCGGCCGCAGAAGGTCGGACGGGGGGCCGCGCCCGGCGACGGTGCGGTCATCCTAGGAACGCAGGTCCGGGACCTTGGCCGCCGCGACGTCCGCGGCGTACCCGTCGTAGGCCGGGACGTAGCCGTCCGCACCGCCGACGAAGACGTACAGCGGATCCTCGCCCGTCTCCTCGAAGCCCTGCTTGCGCAGGTCGCCCTTGAGGCTCTTGAAGGTGGAGGTGACCTCCAGGCTCGGCACGATCCGCAGGTACAGCGGGATCGCGTAGCCCGGCAGTGCGCCGCGCAGGTGCTTGGCGAGCACGGCACCGTCGAACTCGTGTCCCTCGGCGAGCGTGATCGCGGCCATGCCCGCCTTGCCGTCGGCGCCGGGGATCCCGACGCCGTAGACGATGGCGCCCTCCACCTGGTCCGCCTCGTCGAGGGCTCCCTCGACCTCCGTGGTGGCGACGTTCTCGCCCTTCCAGCGGAAGGTGTCGCCGAGGCGGTCGACGAAGGCGATGTGGAAGAAGCCCTGGTTGGTGACCACGTCACCGGTGTTGAACCAGACGTCGCCGTCCTTGAAGCCGTCGCGGATCAGTTTGGCCTCGCCCGCGTCGCCGTCGGTGTAGCCGTCGAAGGGCGCCGCCTTGGTGATCTTGGTGAGCAGCAGCCCGTTCTCTCCCCGCTTGACGCGCTGGAGCCGGCCCCGCGCGTCGCGTTTCGGTCCGGCCGTGTCGATGTCGTACTCCACCACGGCGTGCGGCAGCGGGCACAGCCCGACGCTCGCCCGGACGTCGAAGACGTTGACGAAGGCGATGTTCGTCTCGCTGGCGGCGTAGAACTCCATGATCCGGTCGATCCCGAAGCGCTCCTGGAACTCCCGCCAGATCTCGGGCCGCAGGCCGTTGCCCACCGCGACCCGGATGGTGTTCGACCGATCGCTGGGCTTGGGCGGCTGGCCGAGCAGGTAGCGGCAGATCTCGCCGATGTAGATGAACATCGTGGCCGAGTTCTCGTTGGCCTCGTCCCAGAACCGGCTCGCCGAGAACTTGCGGCCGATGGCCAGCGTGGCGCCGGAGATCAGCACCGAGCCGAGCGCCACCAGCGCAGCGTTGTTGTGGTACAGCGGAAGTGGGCAGTACATCACGTCGTCGCCGCGCATCCGGACCGCTGTGCCACCGAAGCCGGACATGCCCTTGAGCCAGCGGTAGTGCGTCATGATCGACGCCTTCGGCATGCCGGTGGTGCCCGAGGTGAAGACGTAGAAGGCGCGGGTGCTCGCGGGCAGCGTCGCGGTCACGGCCGGGTTCTCGGTGGCGTGCGGATCCCGGGCGCGCAGCTGCGCGGCCTGCTCGGCGAGCTCGTCGATGGTGAGCACCACCCCGTCGGCCGGCCGGTCCGCCGCGTCGAGGGAGTCGAAGGCCTCGAGGTCCTCCTGGCCCGCGATGATCGTGCCCGTCTCGAGGATGCCGAGGCTGTGCGCGAGCACGGCGCCGCGCTGGTTGTAGTTCACCAGGCCCGCGGTGGCGCCGACCTTGACGACGGCCAGCATGACCAGCACCATCTGCGGGTGGTTGTGCATGACGACGCCGACCACGTCGCCCACCTTGACGCCGCGCTCGAGGAGAACACGCGCATAGCTGTTCACCGTCGCGTTGGCCTCGCCGTAGCTGATCCCCTCGCCGTGGAAGCGCAGGAAGTCGCGCGACGGGTGCTGCGCGGCGCGCTTGGCGAAGACGGTGCCGATGGTCTCCTTGCTGCTCTGCGACCGCAGCAGGATCGACGGGCCCTCGCGGACCAGCAGGGGCAGGTCCGGGATCAGCTTGCGGACCCCCTTGGCCAGGTCAGCGACGCGAACGGTGGTGTTCTTCTGCGTAGAGCTCACGCGGCGAGCCTACCGTGGCGCCGTCGTACCACGGCACGCGTCGAGGGCGGTCGTGACGTCGGTCGCGCGCTGCAATCGACCGAGAGCCGCGTCACCCACGAAGCCCTTGGCCCGCAGCCCGACGATCCAGTCGAGCAGCGGCGCGTAGAAGCCGTCGTGATCGAGGACCACCACGGGTTTGTCGTGCATGGACAGGTAGCCCGCGGTCCAGGCCTCGAAGAACTCCTCGAGGGTGCCGACGCCGCCCGGGAGGATCAGGAAGGCCTCGGCGTTGTCGTCCATGAGCTGCTTGCGCTCGCGCATGGTGTCGACCACGAGCAGCTCGTCGGCCCCGCGGTCGGCGACCTCCCGATCGACGAGCGCCGTCGGGATCACCCCCAGCGTGTGGGCGCCGCCGTCGCGGGCCGCCTGCGCGACAGCCCCCATCATGGAGACGTGCCCGCCGCCCCAGACCAGGGAGTCGCCACCGGCGGCGATGCCGCGGCCCACCTCGGTCGCGAGGTCGATGTACTCCTGCGCCACGGGCCGCGACGCGCAGAAGACGGCGATGGCCGTCATGACGGATCCACCTCGCTCGCCTCGGCCTCGCGCTCCCGCGCCGCGTCGGCGCGCACGATGATGTCGATGGCCTCGGCGACGGAGTCGGTGACGGTGATCAGGTCGGCGTCGCCCGGCGAGACCATGCCCTGCTCCGTGAGGGTTCCCCGGATCCAGTCGATCAGCCCGCCCCAGTACGCGGTGCCGAGCAGCACGATCGGGAACCGGGTCACCTTGTGGGTCTGCACCAGGGTGAGGGCCTCGAAGAGCTCGTCGAGCGTGCCGAAACCGCCGGGGAGACAGACGAAGGCCTGCGCGTACTTGACGAACATCGTCTTGCGCACGAAGAAGTAGCGGAAGTTGATGCCCAGGTCGACCCAGTCGTTGAGGCCCTGTTCGAAGGGCAGCTCGATGCCCAGCCCCACCGACAGGCCCTCGGCGTCCTTGGCACCGCGGTTCGCGGCCTCCATCGCGCCGGGCCCGCCGCCGGTGATCACGGCGTAGCCCGCGCGCACCAGGGCGGCGCCCAGCTCCCGCCCGGTGGCGTACTCGGCCGAATCCTGCTTGATCCGAGCCGATCCGAAGACGGTGACGGCGCGCGGGAGTTCGGCGAGGGCGCCGAAGCCCTCCACGAACTCGGCCTGGATCCGCATGACCCGCCAGGGATCGTTGTGCAGCCAGTCGGCGTCGCCCGCGTTCGCGAGGAGCCGCTGGTCGGTGGTCGACGATTCCGCCGCCGCCACGCCCTGGACGCGGACGGGGCCGCGGTAGCGCAGGTAGTGGTCGTCGGAGGGCTTCTTCTCGGAGGCCATGACGGACAACCTACTCACCCCTCCGCGCCACCGCTGAAGGCGCTCCGCGCCCCGGCCCGCCGGTTCGGTCACTCCCCCGCGAGGAA
Source organism: Tsukamurella sp. II2bb (assembly GCF_057815145.1). Lineage (NCBI taxonomy): Bacteria > Bacillati > Actinomycetota > Actinomycetes > Mycobacteriales > Tsukamurellaceae > Tsukamurella > Tsukamurella sp. II2bb. Next base: position 92,842 of record NZ_JBYPZI010000009.1, read on the forward strand.
GGCACGGAGCACGGCGGTCACCTCCGTGATCTGCGCGATCTCGACCTGCTCGTCGCGCTTGTGCGCGAAGTTGGGATCGCCGGGACCGAAGTTCACCGCCGGGATGCCGAGGGCCGCGAACCGGGAGACGTCGGTCCAGCCGTACTTGGCGCGGAAGCGACCTCCCGCCGCGTCGACCAGCTTCGCGGCGGCCGGAGCACGCAGGCCGGGCAGCGCGCCGGGCGCGGCGTCGGTGACCTCGAAGGCGAGGGCACCGTCGGCCAGCGGCGCGGCCAGGACCTCACGGACGTGCGCGATCGCCTCGTCGACGGTGCGGTCCGGGGCGAACCGGAAGTTGACGTCCACGAAGGCCTCGTCGGGCACGACGTTCCCGGCGACGCCGCCCTCGATCTTCACGGCCGAGAGGCCCTCGCGGTACTCACAGCCGTCGATGTCGACGGTGCGTGCAGCGTAGCCCTGGAGTGCGGTGAGGACGGGCCCGAGCTTGTGGATCGCGTTGTCGCCCAGCCACGACCGGGCGCTGTGCGCGCGAACGCCGGCGGCGGTGATCCGCACCCGGATGGTGCCCTGGCAGCCGGCCTCGATGAGTCCGCCCGAGGGCTCGCCGAGGATCGCGACGTCGGCCCGCAGCCAGTCCGGGAGCTCGCGCTCGATCCGCCCGAGCCCGTTGAACTGCGAGGCGATCTCCTCGCACTCGTAGAAGATCAGGGTCAGGTCGTAGGCGGGCTCGGCCATGGTCGCGGCCAGGTGCAGGAAGACCGCGTCACCGCTCTTCATGTCGACGGTGCCGCAGCCGTGCAGGATGCCGCCCTCCCGACGGCTGGGGACGTTGTCGGCGATGGGGACCGTGTCGAGGTGGCCGGCGAGCATCACCCGCTGCGGCAGACCGCGGTTCGTCCGCGCGAGCACGTTGTTGCCCACACGGAGCACCTCGAAGCGGCCCAGCGCCCGGAGCGCCGCCTCCACCTCGTCGGCGATGCGCTCCTCGTCGTGGCTCACGCTCGGGATGTCCACCAGCGCGGCGGTGAGGTCGATCGGGTCGGCGGCGAGTTCGAGAGTCACCCCTCCAGGGTAGTGCTCAGATCCCGAGGATCGCCTTCGCGATGAGGAAGTACAGGATCAGGCCCGTCGCGTCGACGAAGGTGCTGATGAAGGGGTTGGAGAAGACGGCGGGGTCGACCCGGATGGACTTCGCGACGATCGGCATGAGGCCGCCGACCGTGGCCGACATGGTGCAGACCCCGAGCAGGGTGGCTCCGATCACCAGCCCCACGTCGGTGCCGAAGAGCAGGCCCGCGATGATCGCGCCGAGCCCGCCCAGGATCAGTCCCAGCGTCGCGCCGACGCGGACCTCGCGGCCCAGTACCCGCAGGACATCGCGGGTGGTGATGTCGCCGAGGGCGAGGGCGCGGGTCACCGTCGTGGCGGCCTGGTTGCCCGTGTTGCCGCCGGTGCCGATGATGAGCGGCACGAACAGCGAGAGCACCACCATCTCCTGCAGGCTGTCCTCGAAGACCGAGAGCACCTTCACGGTCAGTGTCGCGCCGATCGCCAGCACGAGCAGCCACACCACGCGGGAGCGCACGAGCGTGCGGACCGGGGTCGAGAGGTAGGGCCGGTTGAGCGGCTCCACGCCGCCCTGCCGGGCCGCGTCCTCGCTCTCCGCCTCCTCCAGGATGCGCAACGCATCGTCGACGGTGAGGATCCCGACGAGGCGGTGCTCGTCGTCCACGATCGGCATCACGAGCAGCCGCTGCTCGGCGCAGCGCCGCGCGGCGTCCTCGGCGGACTCCCGCGCCCGCGCCGTGCCCGCGGGGTTCATGATCTCGCTCACCGGCGTCCCGGGGGCGCTGCGCATCAGGCCGCGCAGCCCGACGATGCCGGCGAGCACCCGACCGTGGCCCACGACCGGGATGCCGTAGATGGTCTCCACGTCGTCGATGCGGGCGCGCACCGCGGCGAGCGCCTGCTCGGCGGTGTACTCCGGGTGGACCGAGACGAACTCGGGGGTCATCTCGCGGCCCACGGAACCCTGCGGGTAGCCGAGCAGCGCCGCCGTCGCCTCGCGCTCGTCGTCGGGCAGGCCGTGCAGCAGTCGCGCGGCGACGGTCGCGGGCAGCTCGTCGAGCAGACTCACCCGGTCGTCGGGGTCGAGCTCGGCGAACAGGCCGGTCACCTGCTCGTCCTGCAGGTCGTGGATCAGCTCGCCCTGCAGCGGCGCGTCCAGCGACTCGAAGACGGTGAGCGCCTCGTCCTTGGCGAGCAACCGGAAGACGACGGCGCGGTCCTTGCGGCCGAGCCGCTCGAGGACGTCCACGACCTGGTGCGAGGTCAGCGGCGCGATGAGTGCGGACGCCTTCGCCAGGTCCCCGTCGTCGACGGCGTCGTCGATCCGGTTCGCCAGCCCGGCCGTGTCCTTCAGTGGGGTCACTTCCCGCACGCTATCGCCCCGGGCACACTTGTGCCATGACGACGACCGTCGCACGTCGCTCCTTCCCCGCCGTCACCGTGCTGGTGACGGCGGTGTGTGCGGTGATCGTCGGCGCCCGCTGGATCTCCGCCGGCCTGGACGCCCGGCCGGCGCTGCAGACCGCCGCGACGGTGTTCGTCGGGATCTTCCTGCAGGCCACGCCGTTCCTGGTGCTCGGCGTGCTGGTGAGCGGGGCCGTCGCGGGATTCGTCTCCGCGGAGGCGCTGCGCCGCGTGCTCCCCCGCCGCCGGTCGGCCGCCGTGGTCGTGGCCGGCGTGTCCAGCGCCGCGCTCCCCGGGTGCGAGTGCTCGGCCGTGCCGGTCGCGGGGCGCCTCCGCGAGCGCGGGGTGCCCGACGCGGTGGCGCTCACCTTCCTCCTCGCCGCGCCCGCGGTGAATCCGGTGGTGATCATCGCGACGGCCGTCGCCTTCCCCCAGGCCCCCGAGATCGCGGCGGCACGGCTCGTGGCGTCGCTGACGACGGCGATCGCCGTCGGATGGCTCTGGCTGCTGATCGGCAAGCAGCACTGGATCACCCGCGCCGCGACGCTCCCCGCTGCCGCAGCGCTGCCGGAGGGGCTGCGCGGACGGCTCTCGCTCGCCGCGCGGACGGCGCGCCACGACCTGCTGGAGTCGGCCGGCTACCTCGCCGCCGGCGCCGCGTTCGCCGCCGCGCTGCACGTGGTGGTCCCCGCATCGTGGATGGCGCACCTGTCCACCGACCTGGTCGTCGCGATCGCCGTGATGGCGGTGCTGGCCGTGATCATGGCGCTGTGCAGCGAGGCGGACGCCTTCGTCGCCGCGTCCCTCAGCGCGCTGCCGCTGCTGCCGCGCCTGGTCTTCCTCGTGGTGGGTCCGGTGGTGGACGTCAAGCTCATGGCGATGCAGGGCGGCGAGTTCGGCTGGCGCTTCGTCGCGCGGTTCGCGCCGCTCTGCTTCGTCGTCGCGGTGCTGTGCGCCACCGCGGTCGGCGCCGCCGTGATCGGGTGGAGGTGACCGGTGAACCTTCCCGCCCGCAACCTCACGCTCCTGCTGTTCGGCACGGCCGTCACCGTCGCCGTGCTCACCGGCCGCTACCTGGACTACGTGCAACCGGGAATGTTCTGGCTCCTGCTGGTCTCCGGGGTGGCGATCCTCCTGCTCTCCGTCTCGGGGATGGCCGCCGACGTGGCACGATCCGCCGATGCCGACGATGACCTCGATCACGTCGCCCAGGGCGAGGCGCTCCACGATCACGCCGGCGAGCACGAGCACGGGCATCGCGCGGCGTGGCTGGTGCTCCCGCCGGTGCTGCTGCTGTTGTTCTGCGCCCCACCCGCGCTGGGCCCGCAGACCGCACCGAGCGCGGTCATGAACGCCGCCGCGGCCCAGCCCGCCGCCGACACGCGGTACCCGCCCCTGCCCGCGGGCGATGCGCCGCGGATCGCCCTGTACGACTTCCAGAACCGCGCCGTCAGCGACACCAGCGGCTCGCTCGACCGGGACGTGAGCGTCACCGCCTACGTCGCGCACCTCGCCGGCCGGCCGGTCCTCGCCCGCATGATGATCTGGTGCTGCGTCGCGGACGCGCGCCCCATCCAGATCGAGCTGGCAGGCGCGCCGGCGCTGCCACCGGACGGCACGTGGGTCACCGCGGTCATCCGCCTCGTACCCGGGACGGCCACTCGCGAACGCACGTACCGTCCGCTGGCCACCCTGGTCTCCGCACACGTCGTGGCGCAGCCCTCACCTCCGTACGACGGGTGACCGCCACCCGGCTCCGCCCGCTACCGTCGGGGCCGCCCGGTACCCTGAGCGCGTGACGAATCGTGGAGCGAAGGCGTACGGACTGGCCACCATCACGGACGACGGGACGGTGCTCGACACCTGGTACCCCGCGCCGGAGCTGACCGAGGGTGGCGGCACCGTCGGCACCGCGCAGGATCCGGCGGGCGCGCCCGCCGAGCTGACCGCCCTCGCCGGGCCGGACGCCGACCGCAAGGTGCGCACCGTCGTCGTCGAGACGACGATCGCGGACCTGGCGGCGGCCCCCGTCGACGCGCACGACGTCTACCTGCGCCTGCATCTGCTGAGCCACCGCCTCGTGCAGCCGCACGGGCTGAGCCTGGAGGGCCAGTTCGGCCTGCTCGCGAACGTCGTGTGGACGAACTTCGGCCCCTGCGCCCCCGCCGGCTTCGAGCTGGTCCGTGCGGCGCTGCGGCGGCGCGGCACCGTCACCGTGTACTCGCTGGACAAGTTCCCGCGCATGGTCGACTACGTGCTGCCCACCGGCGTGCGCATCGGCGATGCGGACCGGGTGCGCCTGGGCGCGCACCTCGCCGAGGGCACGACCGTGATGCACGAGGGCTTCGTGAACTTCAACGCCGGCACTCTCGGCACCGCGATGGTCGAGGGCCGGATCTCCGCGGGCGTCGTGATCGGCGACCACTCCGACGTGGGCGGCGGCGCGTCGACGATGGGCACCCTCTCGGGCGGCGGCAAGGAGATCATCAAGCTGGGCGAGCGGTGCCTGCTGGGCGCGAACTCGGGCCTGGGCATCCCGCTCGGCGACGACTGCGTCCTCGAGGCCGGGCTGTACCTCACCGCGGGCACCAAGGTGACCGGACCGGACGGCACGCAGGTCAAGGCCCGCGAACTGGCCGGGCAGAGCAACCTGCTCTTCCGCCGCAACTCGGTGACCGGCGCGGTCGAGGTCGTGCCGTGGAAGAGCGAGGGCGTCGAGCTCAACGCCGCCCTGCACAAGAACTGACGGCGCGGGGCACCGTCGGAACGGATCGCGCGCACATCGGCCGTAGAGGTCCGAAGGCTCTTGTACTCTTGGGCGCTATCTCAGCGGGTCGCCGCTGGGACCGACCTTCTCAAGAAATCGGGAGTCACGTCGTGATCCGTTCCACCGCACTCCGCGCGGCCGCAGCGGCAGTGGCCTGCTGCGCACTCGCCGCAGGCCCCGCCGCCGCCGAGCCCGCGCCCGGCAGCCCCACTCCGTCGCCCAAACCGGCCGCGCCGAACACGCTGCCCAACATCAGCGTCCCCATGACCACCCCCGACGGCTGGGTGATCAAGGCCGAGGTCACCAACATCAAGATCAACCCGGTGCCCAACCTGGCCGCTACTGCGTTCACCCGGCAGGCGTTCTGGAACGCCACCTCCACCGGCGACATCTCCGGCCAGGGTAAGAGCCCGGTCACCGGGGCCACCGTCAAGATGGTGATGCAGACCGGCTGCCAGATCGACGTGTCCAACGGCCTCGGCCTGGGCGTCGACCCCAACCCGACCATCAGCCTGCCGTCGCCGTCCTACGCCGGCAGCCCGACCTTCAGCATCTCGACCACGCTCAAGCCCGGCATGATCAAGAACATCACCATCTCCGAGCGCAAGCTGGAGGGCAACCGCGGCTGGCTCATGGTCAACCGCGGGGACCTGTCGGTGGACGCGTGCATGGGTCCGGTCACCGTCCGCCTGGTCACGGCCTTCACCGTGGGCACCAAGAACGGCGAGGTCACGACGTACGCCTATTCGAAGCCCTTCGTCGTCTGACGCCCGGGCGGGTGGCCGGTGGCCCGACGGTGCCGGCCGCCCGCCTCGCGCGCCCCTCGGGCGGCCCGGCGCCCGCGCGGGTCAGGCCAGCCGCTGCGCGGCGGCGTTGATCCGCTCGTCCGTCGCGGTCATCGCGATGCGCACGTGCCGGGTGCCCTGCGGGCCGTAGAAATCGCCCGGCGCGGCGAGGATTCCCCGCTCGGCGAGCCAATCGACGGTGTCGCGGCACGGCTCGTCGCGGGTCGACCACAGGTACAGGCCCGCTTCCGAGTGCTCGACGGTGAAGCCCGCGCCGCGGACCGCCCGCAGGAGCACCGCGCGCCGCGCGGCGTACCGGGCGCGCTGCTCGGCCTCGTGCTCGTCGACGGACAGTGCATAGGTCATCGCGGCCTGCACCGGGAAGGGCACGATCGCGCCGGCGTGCTTGCGCACCGCGGACAGTTCGGCGATGAGCGCCGGGTCGCCCGCGAGGAAGCCCGCGCGGTACGAGGCCAGATTCGAGGTCTTCGACAGCGAGTGGATCGCCAGCAGCCCCGTCGTATCCCCGTCGCACACCCGGGGATCGAGGACCGAGACGGGCTCGGCCTCCCAGGCCAGGCCCAGGTAGCACTCGTCCGATGCCACGATCGCGCCGCGCTCGCGCGCCCACTGGACCACCTTGCGCAGGTGGTCCGCGCCGAGCACCTTGCCGGTCGGGTTCGACGGCGAGTTCACGAAGACCAGTGCCGGCCGCTCCGGGCCGAGCTGGGCGGTACCGTCGGCCCGCACCGGCCGCGCCCCGGCCAGCAGCGCGCCCACCTCGTACGTGGGGTAGGCGACCTCGGGGATCACGACCGTATCGCCGGCACCGAGCCCGAGCTGCGACGGCAGCTGCGCGATCGCCTCCTTGGTCCCGATCACGGGCAGGATCGCGTTCTCGGCGAGTTCGACGGTGCCGTACCGCCGGCTCAGCGCCGCCGCGGCGGCCTCGCGCAGGGCGACGGTGCCGATCGTGGCCGGGTAGCCCGGGAACGCGGATCCCTCGTACAGGGCGCGCCGGATCGGCTCCGCGACCGGGTCGACGGGCGTGCCGACCGACAGGTCCACGATGCCGCCGACGTGCGCGGCCGCCTTCGCCTTCGCACCGGCGAGGGTGTCCCAGGGGAAGTCCGGCAGGCCGGACGCCACGGGCACGCGAGGCACGTCAGTCCTCGGTGTTCATCGGCGGGAGCGCCTTGATGAAGGGGTGGTCGTAGTCGATCTTCCCCTGCTTGGCGGCGCCGCCGGGCGAACCGATCTCGTTGAAGAAATCGATGTTCGCGGTCACGTACTCGGCCCACTCGTCCGGCACGTCGTCCTCGTAGAAGATCGCCTCGACGGGGCAGACGGGCTCACAGGCACCGCAGTCCACGCACTCGTCCGGCTGGATGTACAGCATCCGGTTGCCCTCGTAGATACAGTCGACCGGGCACTCCTCGATACATGCCTTGTCGAGCACATCCACACAGGGCTCTGCGATGGTGTACGTCACCTGTCATCTCCTTCGCACCGACTGATTCCACCCGACAGTATTCCGCGCGGGCGGCGGGCCTCACAAAGAAGTGTCGCCTAACCTGCCGGGCTGTGATTTCATTCACGGGTGCACGTCATCGTCGGTGTCTTCGGGCTGATCGTCTTCCTCCTCCTCGCGTTCCTGCCGACGCGGAACCTCGCGATGCTCAAGAAGAAGGCGCCGTACATCGTGGGCATGATCGCGATCCAGTTCGTGCTGGGCCTGATCATGCTCAAGACACCGGTCGGTAAGACGGTGATCGACTGGCTCTCCCGGGGCTTCAAGAACCTGCTCGGCTACGCCCACGAGGGCACCTCGTTCGTCTTCGGCGGCCTGGTCGACTACAAGGCCAACCCCGACGGTGCCGGCCCGTTCTTCATGAACGTGCTGCTGCCGATCATCGTGATCTCCTCGCTCATCGGCATTCTGCAGTTCATCAAGCTGCTGCCGCTGATCATCAAGTATCTCGGTCTCGCGCTGTCGAAGGTCACGGGGATGCCGAAGCTGGAGTCCTTCAACTCGGTGAGCTCGGCGATCATCGGCCAGTCCGAGAACTTCATCGCGATCAAGAAGATCCTGCCGACGCTGCCCGCGAACCGGCTGTACACGCTCTCGGCGTCGGCCATGTCGACGGTGTCGATGTCGATCGTCGGCTCGTACATGGTGATGATCCAGCCGAAGTACGTCGTCGCCGCGATCGTGCTCAATCTCTTCGGCGCCTTCATCGTGGTCTCGCTGCTCAACCCCTACGAGATCGCGGCCGAGGACGACGTCTTCGCCGCCCCCGAGCAGAAGAAGCAGTCCTTCTTCGAGATGCTCGGCGAGTACATCCTCGACGGCGCGAAGGTCGCGCTCACCGTGGCCGCGATGCTGATCGGCTTCGTCGCGCTGCTCGCGCTCGTCAACGGCCTGTTCGCCGCCGTCTTCAACGGCACGACCTTCCAGGACGTGCTCGGCCACGTCTTCGCGCCCCTGGCCTGGCTCACCGGCGTCCCGTGGAACGAGTGCGTGCAGGCCGGCCAGATCATGGCCACCAAGCTGGTCAGCAACGAGTTCGTCGCGATGCTCTCGTTCACCTCGCAGAACCCCGGCGGTGCCGTGGTCATGAGCGAGCGTGCCACCGCGATCGTCCAGACCTTCCTGGTCTCCTTCGCCAACTTCAGCTCGATCGGCATCATCGCCGGCGCGGCGAAGTCGCTGGCCCCCGAGCAGGGCGATCAGATCGCCAAGTTCGGGCTCAAGCTGCTCTACGGCGCCACGCTGGTCTCGTTCATCTCCGCCACCGTGGTGGGCCTCATCTCCTGAGTGCCGTGAGATCCACGCGGAGGGCGAAGGGCACCGTCGTCTCCAGGACACCGGTGACGACCTCGCCGACGTAGGCACCGCCGTCGAGGCGCAGGACCTCGATGCTCGGGCCGGCATCAAGATCGACGATCCAGTAGTGCGGGATACCCGCGTCGGCGTACTCGCTGCGCTTGGTCACCAGATCCTGACGGCGGGTCCCGGGCGAGAGGATCTCGACGATGAGCAGAACCTGGTCCGCGGACACCTCACGCCCCGCGTCCGCCGTGCGGACGGAAAGATCAGGCCGACGGACGGTGGGCGGAAACGACGAATCGACGATCACATCGAGGTCGGGCGCGAGCTTCCAGCCGGCAGCCACCGCGGGCCCGACCTGCATGATGAGCGCTGTGATCGCATCCTGGTGCTCCGGCCGCGGGCTCGGTGACATCATCAGGACCCCCTCCTGAAGCTCCGACCGCACCGCCGCGTCCTCCCCCAAGGCACGCCAATCGTCGAGCGACATCAAGTCGACTCTCCGAAGCGCAGTCATGCCGCCGAGTCTAACGTCGCCGGCCGACAGAAGCCGGGCTCTTCTAGGCCTCGGGGTCCTGCTCCGCCTCGATGCCCGACGGTGCCGCACCGCCCGCGAAGGAGGCCTCGAGACCGAGGATCTTCGCACCGTCGGACGCGCGGGCCTCGACGATGCGCAGCGTGGCGAACTCGCCGATGTAGCCGGCGGCCGCACCGACGACGGGCAGCTTGCCGAGGGTGTCGAACAGGCCGGCCGGCCGCGGCCGGGCCTCGAGTGCCGACCGCGCCGACCGCACCGTGTGCATCACGTCGCGCACCGCGCCGACGGCAGAGAACAGGCCGCCGCGGAGCTTGTCACCGGTCTCGCGCACGGGCACCAGGTCCTGGAAACCGGGCCGGTCCCCGAGCAGCGCGCGGGAGTCGATGTGCCGGCGCGAGAGCACCCGCGCGACCAGGTCGATCTGCTCGGGCAGCTCGTCGACGCCGTGCTCCCCCGCCACGCCGACGACCACGAGGGTCTGGTTCGCGAAGCCCAGGTAGGTCTGCACCGGCAGCAGGCGCGCCACCAGACCGAGGGCTCCGGGCCAGGCCACCGCCACCGTCGACACCGCGCCGACGGGGATGACCCACCAGCGGGAGCGGCCGTCCGCGTCGCGACGCGGGTAGCCGTTGACCACGGGGATCGGGGTGAGGCCGGCGAGGCTGGAGACGAACCGCGCGCCCGCGACCGCGGGGCGGGCGACCGCCACGAAGACGCCGACGGTGCGCGCCAGCTCGAGGTCGCTGACCGTCCCGGTGACCGCGCCGCCGCGCGGCTCGAGCGCGTTCACGCCGCACCCCGCTGGGCGTGCGTCGTGGTACGTTCGCGCGCCGGGCGCCCGATGCCGTTCGCGATCGCGTGCAATTCCGCCACCGTCTTCTCCGATCCGTGCGCCGATCCCGCCATCCGCGAGATCGTCTCCTCCATCAGGGTGCCACCCAGGTCGTTCGCTCCGCCCTGCAACATGGCCTGGGTGCCCGCTGTGCCCAGTTTCACCCATGAGGTCTGGACGTGGTCGATGCGGCCGTGCAGCATCACCCGCGCGAGGGCGTGGACGGCGCGGTTGTCGCGCTTCGTCGGCCCCGGCCGCGCGGCGCCCGCCAGGTACAGGGGGGCGCTCTGGTGAACGAAGGGCAGGGGCACGAACTCGGTGAAACCGCCCGTGCGGTCCTGGATGCCGCGCAGCACGTTCAGGTGCGTGACCCAGTGCGACGGATTGTCGACGTGGCCGTACATCATGGTCGACGACGACCGGATGCCCACCTCGTGCGCAGTGGTCACCACGTCGATCCAGGCCGAGGTGGGCAGCTTGCCCTTCGTGAGCACCCACCGGACCTCGTCGTCGAGGATCTCGGCGGCCGTCCCGGGGATGGTGTCCAGCCCCGCCTCGCGCAGGCCGATCAACCAGTCGCGCACGGACTCCCCCGAGCGGGCCGCGCCGTTGACGATCTCCATCGGGCTGAAGGCGTGCACGTGCATCCCGGGCACGCGCTGCTTGACCGCGCGGACCAGGTCGGCGTAGCCGGTGGCCGGCAGATCGGGGTCGATACCGCCCTGCATGCACACCTCGGTGGCCCCCACCTGCCACGCCTCCTCGGCGCGGTCGGCCACCTCCTTCATCGAGAGCGTGAAGGCGTCGGCGTCGCCCTTGCGCTGCGCGAAGGCGCAGAACCGGCAGCCGGTGTAGCAGATGTTGGTGAAGTTGATATTCCGGTTCACGACGTAGGTCACGACGTCGCCGACGGTGTCCCGCCGCAACTGATCCGCCAGGGCCACCAGGGCTTCCAGGCCGCTGCCGTCGGCGTAGGCCAGGGCGCGGTACTGATCGTCGGACAGGCCGCCCGGGTTCTTCTCCGCCGCGCGCAGCGCGGACAGCACGTCGGACTCGACCTTCTCCGGCGCCGAGAGCGAGAGCACCTGCTCGCGCACCGATTCCCAGTCGCCGAAGGCCGAGCCCAGGTCGGAGCGGGTATCGGTGTTGCGTCCGTCGACGTCGATCGCGGAGTGCAGGTCCGTCCGGCCCGACGACGCCCACTCCTCGTCGGGCTCCTGCCAGGGCAACCCGACGGGGATCGCCGCCGGGTCCGCCAGGCCCGTCCCGGCGTCGGCGAGGGCGGTCACGTGCGGGGCGATCCGCGGATCGATCCACGGGTTTCCGGCGCGGACGTACTTGGGCTGCGCCGTGAGCCGCTGCCGCAGTTCGAAGCCCGCGTCGGCGGTGATCTGCGCGAGCGCGTCGAGGTCCGGCCAGGGCCGCTCGGGATTGACGTGGTCCGGCGTCACCGGGGAGACGCCGCCCCAGTCGTCGACGCCGGCCTCGAGCAGCAGCCGGCACTCGTCGGCCGAGACGAGGTTCGGCGGCGCCTGCACGCGCATCGCGGGCCCCAGCACCATCCGGGTCACGGCGATCGCCGCACGGTAGACCTCGAGGTCCGCGTCCTCGACCGACCGCATGGCGGTGTCCGGCTTGGCGCGGAAGTTCTGGATGATGACCTCCTGCACGTGGCCGAAGGCCTTATGCACCTTGCGGATGGCCATGATCGACTCGGCGCGCTCGCGTTCGTTCTCGCCGATACCGATGAGCAGCCCCGTCGTGAACGGGATCGACAGTCGGCCGGCGTCGGTGAGCGTGCGCAGCCGCACCGCGGGGTCCTTGTCGGGCGAGCCGTAGTGCGGCTGCCCCTTCTCGGTGAACAGCCGCTCGGAGGTGGTCTCGAGCATCATGCCCATCGACGGCGCGACGGGCTTGAGCCGCGAGAGCTCCTCCCAGCTCATCACGCCGGGGTTGAGGTGCGGCAGCAGGCCGGTCTCCTCGAGCACGCGGATCGCCATGGCGCGCACGTAGTCCAGCGTCGAGTCGTAGCCGCGCTCGTCGAGCCAGGTCCGGGCGGCCTCCCAGCGGTCCTCCGGCCGGTCGCCCAGGGTGAACAGCGCCTCGTGGCAGCCCAGTTCCGCGCCGCGGCGCGCGATCTCGAGGATCTCGTCGGGCTCCAGGTACGCCCCGTGGCCCTCGGCGGCCAGCTTGCCCGGCACCGTCACGAAGGTGCAGTAGTGACAGCGGTCCCGGCACAGCCTCGTGATCGGGATGAAGACCTTCTTGCTGTAGGTGACCTGCGGCGTGCCGGTGGCCCCGGTCAGCCCCGCCTCGAGTAGGCCCGCGTCGCGCACCCGCGCCGCCGAGCGGCACAGGTCGTCCAGGTCCTCGCCGCGAGCCGCGAGGAGCACCTGCGCCTCGTCGACGTTGAGTACCGCCCCGTCCCGCGCCCGGCGCAGCGCGCGGCGCATCGCCGACGGTGTCGGCACGTACGGCTCCGCCGCTCGTTTCGGCACCGAGGGCACCGGTAGAAGAGCGGGAGCGTGCTCTGAAGCGTCCGTCACTCCACCGATGATGCCAGGTGCCCGGCGAGGACGGGCAGCCCGATTCCACAGACGAGGAGTACGAGCAGCCGCCAGTCGAGGTAGAGCACGATGTCGCCGCCCGGTCCGCCGAGCAGGAAGACCGCGATCACCAGGAGGAACGCGATCACCGGGAGGGCGCCGTGGAAGGGCTCGCCGCCGAGCCGGCGGGCCGCCACCGAGATCCACGCCAGCAGCGCGCCGAACAGAACCGCGGAGAGCGGAAGGGGTACGGCGCCGGCGTAGAGGTAGAGGTACATCGAGGCGCCGACGGCGCACACCGCCCCGCCCAGGGCGGCGACGCCGAGCAGTATCCGGTCGGCCGGTTCCATCTAGCCGACCCCCGCGAACAGGTCCCGCTCGATCCCGTCGGGCCCGGGCGCGACGGTGCCGCGCGCCAGCACGTAGGCCTCCTCGGCGAAGACCGGCTGGGCGATCCGGTTGGTCAGCGCGAGCGCGGCGCCGTCCGCGCTGACACCGAGCTGCGTCGCGTGCGCGCGGAGCGCGGCGCGCTTGCGGTCGAGCACGGGGGCCACGTCGATCCGGGTGGTGATCGACGCGTCCTCGTGGGCGGGCAGCTCGTCCGCGGCGGGCACGCGCCAGTCCTCCGGCAGGTCGGCGTCCCGCACCTCGTCGAGCCCGGCGACGAGGTCGTCGCGCGAGGTCACCGTCCAGTACAGCTTCGCGACCTCCCACGGCTCCCCGGCGACCGCGAGGTCGACCGCGAGGTCGGCCGCGACTGTGAGGTCCGCCGCGACCGCGGGATCCGCCGCCGCCTCGACCGCGGCGTGCGTGAGCCGGTGCGCGGCGATGTGGTCGGGGTGACCGTAGCCGCCGACCTCGTCGTAGGTGATCACGACCTGCGGTCGCCGCTCCCGGATGATGTTCACGAGCGCCTGCAGCGGGCCACCGTCGGCCTGCGAGAGGGCCGACGAGGCGAAGGCGCGCGGGTGCTCGGCCGCGGGCGTGCCGGCCATGCCGGAATCGCGCCAGCGGCCCATGCCGCCGAGGAAGAGCGGCCGCAGCACCGGGCCCGCGGGGGCGCTCAGCGCGGCCAGCGCGCCCGTGAGCTCGCCGATCCGGTAGCCGCCCAGCTGGTCGCCGTTCTCGGCGGTGAGCTGCGCGAAGCGCGCCTCCATCACCTCGCCCTCCTCGCCCAGGGTGCAGGTCACGACGGTGACCTCGGCGCCCTCCGCGAGGTACCGGGCGATGGTCCCGCCGGTCGTGATGGTCTCGTCGTCGGGGTGCGCGTGCACCAGCAGCAGCCGTCGTCCGCCCGTCCGCGTCACTTGCGCGCCCATCCCTCGACGCCGGTGAAGACGCCGTCGCGGGGCGGCCCCTGCAGGGTCACGCCCTGCACCGTCGGCCCGACGGCCGTGAGCGTGACGTCCTGCAGGATCGGCAGCACCGTCGCCCGCGACCACAGTTCCGTGTCGATCGCGGCGAGGTCGATGGCGCCGCCGCGCAGGCCGGTCAGCGCGAGCGCCTGTAGATCGGCGTCGCACAGGCCCGCGAGGTTGCCGCCCACCGTCGTGGCCGCCGGATCGTTCTCGGCGTTCGGCGTGGGCGGTGCGCTGGTCGGCGTGGTCCGCTGGTCCTCGCCCGACGGTGGCGCGGGGCACTCCACGCGGGAGGCGAAGCGCTCCGCGGGCGTGGGGCCCGTACTGGACCATCCGACGACGGCGTCGACGGCACCGTCGAGCAGCGCCGTCCCGGCGACGACCTGCGGCTCGAGCGCGACGACCGAGGCGAAGACGCCCATCGCGCGCAGCTGGTCGGTGGCGTTGCTGGCGACGGCGAAGGCGGGCACGTTGCCCTGCGGCACGCCGATGCGCAGGAACATGGGCACCCCGTCGCGCACGTACTGCTGCACGTTCTCCCCCGGCGAGGGCGAGGGCGGCACGGGCAGGGCGGACGGGTCGCCGCTCGCCGGCGGCCCCGTCGGGTCGGCCGCGGGCGGTGGCGTCGGCGGCACGCTCTGGCTGGGCGGGATGGGTGCGTTCTGCAGCGAGTAGCCGGCGCCCGCGAGCGCCTGCTCCAGCTTGGCCTTCGCCTCGGCCGGCGCGGGGCGCGCGGGCATCGTCGGCGCGTACCCGGGGTCCGACGGTGCCAGCACCTGCGCGCGGGCGGGGCGGACGGCATCGCCGCCGGAGCCGACGGTGGTGAGCAGGTCGACGTTGACCGCGTCCAGCAGCGCACGACGCACCGCCACGTCGGAGAGGAACTTCGAGCGAGTGTTCAGCGTCAGCGACAGTACGCGCGGATCGACCTGCTCGACGGCGCGCACCTCGTAGATCGAGGTCAGCTGCGCGAGCAGCGACGGTCCGCCGTGCATGGCGACCACCTGCACGTCGCCGGTGCGGACGGAGTTGGCGAGCTGGGTGTCGGTGCCGCCCTTGCGCAGCACGATCCGATCGACCCCGGCGGGCTTCATCCAGTACCGGTCGTTGCGCTCGAGGGTGACCTCGTCCCGCGCGACGTCGACCTTCTTCACCAGGTAGCCCGCGCCGGACGCGGGCACCTTCTCCCGCATGGC
This sequence comes from Tsukamurella sp. II2bb, assembly GCF_057815145.1. NCBI lineage: Bacteria > Bacillati > Actinomycetota > Actinomycetes > Mycobacteriales > Tsukamurellaceae > Tsukamurella > Tsukamurella sp. II2bb. The sequence goes on from NZ_JBYPZI010000009.1 coordinate 108,166, forward strand.
GCCGTTGAAGCCGCCCGGCGAGCCCTTGATCAGATGGCTGGGCAGCAGGTTCTGGAACAGCGCCCGCCAGCCCGGCAGCGGCGCCTTGAGGGTGACGATGACCCGCTTCCCGCCGGCGCCGGAGGCCACCGACTCGATCTGCCGGTAGAGGGCCGAGCCCACCGTGTCCGGGGCGGAGATCATCGACTGCCACAGGTAGACGAAGTCCTCGGCGGCGATCGGCGCACCGTCGGACCACTGCGCGTCCTGCCGGATGGTGTAGGCGATCTGCAACGGCGCGGGGTGCTCGATCGTCGGGATCAGGTCGGTGTTCTGGGCCAGCGTCACGCGCCCGTCCGGCGCCTTCACCTCGCGGAAGACGCTCGGCAGGGTCATCGCCGCGAGCGCCCGCGAGGCCGAGGACGAGTTGGACGCGAGGTGCGGGTTGAAGCCCGGTCCGAGGCCGTCGATCGCCACCTGCACCGTGGCACCGCTGGTGGCCGGCGCCTGCGGCGGCGCGGAGGTCTCCGACCCAGGCACCGCCGGGGGCGGGTCCGCGACGCACGCGGTGAGGGTCGTGGCGAGCAGTGCCGACGCCACCGTCAGCCCCAGGGACCTGTGCCGCACTGCTCGTGCCCTCCTACCGCTCGCTGCCGATCCACCGCCCGGCGCCGGACGCCGGGTTCCCGCCACCGTGGCGCGGGGTCAGCCCGCGGCCTGGTCCCGCGACTTCGCGCGCGACCGCTCGCGGGCGCGCTCGGTGGCGTTCAGGTGCACCTTACGCACCCGGACCACCTCGGGGGTCACCTCGACGCACTCGTCCGCCGCACAGAACTCCATGGCGGCCTCGAGCTCCAGCTTGATGGGCTTGGCGAGGGTCTCCATCACGTCGGCGGAGGACTGACGCATGTTGGTCAGCTTCTTCTCCTTGGTGACGTTGATGTCGAGGTCCTCGGCGCGCGGGTTGATGCCCACGACCATGCCCTCGTAGGTGTCGGCGCCGGGCTCGACGAAGAAGGTGCCGCGGTCGGCCAGCTGGATCATCGCGAACGGGGTCACCGTGCCCTGGCGATCGGAGACCAGCGAGCCGGTGTGCCGGGCGCGGATCTCGCCGGCCCACGGCGCGTACTCGTGGAAGACGGCGTTGGCGATGCCGGTGCCGCGGGTCTCGGTGAGGAAGTCGGTGCGGAAGCCGATGAGGCCGCGCGACGGGACGACGAACTCCATGCGGACCCACCCGGTGCCCTGGTTCGCCATGGTCTCCATCCGGCCGCGGCGGTTCGCCAGCAGCTGGGTGACCGCGCCGAGGTACTCCTCGGGCACGTCGACCGTCAGGTGCTCGTAGGGCTCGTGCACCTTGCCGTCGATCTTCTGCGTGACCACCTGGGGCTTGCCGACGGTGAGCTCGAAGCCCTCGCGGCGCATCTGCTCGACGAGGATGGCCAGCGCCAGCTCGCCGCGGCCCTGCACCTCCCACTGGTCGGGCTTGCCGATGTCCATGACCTTGAGCGAGACGTTGCCGATGAGCTCGGAGTCGAGGCGCGACTTGACCATGCGGGCGGTGAGCTTGTGGCCCGAGACCTTGCCGACCAGCGGCGAGGTGTTGGTGCCGATGGTGACCGAGATGGCCGGCTGATCGACGGTGATGCGGGGCAGCGCGACGGGGTTGTCGAGGTCGGCGAGGGTGTCGCCGATCATGATCTCCGGGAAGCCGGCGACGGCGACGATGTCGCCCGCGACGGCCTCCTCGGCGGGCTTGCGCTCGACGCCCTCGGTGGCGAGCAGCTCGGTGACCTTGGCATTGGTGACCACGGGCTCGCCGTCGACCTCCCGCATCCAGGCCACGGTCTGGCCCTTGCGCAGGGTGCCGTTGTGGATGCGGACCAGGGCGAGGCGGCCGAGGAAGGCCGAGGCGTCGAGGTTGGTCACGTGGGCCTGCAGCGGGGCCTCCGGATCACCCTTGGGGGCCGGGATGTGGTCGTGCAGGATCTGGAACAGCTCGTCGAGGTTCTCGGCGTCCGGGACCGCGCCATTGGCGGGCGCGGTGGTCGAGGCCTTGCCCTCGCGGCCCGAGGCGTAGATCACCGGCAGGCCCAGCGCGAGCTCGGCGGCCTCCGCGGCCTCGTCGGACAGGTCGGAGGCGAGGTCGAGTAGCAGGTCCTGGGCCTCGGTGACGACCTCCTCGATCCGCGCGTCGGGACGGTCGGTCTTGTTCACCACGAGGATGACGGGCAGCGACGCGGCGAGCGCCTTGCGCAGCACGAACCGGGTCTGCGGGAGCGGGCCCTCGGACGCGTCGACCAGCAGGACGACACCGTCGACCATGGACAGGCCGCGCTCGACCTCGCCGCCGAAGTCGGCGTGGCCGGGGGTGTCGATCACGTTGATGACGGTGGTGGTGCCGTCGGCGTTCACACGGTGCACGGCCGTGTTCTTCGCCAGGATGGTGATGCCCTTCTCCTTCTCCAGGTCACCTGAGTCCATCACGCGGTCCACCAGCTCGGCGCGCTCACCGAACGCGCCGGACTGCCGCAGCATCGCGTCGACGAGGGTGGTCTTCCCGTGGTCGACGTGCGCGACGATGGCGACGTTGCGGAAGCTGGGCTGGGTCACGAAGATTCTCCTGTGCTGGCGTCCGCGCGCGCATGGGCTCGTCGAGCGGCTCACGCGGACACGGAGAAGGGGGCGTGGGCACACGCCTGGTCGCCTCCAGGTTACGGGGAAAACCGGTTCCGCCCCGAATCGGACGGCCCCGGTGTGACGATTGACAATCGCTCGTTAGGTTGCGCTAACCTACTGACGTGAGCAAGAAGAAGGCGCATGAACTCGTGGGCCGCAAGCCCAAGAAGAAGTGCTGCCGCAAGAAGACGCGGTGCCTCAAGTGCCCGGTCGTCATCTGCAAGCTCAACCGCATGTCGGCCGACGGCGCCTCCAAGAAGGAGATGCAGAAGGCCCTGGGGTCGATCCGCGCGAACCCCGGCCGCACCCGGGCCGCCTGAGCGCCCGGGTCACCGTCGGGCATGCCGACGGTGCCCCCGGCCCCGGACTCACGCCTCGTTGCTCCGCTCCAGCTCCTCCGCCTCCTCGACCGCGGCGAGCTCCCCCTGCTTGCTCTGCAGCTGATGCATCGCGAGACGCGCGTAGACCATCTGGCTGGTGATCGCCATCTGGCCGCGACCGCGGCTGGAGAAGGTGATCAGCCAGGTGATCAGCGTGCTGAACCGGTTCTTGAAGCCCACCAGGTACACCAGGTGCAGCGCCAGCCACATCAACCACGCGATGAAGCCGCCGAACTCGATCTTCTTCACCTTGACCACCGCGTTGAACCGCGACACCGTGGCCATGCTGCCCTTGTCGAAGTACTTGAAGGGGGCTCGCTCGGCCGGGCGGTCCTTGCCCTCCAGCGACGCGATGATGTGCTTGGTCGCGTACTTGGCCCCCTGGATCGCGCCCTGCGCCATGCCCGGCACACCCGGCACCGCCATCAGGTCGCCGACGACGAAGACGTACGGATGCCCCTTGACCGTCAGGTCCGGCTCGACGACGACGCGCCCGGCGCGGTCGACCTCCGTCCCCTCCACCTGGTCGGCGATGAGCTTGCCGAGCGGGTTGCCCTGCACACCCGCGGACCACACCTTGCAGGCGCATTCGATGCGCCGCTCGGTGCCGTCCTTCTCCTTGACGGTGATGCCCTGGTAGTCGACCGCGGAGACCATCGCGTTGAGCTGCACCTCGACGCCCATCGCCTCGAGATTCGCCTGCACCTTCCGCCCCAGCTTGGGCCCCATCGGCGGCAGCACCGCCGGCGCGGCGTCGAGCAGGATCACCCGGCAGTCCGACGGGGTGATGGTCCGGAAGGCCCCGACGAGCGTGCGCTCGGCCAGCTCGGCGATCTGCCCGGCCAGCTCGACCCCCGTGGGCCCCGCGCCGACCACCACGAAGGTCAGGCGCCGCTCGCGTTCGACCGGGTCGGTCGAGACCTCCGCCGCCTCGAAGGCGCCGAGGATCCGGCCGCGCAGTTCGAGCGCATCGTCGATGGTCTTCATACCCGGCGCGTAGGTCGCGAAGTGATCGTTGCCGAAGTACGACTGCTGGGCCCCGGCGGCCACGATCACGCTGTCGTACCGGGTCACCGTCTCCATCGTCATGAGCTTCGAGGTGACCGTCTTCGCCGCGAGGTCGACGTCCTCGACCTCACCGAGCAGCACGCGCACGTTCTTCTGATCGCGCAGCACGAGCCGGGTGCTCGGCGCGATCTCGCCCTCGGAGAGGATGCCTGTCGCCACCTGGTACAGCAGCGGCTGGAACAGGTGGCTCGTGGTCTTCGAGATCAGGGTGATGTCCACGTCCGCGTTCTTGAGCGACTGCGCCGCGGTCAGGCCGCCGAAGCCCGAGCCGATGATGACGACGTGGTGTCGGTGGGCCTGCTGCGCCGGGGCGATGGTCATGGGTCTCCTCGTTCGTCGTCGGGCGAGTCCAGTGAAGTCGCGACCGGGCGTTTCCGCAGTGGAACCGCGACATTCGTCCCGTTAGTCCGTTCCGCTACCCGCCCGACCCCGTCGAGGCGGTGGCGCCCCACCAGATGTTCACGTCACCGTCCACGGCGAACTCGTCGATCTCGGCCAGTTCGCCGGCGCTGAACTCGAGGTTCCCGACCGCGCCGACGCTGTCCTCGAGCTGCGCCACACTGGACGCCCCGATCAGCGCGGAGGTCACCGACGACGAGCGGAGCACCCACGCGATCGCCATCTGCGCGAGCGTCTGCCCGCGGTCCGCGGCGATCCCCGCCAGCCCCCGGACGCGGGCCAGGTTCTCGTCGGAGAGCATGCCGCCGGAGAGGCTCTTGCCCGCGGCGGCGCGGGAGTCCTCCGGAACGCCGTGCAGGTAGCGGTCGGTGAGCAGCCCCTGCGCCAGCGGGGAGAAGGCGATCACCCCCATGCCCTCGGCGGCGGTCGTCTCCAGCAGCGAGGGCCCGCCGGCCTCCCCGCCGCGCTCGACCCAGCGGTTGAGCATCGAGTACGAGGGCTGGTGGATCAGCAGCGGGGTCCCCAGCGCGCGCATGATCTCCTGCGCCCGCGCGGTGAGCTCGGCGCTGTACGACGAGATGCCCACGTACAGGGCCCGCCCCGAGGTCACGGCCGTGTGCAGCGCGCCCATCGTCTCCTCCAGCGGGGTGTCCGGATCGGGCCGGTGGCTGTAGAAGATATCGACGTGGTCCAGCCCCATCCGGGCGAGCGACTGGTCCAGCGACTCCAGCAGGTACTTGCGCGAGCCACCGAAGCCGTAGGGCCCGGGCTGCATGTCCCAGCCCGCCTTCGAGGAGATGATCAGTTGGTCCCGGTAGGGCCGGAAGTCCTCGGCGAAGAGGGTGCCGAAGTTCCGCTCGGCGCTGCCGGGCGGCGGGCCGTAGTTGTTCGCGAGGTCGAAGTGGGTCACGCCCAGGTCGAAGGCGCGGCGCAGGATGTCGCGCTGGGTCTGCAAGGGCTTGTCGTCGCCGAAGTTGTGCCACAGGCCGAGCGAGACCGCCGGGAGTCGCAGGCCCGACTCCCCCACCCGCCGGTAGGGGACGCTGTCGTAGCGGCGGTCGTCGGCGACGTACGGATCGAATGCTCCCATGGGCTCCATCATGCCCGGCGCGGCGCACGCGCGGGCCTACGATCGGCAGCATGACTTCCGAGGCGAGCGGCGATTCCCAGGACGAGAGCCTGCTGACGGTGCTGCTCGCCTTCGGCGCGAACGTGCTGATCGCCCTGGCGAAGTCGGTCGCCGCGGCGATCACCGGGTCCGCCGCGATGGTGGCCGAGGCCGCGCATTCGTGGGCCGATACGGGCAACGAGGTCTTCCTCCTCGTCGGGGCGAAGCGGGCCGGCAAGCCGGCCGACGCGGCCCACCCGTTCGGGTACGGGCGCTCCGCCTACGTGTGGTCGATGTTCGCGGCCTTCGGCCTGTTCAGCGTGGGCTCGGCGGTGTCGGTGTGGCACGGCATCTCGGCCCTCGGCGCGCCGGAGGAGGCGACGGAGTACGGCTGGGGCTACGCCGTCCTGGCGATCTCGTTCGTGCTGGAGGGCACCTCCTTCCTGCAGGCCCTGCGGCAGACGCGGGCGGGCGCGCGGGAGCGCATGATGCATCCGCTCCGCTACGTGCGGATCACGTCGAACCCGGTGCTGCGCTCCGTCTTCGCCGAGGACCTGAGCGCTCTGATCGGGATCGTCATCGCCGCGACCGGGATGGCCCTGCACCAGGTCACCGGGAATCCCGCGTGGGACGCGATCGGGTCGATCGCGGTGGGCGTCCTGCTGGGCTTCGTCGCCGTCTTCCTGATCCGCCGGAACATGGACTTCCTCACCGGCGAGGAGGCCACGCCCCTGGCCCGCAACCGCATGCTGGAGGCGCTCCTCGCGCACCCGGACGTCAAGCAGGTGAGCTTCCTGCACCTGGAGTGGGTCGGCGCCGACCGTCTCTTCCTCGTCGCCGCCGTCGACCTCGAGGGCGACCTGCCGGAGTCCCAGGTGGCGGCGCGCCTGGCGGCGATCGCGGACGACATGAACCGCATCCCCCGCATCCAGCGCGCCGTCTTCACCCTGACCAGGCCCGGCGACACGACGCGCCTGACCACCGAGCCGCTCCCCGACTGGTACCTCCGGCGGGGCGAGCGCGGTTAGGCCAGCCGCGCCGCCAGGCGGGTGGCGTTCATGTGGGCGATGGCCTCGATGGAGATCATCGGGTTCACCCCGCTCGGGGTCGGGAAGCACGAGGCGTCCGCGACGACGAGGTTAGGCACCTCCCAGGTGGCCCCGTCCGGATCGGTCGCGGAGGTCTCCCGGCTCCCGCCCATCGCGGCAGAGCCCATGATGTGCAGGGCGATCATCATGCACCGGGCGGGCGCGTAGCCCTCCCGGTGCGCGGCGGCGGCGAAGCCGTCGAGCCGCCCGGGAAGCTCGGCGGCCACCCGGTTCTGGTGCGAGCTGCGCACCGACCGCGCGCCCGCGGCGGCGAGGATCTCCGCCGCCCCGACGACGCCGCAGTGCATGTGCGCGGCGTCGTGGTCGCTGAGCCGGTACCGCACGACGGGCTCGCCGTCCCGCCCGACGGTGACCCGCCCACTCCCGGTGTCCCGGACCAGGACCCCGATCTGCGCCGTGTGCCGCAGCGCGAGCATGTCGGCGGCGTGCTGCGCGGCGGAGTGCCAGGGCTGGAACAGGGTGACCGCACCGGGCCCGGCCGGCCCGGTCTCGTAGATCACGCCGTAGCCGTCGCCGTCGAGGTCGGCGTGCTCCGTCGAGTAGCGGGTCTGCAGCCCGCCCTCCCAGGGCCGGACGTCCTCGTCGAAGACGCCGGCGACGGAGGTCACCGGGTGCAGCCGGAGGTTCTCCCCGATCCGCTTGTTCCGCAGGCCGGATCGCCGCAGCAGGGGCGGGGTCTGCAGCGCACCCGCCGCGACCACGACCGCCCGCGCGGCGACGGTGACGGGGGCACCGCCGGGCCCGATCGCCTCGACGCCGGTGGCGCGCCCCTGCTCCACGACGACCCGCCGCACCTCGGCGCCGACGGCGATCCGTGCACCGTCGTCGGCGGCGTCCCGCAGCCAGGTCTTCACAGTCGACTGTTTGGCGCCGATCCGGCAGCCGTAGCCGCAGCGTCCGCACTCGACGCCCTGGTCGCAGCCGACGACGTTGCGCGGCATCGCGTCGCAGTGCCAGCCGAGGGCCGTGAGTCCGCGCTCGAGGATCGCGTCGCGGGCCGAGGCCCGGTTGTGCTCGGTGTTCACCCCGAGGCGTCGCTGCACCGCCGCCAGCGAGCGGGTGAACTCCTCCCCCGCGAACTGCCGGGCCCCGTGCGCGGCCCATTCCTCACGCACGTGCGCGGGCGTGGCGAAGGAGGTGGACCAGTTGACGACGGTGCCGCCGCCCAGCGTGCCGCCGGCCATGAACGAGGCGAACTGGCCCTCGGCGGAGACCGCGGGGGCGCCCGCGTAGAGCGCGGTGAGCGAGTCCAGTTCGCCGGCGCCGAAGTCGCGGTCGTCGTGGTAGCCGCCGCGTTCGAGCACGAGCACGTCGAGCCCGGCGGCGGCGAGCACGGCCGCCGCGGTGCCGCCGCCCGCGCCCGAGCCGACCACCACGACGTCGGCGGTCAGTCGCGCGCCGCCCGCGGGGATCGTCATCGGTCGCAGCGGGGGTTCGGGGGCGCCGGGCAGCGGGCCGGGGGCCTCGGGGCAGCCGATCGCCGCGCGGGCGGCGGTCGCGTCCGGGGCGATGTAGTAGGCGCCGATCAGGAGCGTGCGCAGCCCCTGGAAGACGGCGCGGACCGGCGCGAGCGGGTGCCTGCCCCACGCGAGCAGCGCCTGTTCGCGTCGCGCGTGCGGCAGCGCCGAGAAGTGCCGCGGTCCGATCCCGGTGGCCAACCCGAAGCCGCGGGTGTCCCAGACGTCGAGGAAGGCCTTGAGCTCGCGCAGCTCGCGCGGCAGCATCTTGTGCCGCGCGGTCCGGGAGACGGCGGCGAGGAGGTCGATGTCGCGCGCGCCGGGCACGCCGTCGCCGCCGGGAACGAGAGTGTCGGCGATAGACAGGAGGGCGCGGGCCTGCCGCGGGGTGAAGACCTCGGTCGTCATGGCCTCATCCGATCACGGCCACGCGGCGGGGGTCGAGCGCGAGGTGCACCGTCGCGCCGTCGGCCGGCGGGGTGTCGCCGAGGGCGTCGACGAGCAGGGCGCCGTCGGGGGTGTCGACGGCGGCGGTGATCCGGACCCCGTCGGCGGTGGGGACCGAGCCCGTCACGCGGGCCGGGACGCCGTGCGCCCGGAGCACGACGGATCCCGGCCGCAGCCCGAGCCGGACGCTACCGTCGGGGCGATCGACGGGGATCCGCCCCAGCGCCGAGGTCGCCAGCCGGTCCTCGACCTGCGCGTCGAGCAGCACGGAGTAGCCGAGGAAGCGCGCTATCTCCGGGGTGCGGGGACGCCGCCACAGGCGGGCCGGCCGGTCCACCTGGGCGAGCTCGCCGTCGTCCAGCACCGCGACGGTGTCGGCGAGCTCGGCGGCCTCGTCGTGGTCGTGGGTCACGATCAGCGCAGGCGTGCCGGTCTCGCGCAGGATGCGGCGCAGGTCGCCGACGAGGCGGTCCCGCAGCTGGCGGTCGAGTGCGGAGAGCGGCTCGTCGAGCAGGAGCAGCCGGGGCTTCGGCGCCAGGGCCCGCGCCAGCGCGACGCGCTGCTGCTGTCCGCCGGAGAGCTCGCCGACGGGCCGCCCACCCATCCCCGGCAGGCCCACCAGCTCGAGCAGTTCCTCGACGCGAGCGCTCGCCGCGGCGCGGGGCCAGCGATGGCGCTGCAGCCCGTACCGGATGTTCCCGGCGACGTCGCGGTGCCCGAAGAGCTGGCCGTCCTGGAAGACCATGCCGAAGCCGCGGCGGTGGGTGGGCACGTGCGCGAGGTCGTCCCCGTCCCACAGCACCCGGCCGCCGGCGAGGGGTTCGAGCCCGGCGACGGCGCGCAGGAGCGTCGACTTGCCGCAGCCCGACGGACCCAGCAGAGCGGTCACGCCGGCACGCTCGGCCCCGTCCGGCTGCCCGACGGTGAGCGTGACGTCCCGCACGGCGGTCCGGTCGCCGTACCGCACCGAGACCCGGTCGATGGTCAGCATCGTCGCTCCCCTCCCCTGTCCTCGCCTCCACGGATACGCATCAGAACTCGGCCCCTCCCACGTCGTCGCGGCGCAGCGCCTCGACGATGCCGATCACGAGCACCGTCGCGACGATCAGCAGCACCGAGCAGGACGCGGCGAGCGCCGCGCTGTCCCAGCCCGGCCGCCCGGCGATCCGCCCGATGAGGACGGGCAGCGTCATCTGCTCGGGACGCACCAGGAAGCTCGCCGCGCCGAACTCGCCCAGCGTGACGACGTAGGCGAAACCCGCGGCCACTGCGACCGAGCGGCTGATCACCGGCAGGTCGACGGAGACGAAGACGCGCAGCGGCGAGGCGCCGAGAACGGCGGCGGCCTGGCGCTGCCGCGGGTCGACGGCCCCGAGGGCGGGCACCAGGACCCGCACCACCAGCGGCACCGCGACGAGGGCCTGCACGAAGGGCAGCACGGCCGCCGACTCGCGGACGGCGGGCAGGGACTGCAGCGCCAGAAGGTACCCGAAGCCGAGCGTCACCGCACTGACCCCGAGCGGCAGCATCACCACGGCATCGGCGAACCGGCTCAGCAGTCCCCGCGAGCGGGCGATCGCGACCGCGGCGAGCCCGCCGACGAGGAGCGCGATCGCGCCCGCCTGCGCGGCCGTGACGAGCGACATCATCAGCGCCTTGACCGGGACGACGCCGCCGAAGTCGGTGGTCAGCCGCCGGTAGGCATCGAGGCCCAGCGCGCCCGACGGGTCGGGGTGTAGCGAGCGCAGCACGAGCGCGGCGAGCGGGAAGAGCAGCAGCGTCACGCTCACGGGCACACCGACGAGCACCGCGAGCCGGGCGCGGCCGACGGCGCGGGGCGGATCGACGCGCGCCGCCGTCGACGGGCGCGAGACCCGCACCCGCAGCGCGCCGCTGAGCGCGACGGCGAGCACCACGATCAGGATCTGGACGAGGGCGAGCAGAGCGGCCGTCCGCAGGTCGAAGGCACCGACGACCTCCTGGTAGACCGCGGTCTCCAGCGTGCGCAGCCGGGTCCCGCCCACCACGAGCACGATGCCGAAGCTGGTCGCGCAGAACAGGAAGACGACGGACGCCGCGGAGGCGATGGCGGGCAGCAGCGCCGGGCCGGTCGTGCTGAGGAAGGCGCGCAGGGGTCCGGCGCCGAGCGTCCGGGCGGCCTGTTCGGCGCGGGGGTCGACCGCCGACCACACGCCGCCGACGATCCGCGCCACCACCGAGACGTTGAAGTAGGCGTGCGCGAGCAGCACGGCCCACACGGTCTCCGAGAGCCCGAGGAGGCCCAGGGTGCCGCCGGGCGCGAAGAGCGCGCGGAAGGCGACGCCGACCACCACGGTCGGCAGGACGAAGGGCACCGTCGCCGCGACGCGGACGAGCCACTGCCCGCGGAACCGGACCCGCGCGGTGAGCCACGCGAGCGGGAGGCCCAGAGCCACCGTGAGCAGCGTCGACGCGGCCGCCTGCCAGAGCGTGAACCAGACCAGTCCCAGGCCGCCCGCGCCGGTGAAGCCCTCGCGGAGGCCGACACCGTCGGAGGACAGACCCCGCGCGAGGATCGCCGCGACGGGCCAAAGGAAGAAGACCGCGACGAACAGCAGGGGCGCGGCAAGCAGCGCGAACCGCGCCGGGGACGCCGCCGGCGCGCGCCGGAGCAGCACCCGGGAGGTCACCGCCCCATGAGCTGCCGCCACTGCCGCACCCAGGTGTCGCGCTCGTCGGCGAGGCGATCAGCGGGCAGGGTCGCGGCCTTCGGCGGGACGGGCGCGTACTTGGCCCAGGACTCGGGCAGCGCGACGCCGCGGGTCACGGGGTAGACGTACATCTCGTCCGGGATGGTGGCCTGCGCCGCCGGGGAGAGCAGGAAGTCGATGAGCTTGCGCGCACCGTCGGGGTTCTTGGTGCCGCGCAGCACGCCCGCGTACTCGACCTGCCGGAAGCAGGTGTCGAGCAGCGCCCTGGTCGGGGGCGCGGACCCGTCCTTGCCCACCTCGGCGGCGGGCGAGCTGGCGTAGGAGACGACGATCGGCTTCGGGCCCTTGCCTGCGGAGCCGGAGAAGTCGGTCGAGTACGCCGTCGTCCAGTTCGGTGTCACGGAGACCTCGTTCGCGCGCAGCGACCGCCAGTAGTCCTGCCAGCCCTCGCCGAGCGTCGCGACGGTGCCGGCCAGGAAGGCCATGCCCGGCGACGCCGTCTCCGGGTTCTCGACCACGGTCAGACCCTTGTACTCGGGCTTCGCGAGGTCCTGGTAGGTGACGGGCTCGGGCAGGTTCTTCTCGCGGAAGTAGCGGGTGTCGATGTTGACGCAGACGTCGCCGAAGTCGATCGCGGTGAGCTGCGGCATCCCGGCCAGGGCGTAGTCCTGGGCGCCGTTCGCCGCGGCGGGCGAGACGTAGTCGTCGAAGACGCCCGCCCGCACCGGCCGCGCCGCGTAGGTGTTGTCGACGCCGTAGGCCACGTCGCCGGGCGGGTTGCCCGGGGTCAGCGAGAGCTTGGTGGCGAGCTCGCCGCCGTCGCCCAGCTCGACGGTCTTGACCGCCAGCCCGGTCTGCTTCGTGAAGTCGGCGAGAACTCCTTCCGGCAGGTGGAAGCTCGAGTGGGTCACCAGGGTCACCGTCCCGGTGGCCGACGGTGCGCCGCTCTCCTTCGACGGTGCCGTGCTGGTCGCGCAGGCGCTGGTCGCGAGGGTCGCGGCGGTCAGGAGCGCCAGGCCGATGCGGCCGAGGTTGGTCATCCGCTCAGACTAGTGCGTCCAGCCGCCGGCGCTGCGTGAGGATCAGCGCCACCAGGACGACGGCGGCGAGCACGCCCGGCGCCATGAGGACCGCCCAGAGGAGACCGTCGTGGACACCGATCACCCCGAGCCCCTTGAGCATGAAGTGCACGCCGATGTATCCCAGGACGGCGACGAACAGGGCCGCCCTCGTCGACCAGACCGTGTACGCCGCGCCCGGGGTGAGGAAGTCCACACCCCCGCCGCGCCCCAGCGGCCCGTGCACCACCCAGATCAGCAGCGGGACGATCCACACGAAGTGGTGGATCCACGAGATCGGCGAGGCCAGCAGGCCGAACCACTGGACCAGGACCAGCGCGATGAGCGCATCGCCGCGCCGCACCACCCACCATGCGGCGAAGAGCAGCACGGCGGCCACCGCGACCGCCACGATCCACGCCGGGCCCGTGCCCACGTCGTACCCCGCGAACCGGGAGACCGCGCCCCGGAGCGCCTGGTTATCGGGCTTGGCGGGGTCCCCGATGGGGCCGGTGTCGCCGAGCAGCACCGTGAAGTAGCGGCGGGTCTCGGCCGGGAGCACGAGGTAGCTCACCCCGACGGTCGCGACGAAGGTGAGGGCGGAGACGACCGCCGCCCACACCCGGCCCCGGGCCAGCAGGAAGAGCCCGCCCACCGCGGGGGTGAGCTTGATCCCGGCCGCGATGCCGATCAGGAGGCCGGAGGCACCGTCGACCCCGCCCGGCCTGCGCGCGAGCGCGGGGCCCGGCGCGGCGCGGGCCACGAGGTACGCGGCCCACACACCGAAGGTCATCAGGACCACGTTGATCTGGCCGTAGTCGAGGTTGGTGCGCACCGGGTCGATCCACAGCGCGCCCGCGGTCCACACCAGGGGCAGCTCGCGCGGCACGTCGCCCAGGCGCGACGGTGCCCCGCGCCCCGCGGCCAGGATCGCCAGGCACATGCGGATGACGAGGAACAGCAGGCCCGCGGTGAGCGCCACCCAGCCGACGGCGACCACCGGGAAGGGCAGGAACTTGAGCGGGTAGAAGAAGAGCGCCGCGAAGGGCGGGTAGGTGAAGGGCAGCGGCTGCTGGGGCGTGTACTCGCGGAGGGCGAAGTCGTACAGCCCGCCGTCCGCGGTCACCCGCTGGGCCGCCTCGTAGTAGACCCGCAGGTCGACGAAGTTGAAGTTGTGCTTCCCGGCGAGGATCCAGACGATCCGGGCGCCGACCGCCACGAGGAAGAGGGGAAGCGCGATGCGCCGGAGGCCGCTCGACCGGCCGCCGTCGGCCGGCGTGCTGCGGTCCTTGGTCACGGGTGGACACCTTAGCGAGGCTCACGCCCGTTGCGCGAACCGCCGTGCATCTGGACCATGGATCGAATGACCGCACAGTCGACGACCGCCCCCGATCACTCCGCGCTGCGTTCGGCGCTCTCGGGTGCGCGGGCGATCGTCGACGTCGGCGTCGTCGTCGCCGTGCTGGTGGCCACCAACCTCATCGCGCACTTCACCAGCAGCTGGGCCGCCCTGCTGGCCGTGCCGGTCTCCGCGGTCCTGCTCATCGGCATCGCGCGGCACCGCGGGCTGGACTGGCACGAGCTGGGCCTGGGCCGCGAGCACTGGCGTTCGGGGGCGAAGTACGCCGCCGCGGCGGTCCTCGTGGTGGCGACGGTGATCGTGGTCGGCGCCCTGCTGCCGGTCACGCGGGGCCTGTTCCTCAACGACCGGTACGCCACCTTCTCGACGGCGATCATCGCCTCGATGGTGATCATCCCGCTGCAGACGGTGATTCCCGAGGAGCTCGCCTTCCGCGGCGCGCTGCACGGCACACTCTCGCGGGCGATGCACTTCCGCTGGGTCGTGGTCACCGGGTCGCTGCTCTTCGGCCTCTGGCACATCGCCTCGTCGCTGGGCCTGACCAGCGGCAACGCGGGCCTGACGAAGATCCTCGGCGCCGGCCCGCTGGCCCAGTTCCTCGGCATCGCGGGCGCCGTGGTCGCCACCGCCTTCGCCGGCTGGGTGTTCACCTGGCTCCGCTCCCGCAGCGGCTCCCTCATCGCCCCCATCGCCCTGCACTGGTGCCTCAACGGCGCCGGCGCCCTCGCCGCCGCCTTCGCCTGGCAACTCCTCCGCTGACCCCCACCGCCTACCCGCCGCTCGCTTCGCTCGTGGGCGCTCCCTAGCGGGGCGGCCACCTCCCTAGGTCCACGGACCTGGGGAATGCACGACACGCGGAGGCGCTGCACGCCCCGCTAGGGAGTCCGACGGTGCCGACGCGCCAGGACATCCGACGGTGCGGGGCGCGTCAGCCCGGAAACCGAGGGATCGAGGTGATCATCCCGGTGTTGAACATCTGTGCGGTCAGGATCGCGTAGAACCGCCGCCGATCGAGCAGATCCTCCCACTTCCAATGGCAGACGGTGATCCCGATGGTTACGAAGTCGCTGTCCCGTCGCTGTTCGTACGCCCGACGGTCCGCGTCGTTCCGGTACTTGCCGTCACCGTCGAACTCACCGACGAGCCGTCCCCAGTAGAAGTCGACGTGATATGTCCGGCCCCTGATCCGAAACGTCCGCTGCAGAGCCGGAGCGGGGAGCTTCCACTGGATCATCCGCGCCCGCGACCACGACTCCCCCACCGATTCGCTGCATTCCACGGAATCCGCAAGGGCACGCATCGCCGTCTCACTGCCCGTCCGCCTACCCAGCCCCTTCGCGACCCGCACCAGGTCCGCCAACGGCACCGTCGGCCGATCCGTCGGCTTCGGCACGCGCGGGACCAGCCGCGCACCGTCGAAGACGACGAGGGCCTGTTCGTACGTTCCGGCCATCCCGCAGTCGACCGCGGTCCGCGCGAGGGACGTGACCCGGATCCCGTCCAGCACCACGACGTCCTCGGGTGGCAGCGGCCGCGGGTGCACGTGTCGCTTCCCACTGACCAGTCCGCCCTTGTGCCGGTCGTCGATCGTGGTGTGCACGCGTGCGTAGTCCGGGCTGAGCAACGGCAGCCCCCACAGCACCGCGGCGCTCTGGTGGCTGATCACGCCCCAGCCTCCGACGGTGCCGGCCGCCCGCACCATCCGTTCGTACTCGACCCACGCCTCGCCGACCGGCTCGTCCGTATAGATCGTCGGCCACAGCAGTCGCAGCTTCTTGCGCCGTAGCTCCTGCCGGATCCTGTTCCGCGTCCATCCCTGCGCCAGCAGCAACTCTCGCGTCATCAACTCCCCCATGCGGCGATCATGCCGTGAGGTGGTGTCCCCTCTACCCCGCAGAACCGCCGATATCGCGGCTTCATCCACAGGATCCGAGTTATCCACAGGCCCCCGCGCGCCCTACTCCCTCGCCTCACCTCGCTCCGCTCGGGCGCGCTCCCTAGCGGGGCGGACACCTCCCTAGGTCCACGGACCTAGGGAGTGCACGACACGCGGAGGCGCTGCACGCCCCGCTAGGGGCGGGCCGACGGTGGCTGTGCGCCCTCCCGCTGGGGAGCACCGACGATGCCGGGCGTCAGCGCCGGCGCCCACGTCAGGAGCAGGTCGGCGGTGCCGCCTGCTCCGGTTCGCGCGCTGCAGGCGCCACGACGACCGCGACGGCGACGGCGACGAGCACCAGGATCAGCGCGTAGAGCAGCGTGACGTACTCCCCCAGTGCACCGATGACCGGCGGGCCGGCGAGGAAGGACAGGTAGCCGACGGTCGAGACCACGGAGACGCGGGCCGCGGCCATGCGCGGCTCGTCGGCCGCGGCGGACATGCCGACGGGGAAGCCGAGCGAGGCACCGAGGCCCCACAGTGCGACGCCCGGGTAGGCGAGCCAGGTCGGGCCGAAGATCACCATCGACAGTCCGACGAAGGCGAGCACACCGCACGCGCGCAGCGTCCGGACCCGGCCGTACCGGTCGAGCGCCTTCGTGCCCGCGAACCGCCCGATCGTCATGAAGGTCACGAAGACCGCGAAGGTCAGCGTGCCGACGGTCTTCGACGTGCCGTGATCATCGACCATCGCGAGCGCCAGCCAGTCGTTGGCGCTGCCCTCGGTGAGCGCCATGCCGAGGACCATCAGCCCGATGAGCAGCGTGCGCGGCTCGCGCCAGACCGCCAGCCGCTCCCGCCGGGAGACCGGAGCGTGGTCGTCGGCGTCGTGCGCCTGGAAGGGCACGTGCCGCAGCGCGAACCACCCGGACACCAGGAGCACGCCGTTCACCACGATCAGGTGCGGGAGCAGCGGGACGTGCGCCGCCTGGGCGGCGGCAGCGGTCAGCGCGCCCGCGACGGTGCCCACGGAGAAGGCCGCATGGAAGGCCGGCATCACGGTGCGCCCGAGTGCCCGCTCGTTCTCGGCCCCGGAGAGGTTCATGCAGACGTCGGTGATGCCGTGCGAGAGCCCGACGAAGACGAGGGGCAGCAGCGTGAGCAGGTAGTTGCCGGACTGCGCGCCCGCGGCGGCCGCGATCATGGTCACGCCCAGCGCGGGCACGGTCACCGCCAGCACGCGGCGTGCGCCGAACCGCGCCGCCAGTGCCCCCGAGCCGACGAGGCCCACGACGGAGCCGACCGCGAGCCCGAAGGTCAGCAGGCTGATCTGCAGGGTGCTGGCCCCCAGGTCGTCGCGGACCTGCGGCAGCCGCCCCAGGTAGCTCGCGAAGGTGAGCCCGCTGAGGGCGAAGATCACGAAGATGCCGTTGCGCCAGGCGAGCACGGAGGCGCCCGCCTCGCTCACCCTCTGCCTTTGGAAGTCCACGCTCACCGATCTACCCTTCGAAACGTTTCGATTAGTCCTTGCTAGGCTAGGTGCCCATGACACGCGGGTCAAACCGAATAACCCTGGTGCACGTCGCCGAGGCGGCGGGCGTCTCGCTGTCCACGGCCTCGCACGCCTTCGGCGTCGACAAGCCCATCAGCGAGGCGACTCGAGCGCGGGTCCTCGCCGCAGCAGCAGCACTGGGCTACGAGGGGCCGGACCCCCGCGCGCGTTCCCTCCGCAGCGGACGCACGGACATCATCGGCGTCCAGGTCGACGACGAGACCGGCCGCGCCTTCCGCGACCCGGTCGTCATCGGGATCCTCGACGGGGTCTCCTCCGCCCTCGCGGCCACCGCCACCTCCGTCCTGTTGATCCCCGACTCGATCCCGGAGGAACGCCTGCGGACGCTCCCCGTCGACGGTGTCGTCGCCGCGGGCTGCTCGCCCGCCCTCCCCGAACTCCGCGCGGCGATGGCGCGGCGCTCCCTGCCCGTCGTGACCGCGGGCAACCAGGTCGACGACCTCGGCAGCGTCGGGGTCGAGAACCGCGCCGCCACCCGGCGACTGACGAGCCATCTGCAGGCGCTCGGCCACCGCCGCGCGGGCATCGTCCGGCTGCGGCAGGGCGACGTGGAGCGGGCGCGTACCGGCGCCGCGCTCGCGGCCTTCCCGGGGGCACCGATCGCGATCAGCACCGACAGCACGATCGACGAGGGCTTCCGCGCCGCCGAGGAACTCCTCAGCCGCGAAACCGATAGCGGCGAAGGACCTCTCACCGCAGTGATCGCCCAGTCCGACCTGCTCGCCATCGGCGCGATCCGTGCGGCGGAGGCGCGGGGGCTGCGCGTCCCCGAGGACCTGTCCGTCGTCGGTTTCGACGGTATCCGGGTAGACGGCTTCGCCCGTTCCCTCACCACGATCCGCCAGCCGGTCGTCGAGATGGGCCGGCTGGCGGCGCAGGCGATCCTCGCCGCGAACGACGGTGCGCCGCTGCCCACCCTGGCGATGAACGTCGACCTGGTGATCGGCGACACCACCGGCCCCGCGCCTCAGCGCGGCTGAGCCACCTCGTCGAGCGCCGCGGCGAGCAACGCCGCGTACTGATCCGGATCCGGTACGGCCGTCCGACTACTCGTCACCGAGACGGTGACCGCGTCGCCGAGCCCGTGCACTCCGTGGGTGAGCCCCATCGCGGGCGACAGAGCCGGAAAGCCAGCGGTGAAGACCGATCTCCCGCCGAGCAGCTCCAGGTCCGCCGGTCCCCGGTGCACGCTGGAGAGCACCGTCGCGCCCGCCATCGTCTCGGGCACGGCCGTGGGATCGAAGGAGCGCACACCGAGCGCCGCCAGGGCCGACGGTGCCGCCTCCTCCGCCGCGCCGACGGTGCGCCACAGCGGACTCGCGGCGCGCTCCCGCGCCGCACCGAGCGCGGTGGCGATGAGGCCGGCGCGCTCCACTACGGCCGCGCCGGGGAACAGGGGTACCGAGACGTTGCCGAAGGCGTTGCGTTCGCCGTGCCGTCGCTCCCGCGCGACCATCACCTCCGCGGCCAACTCGGCCGGCACCGCGGCGCCGCGGAGCCGGAGGTACCGCTCGACGGCGAGCGAGACCGCGGCGAGCGCGGTCACCGTCACGGTGTGCCCGGTGCGCAGAGGAGCACTGTCGCGCACCAGCATCCGCACGTCACGGGTCCCGTCGGGCGCCGTATTGAGCGCGGTCAGCGGGCTGCCGGGCACGGGCCCCGGCAGCCGGCCGGCGGCAGTGCGCCGGTCGATCTCGGCACGCGCCGGCGCGCTGCGCAGGCCGAGCGCGACCGTCCGTGCCAGCGCGACGGGCAGGCCCAGCACACCGCGGGCCGCCCGCACCGGTCCGGGCAGCGGGCGGAAGACTGGCGCCGGTCCCGGCACACCCGTACCGAACAATGCCCGGGCGAGAGCACTGGCCCGCCTGCCGTCGGCGAGCGCGTGCGCCACCTGCAGCACCACCACCGTCGCCGGTCCCGCGCACCGCGGCGCGCCGGCGACGTGCGGGAAGACGTGCAGCCGCCACGGCGAGACGGTCGCGTCCACTTGGTGCGCGAACAGGCGCGCCACCGCGGCGGGGACGGCGTCCCACGTCGGGGCGATGCCCTCGCGGACGTCGACGACATCGCAGGGCGCCCAGGCCGGGTGTTCGAGATCGCCCGGGGCGGGTGCGATCCGCAGCCGCAGGTCCGTGATCGACGGTGCCCGCGCCAGGAGCACGTCCGCGACCTCAGCCACCGACGGTGCCCCGCCGGCGCCGTGATCGAAACAGTAGAGCAGGAACTGGTCGCTCGGTATCACCGCCGATGCCCAATGCACGCGGGCATCGCGCGGCGAGAGCAACCCGCCCGTCACGGCAGCAGGTCCCGGCGGTAGACCAGGGCGGCCGCGCCGACCAGCGGCGCGTCGTCGCCGAGTCCCGCCGGCACGACCCGCGCGGCGGCGACATAGGGCAGCGGATGCGCGGCGACGGCCGCCCGGACGAGCGCCACGAAATCGTCGGCGACGCCCGTGAAACCGCCCCCGACGACGACCACCGAGACGGGGACCAGCGCCAGCGCGCTGCCGATCCCCTGCCCCACGGCGGCGGCGCACCGTCGGACCGCGGCCACCGCGACCTCGTCGCCGGACCGGTAGGCCGCCCCCAACTCCTCCCCCGTCGAGCCGGTGAAGCCCTGCGCGCGTGCCCATTCGACGGTGTGCGGGCCGGACGCGACCGACTCGAGCATCGTCGTCCGCCCCAGCGATTCGCTGCCCGTGTAACCGGAGACCTCGACCTGACCGATGTGGCCGGCATTGCCGCCGAGCGCGCGGCCGCCCACGATGAAGCCGCCGCCGATGCCGGTGGAGACCACCATCCCGAGGGCGTCGTCGTAGCCGCGGGCCGCTCCCAGCCACTGCTCGCCCAGCACGATCGCGATGCCGTCACGGCGGAACTCCACGTCCAGCCCGCCGGCGGCGTCGGCCACCAGGTCGCGCAGCGGGAAGCCGTGCAGGGCTTCCAGGTTGATCGGCGAGGTGGTGCCCGCGGCCTCGTCGACCGGACCCGCGGCGGCGAGGCCCACGCCCTGCACCGGGCCGTCGGCCGTCGCGAGCGCGGCGCGCACCACGGAGAAGATCGCGGTCTCGAGATCGGCGGTGGACGCGTCCTCCCCGGTCGGGGCGCGATGCCGCGAGGCCGGGACGACGGTGCCGTCGGGTTCGACGAGCGCGGCCGCCACCTTCGTGCCGCCGAGGTCCACCGCGAGCACCGTCACCGTGCGTACCGCACCAGTCCGAGCTCGGCGGGCCCGCTGAGCAGCCGGTGCTGCGGGAGCACGCGCACCGCGTAGCCGAACCGGCCCACCTCGGCGGGCAGCACCGCGCGGTAGCGCTCGCCGTCGCAGTGCAGGCGAACGGGCTTGCCGCCCACGATCTCCCCGGCCTCGTCGACGCCGCCGATCACGGCCTCGACCCGGACGTCGCCGTCCTCGAGCACGCCCAGATCGACCTGTGCGGTGAGATCGACGCCCTCGGGCACCACGACCGCGGTCGTCTGCCCCACCCGCACCTCGTCCCACCCGGCGCGGACCTTGTCGATGTACTCCACCAGCTCGGCGATCGCGGGCTTCGTGGCGCGGGCGGAGCGGGCGGCGGGCCGGTAGTAGTCGGTGGCGTACTCGCGCACCATGCGCTCGGCCGATACCTCGGGTGCGGTCGAGGCCAGGGTGTTGCGCACCTTGGCGAGCCAGCGCGGGGGCGCATCGTCGGCATCGCGCCGGTCGTAGAAGGCCGGCACCACGTCGTGCTCGAGGAGGTCGTAGAGGGCATCGGCTTCGATGTCGTCGCGACGGTTCGGATCCACGCCCACGGCCGACGGGATGGCCCAGCCGTTGTCCCCGTCGTAGAGCTCGTCCCACCAGCCGTCGAGGACCGACAGGTTCAGACCGCCGTTCATGGCGCTCTTCATGCCGGAGGTACCGCACGCCTCGAGCGGCCGGAGCGGGTTGTTCAGCCACACGTCGCAGCCGTGGTAGAGGTACCCCGCCATGCCGATGGAGTAGTTGGGCAGGAAGGCGATCCGGTGCCGCAGGGTGCGGTCGTCGGTGAAGTGCAGCAGCTGCTGCAGGAGCCGCTTGCCCTCGTCGTCGTGGGGATGGCTCTTGCCCGCGATCACCACCTGCACGGGCCGGTCCGGATCCAGCAGGAGCGCACGGAGCCGCTCGGGATCGCGCAGCATCAGCGTCAGGCGCTTGTAGGTGGAGACGCGCCGGGCGAAGCCGATGGTGAGCACGTCGGGATCGAACATCCGGTCCGTCCAGCCGAGTTCGGCGTCGACGGCGCCGCGCTCGATCCAGGCGGCGCGAGTGCGGGTGCGCACCTCGTCGACGAGGCGGTGCCGCAGCGTGGTCCGCAGCCGCCAGAGCGCCTCGTCGGGCATCGAGAGCGGGTCGGTCGCGCGTTCGGCGACGAGGCGGTCGGCCCACGTGCCGTGGTGCACGCCGTTGGTGACCGAGCCGATCGGCACCTCGGCCGGTTCGAAGCCGGGCCACAGGCCCGCGAACATCTCGCGGCTGACGACCCCGTGCAGCTTCGAGACGCCGTTCGCCCGCTGGGCGAGACGGAAACCCATGTGCGCCATGTTGAAGACGCCCGGGTCGGCTTCGGCGCCGAGGGCGATGATCTCGTCGAGCGGCACCGTGGGCAGGAGCGAGCACATCTGGCTCGCGTCGCCGAAGTAGCGGCGCACGAGGTCCACCGGGAAGCGGTCGATGCCCGCCGGCACCGGGGTGTGGGTGGTGAAGACGGTGGCGGTGCGGGCGAGGGTGCGCGCCTGCGCGTAGGTCAGGCCGTCGGTGGCCATGAGCTCGCGGATCCGCTCCAGGCCGAGGAAGCCGGCATGCCCCTCGTTGGCGTGGAAGACCTCGACCCCGGGGTGGCCGGTGAGGTCGCAGAAGGCGCGGGCGGCGCGGACGCCGCCGATCCCGAGCAGGATCTCTTGGCGCAGCCGGTGTTCCGCGTCGCCGCCGTACAGCCGATCGGTCACGCCGCGCAGGTCCGGGTCGTTGTTCTCGATGTCGGTGTCGAGCAGCAGCAGCGGGATCCGGCCCACGTCCGCGCGCCACACGGCGGCGCTGAGCACCCGGTCCGCGAGCGGCACGGAGACCACCAATTGCTGCCCGGTGGAAAGGGTCACCGGTCGCAGCGGCAGCTGCGTCGGGTCCAGCGCCGGGTACTGCTCGAGCTGCCAACCGTCCGCGGAGAGCGACTGCTGGAAGTACCCGTGCCGGTAGAGCAGGCCGAGCGCGATCAGCGGGAGACCGAGATCGGAGGCGGCCTTGAGGTGGTCGCCGGCAAGGATGCCGAGGCCGCCGGAGTAGTTCGGCAGCGTCTGGCTGACGCCGAACTCCATGGAGAAGTAGGCGATCGATTTCACGGCGTCCTTGAGTTCGTCCGCCCAGGCCGGCCGCGTGAGGTAGTCGTTCAGATCCGCGCGCAGGGCGCGGACCAGGGCGACGAACTCCTCGTCAGCGCCGAGAGCGTCCACCCGCGCCTGATCGGCGCCGCGCAGGGCCGCGAGGGGGTCCCGGGTGGCCGCCCACACCTCGGGCGCGACGGTGGCGAACAGGTCCTGGGTGGGGCCGTGCCACACCCAGCGCAGGTTGAGCGCGAGGTCGGCGAGCGGGGCGAGCGACTCGGGGTAGACGGGCTCGACGGTGAACGTTCCTTCTGCATGCACGGCTACCGACCCTATTGCCTGCCCGCCCCGCCCGCGTCGTTACCGGCGGGTCACCTGGCCCGCGCTGCGGGGCCCATAGCGCGTTCCTCGCGTCATTCCCAGATCCAGGGGGCGAGCTGCCGCTCGACATCCATCCGCTCGTGCAGCACCCGACCCACTGTGATCACGTCACCGTCGACGCGGTAGATCAGGATGTGCCGAGGCCGCTTCACCTCGGCTCCCACAGATGTACTCGGGATCGTGGACAGATGACGCGAGAAGACGTTCTGCCTCGAAGCGACCGCGCGCGACCTGGTCGAGTCCACCTCACTCTGCAATTCGTGCAAGCCGTCGGTGATCAACGCTTCGTACCGATCGCCAGCGGCCTCGCCGAAGGTCCTCTCCGTCCAATCGAGTATCTCAGCGATGTCGGCCTGCGCAGCGGGCGACAGCCTCAGAGATCTCACCGCTCGGTCTTTACATCCTGTGAACTCCGGCGGCGAAGGCCCGCCACGAATGCGTCCACCTCGTCGTACTCCAGCTCGACGTAGTCCCCTGCAGCGACCTGCGCGAACCCGATGTCGATGGCGGCATTGAAGGCCGCCAACCGCGCTTCGTACGCGGTCTTACGCTCCTCGAGTAGGCGCAGCCCCTCACGCAGCACCTCGCTCGCGTTCTGGTACCGGCCGGATGCGACGAGCTGCTCGATCATCTCGCTCTGGCGCTGGGTGATCACGACGTTTCGAGTGGGCATGCGCGTCTCCTCACCGACGACGAACTACTGGCATATTATGCCAGCAGGTTCTCAAGGCCGCAATGCCTCTAGAAGTCGCCGTTGAAGCGGCGCAGCGAGCGGATCGCACCTACTAGAGCGGCGGACTCGTCGTCGGCCATGCCGATGTCGGCGAAGACCTCGTTGAGCACCACGGTCGCCTTCTCCACCAGTTCCCTGCCCTCCGGGGTGATCGCGACCAGCGTCGTGCGGCCGTCGGTGGGATGGGGCTTGCGCTCGACGAGTCCGGCCTCGCCGAGCCGATCGATCGCGTGGGTCACCGAGGAGACGTGCACCTGGAGCCGGGTACTCGCCTTCGAGATCGGCAGTTCGCCGCGCTTGGTGAAGGCGAGCAGCCGCAGCAGCTCGAACCGGGAGAAGGACAGGCGGAAGGGTTTGAGCGCCGCCTCGATCCGCGCGAGCAGGATCTGGTGCGCGCGCATCACGGACGTCACCGCCTCCATGCCGGCGGCGATATCACCGCCCCACCCGGCGTCCTCCCAGTTGCGGCGGGCACGGGCGATCGGGTCCCGGGGGTCCGGCTCTGCCATCGCGCCCGCCTCCTCCTGCTGGGTTCGACTACCTCAGCGTCTGAATGATCGCGCTGAAGTCCAGGCCACCGTTCTCCTGCGCGAACGCAGAGTACAGCTCGGCGGCGTGGGTACCGAGCGGCGCACTCGATCCGGTGGATGCCACGGCGTCCATGGCCAGCCCGAGGTCCTTGTTCATCAGGGCCGTCGCGAAGCCGGGCCGGAAATCGTTGCCCGACGGTGCCCCCGCCACCGGCCCCGGCACGGGACAGTTCGTGTGCAGGGCCCAGCAGTTGCCGGTCGCCCCGGTGACCACGTCGTAGAGCGCCTGATCCGCCAGCCCGAGCTTCTCGGCGAGGACGAAGGCCTCCCCCACGACGATCTGCTGGACCGCGAGGATCATGTTGTTGCAGACCTTCGCGGCCTGCCCGTTGCCGGAGCCGCCGCAGTGGATCACCTTGCCCGCCATCGGATCCAGCACCGGCTGCGCCGCAGCGAAGGCGGCGTCGCCGCCGCCCACCATGAAGGCGAGGGTGCCCGCGTCGGCGCCCTTGACGCCGCCCGAGACGGGGGCGTCCACCTGCTGCATCCCCGCGGCCTCGGCGAGCGCGTGCACGGCGCGGGCGTCGTCGACGGAGATGGTGGAGCTGTCGATGAACAGCGTTCCCTTCGCCGCGTGCGGGAGGACGGACTCGTACACCGACTTCACGATGGCCCCGTTGGGCAGCATCGTGACCACGGCGTCCGCGCCGGCAACCGCCTCTTCGGCGGTGTCGACCACCGTGACGCCGGCCGCCCGGGCGGCGTCCTGCGCCGCGGGGACCAGGTCGAAGCCGCGGACGGCGTGCCCCGCCGCCACGAGGTTCTTGGCCATCGGGCCGCCCATGTGGCCGAGACCGAGGAATGCGATCGTGCTCATGTCGGGGTGCCTCTCCTACTTGCTGCCCTGGACGCGGGCGGCCTCGGCGCGGCCGATGACCATCCGCATGATCTCATTGGTGCCCTCGAGGATCCGGTTCACGCGCAGATCGCGGACGATCTTCTCGACACCGGTCTCGTGCAGGTAGCCGTAGCCGCCGTGCAGCTGCAGCGCCTGGTCAGCCACCTGGAAACAGGTCTCGGTCACGAACTTCTTCGCCATGGCGCACAGCTCGACCTTGTCGGGGTCGTTCTCGTCGAGCGCGGTGGCGGCCCGCCACAGGATCAGGCGCGAGGCCTCGAGCGAGGTGGCCATGTCGGCGAGCGTGAATCGGATCGTCGGCTCGTCGATCAGCTTCCGCCCGAAGGTCTCCCGCTCCGTCATGTATTGCAGAGCCTTGTCGTAGGCCGCCTGGGCGCCGCCCAGCGAGCAGGCGGCGATGTTGAGGCGGCCGCCGTTGAGGCCGTTCATCGCGATGCCGAAGCCCTTACCGGCACCGTCGACCCCGCCCAACATCCGATCCGAAGGGATCCGCACGTTCTCGAAGATCACCTGGGTGGTGGGCTGGCTGTGCCAGCCCATCTTCACCTCGGGCGGCCCGAAGGACAGGCCCGGGGTCCCCTTGTCCACCAGGAAGGTCGAGATGCCGCGCGCGCCCTCGCCCTCGCTGCGCGCCATGACCACGTACAGGTCGGACGCGCCGCCGCCGGAGATGAACTGCTTCGTGCCGTTGAGCACGAAGTCGTCACCGTCTCGCTCGGCCTTGGTGCTGAGCGACGCGGCGTCCGAGCCGGCGCCCGGCTCGGTGAGGCAGTAGCTGGCCATGACGTCCATCGGCGCGAGCTTCGGGATCCACTCCTGCCGCTGCTCCTCGGAGCCGTAGGTATCGATCATCCAGGTACACATGTTGTGGATCGAGATGAATGCCGCGGTCACGGGGTCGCCCTTGGCGAGCTCCTCGAAGATCCGCACGCCGTCGAGCCGGCGCAGGCCGGATCCGCCCACGTCCTCGCGGGTGTAGATGGCGGCCATGCCGAGGCTGCCCGCCTCCTTCATCTCCGCCACCGGGAAGTGCTTGGCGGCATCCCATTCGAGGGCGTAGGGCGCGAGGCGCTTGCGGGCGAAGTCCCGGGCCATCTCCACGATGGCGAGATCGTCGCCCGTCAGGTTCGGGTAAGGCAACGCACCGCTCCTAGTGCATCGTCGGGATGGAGAACTCCGCGCCGTCCTTGATGCCCGAGGGCCAGCGCGAGGTCACCGTCTTGGTCTTGGTGTAGAACAGGATCGAGTGCGGGCCGTGCTGGTTCAGGTCACCGAAGCCGGACCGCTTCCAGCCGCCGAAGGTGTGGTACGCCACGGGAACCGGGATCGGCACGTTCACGCCGACCATGCCGACCTCGACGCGGGAGACGAAGTCGCGGGCGGCGTCGCCGTCCCGGGTGAAGATCGCCACGCCGTTGCCGTACTCGTGCTCGGTGGGCAGCGCGAGGGCCTCCTCGTAGGTGTTCGCGCGGACGATGCAGAGCACGGGGCCGAAGATCTCGTCGGTGTAGATCGACATGTCCTTGGTGACGTGGTCGAACAGGGTGGGGCCGAGGTAGTTGCCCCCGGAGAGGTCGGCGTCGCCGAAGGTCAGCTCGTCGCTGGTGCGTGTCCGGCCGTCGACCACGAGCTCGGCGCCGGCGTCCACGCCCTGCTGGATGTAGCTCTTGGTGCGCTCCACCGCGGCCGGGGTGATGAGGGGCCCGTAGTCGGCCTTCGGGTCGTGGCTGTGGCCGACGCGCAGCTGCTGCACGCGCTCGACGAGGCGCTCGCGCAGGCGGTTCGCGGTCTCCTCGCCGACCGGCACGGCGACGGAGATCGCCATGCAGCGCTCGCCGGCCGAGCCGTAGCCGGCGCCGATGAGGGCGTCGACGGCCTGGTCCAGGTCGGCGTCCGGGAGGATCACCATGTGGTTCTTGGCGCCGCCGAAGGCCTGGCTGCGCTTGCCGTTCTTGGCGCACGTCTCGTAGATGTACTGCGCGATGTCGGAGCTGCCGACGAAGCCGACGGCCTTGACGTCGGGGTTGTTCAGCAGCGCGTCGACCGCCTCCTTGTCGCCGTGGACGACCTGGAAGACACCCTCGGGCAGGCCCGCCTCGACGAACAGCTCGGCCAGACGCACGGGCACGGAGGGGTCGCGCTCGGAGGGCTTGAGGATGAAGGCGTTGCCACAGGCCAGCGCCGGGCCGGCCTTCCACAGCGGGATCATGGCCGGGAAGTTGAAGGGCGTGATGCCGGCGACGACGCCGAGGGGCTGCCGCATCGAGTAGACGTCGATCCCGGCCCCGGCGCCCTCGGTGTACTCGCCCTTGAGCAGGTGCGGGATGCCGATCGAGAACTCGATGACCTCGATGCCGCGCTGAATGTCGCCCTTGGCGTCCGCGACGGTCTTGCCGTGCTCGCTCGCGAGCAGCGAGGCCAGCTCGTCGACGTTCCGATGCACCAGCTCGATGAACTTCATGAAGACGCGGGCGCGGCGCTGCGGATTGAACGCGGCCCACTCGACCTGCGCCTTCTTCGCGCGCGCGACGACGTCGTCGACCTCAGCGGTGCTCGCGAGCGGGACGGCGGCCTGCACCTGCCCCGTGCTCGGGTCGAAGACGTCCGCGGTACGGCCGGTCCCCTCCACGCGGCGACCGTCGATGAAATGCGGGATGGTCCGCACATCAGCCATGGTGTGTCCTTCTCTCCTCGATCGCGGTTCAGCGCGAATCCCTTGCGCGCTGTGTCACCCATCACTATATACTTGGATATCCAAGTAATCAACCGGAGGAGCCGAAAGTGGCTAGCACACAGGGGTATCGAGACTTCCTCGCCGCGCGCGACCTGCTGGTCGCACTCGCAGACGACTACGACGCGGCGCGGGAGCGGTTCAGGTGGCCGCAGCTCGACGAGTGGAACTTCGCGCTCGACTGGTTCGACCGGGTGGCCGAGAACAACGACGCTCCCGCCCTGTGGATCGTCGAGGAGGACGGCTCCGAGGCGAAGTTCAGCTACGCGGAGATGAGCGCGCGCAGCAATCGCGTCGCCAACTGGCTGCGTGCGACTGGCGTGCACCCGGGCGACCGGATCCTGTTGATGCTCTCGAACCAGGTCGAACTCTGGGACGTCATGCTCGCCGCGATCAAGCTGGGCGCCGTGGTCATCCCCGCGACCACGCTGCTCGCGGAGGCCGACATCGCCGACCGGATCGCCCGCGGCGGCGCGAAGCACGTGATCGTGCGCAGCGAACTGGCCGAACGCGTGCCGGCGGATGCGCAGGTCACCCGGATCGCCGTCGGCGACCCCGTGTCCGGCTGGGAGTCCTTCGCCGCGGCGTACACGGCACCGTCGGACTTCACCCCCTCGCACGTCACGCACGCCGACGACACCCTGCTCCTGTACTTCACCTCGGGCACCACGAGCGCGCCGAAGCTGGTCGAGCACACGCACGCGAGCTACCCCGTCGGCCACCTGTCGACGATGTACTGGATCGGCCTGCGCCCCGGGGACGTGCACCTGAACGTGAGTTCCCCGGGGTGGGCGAAGCACGCGTGGAGCAACGTCTTCACGCCGTGGATCGCGCAGGCCTGCGTCTTCATCTACAACTACGACCGATTCGACGCCGCGGCCCTGATGCGGCAGATGGACCGGGCCGGCGTGACCAGCTTCTGCGCGCCGCCGACGGTGTGGCGCATGCTGATCCAGGCCGACCTCGGGGCCCTGAAGAACCCGCCGCGGGTCGTCGTGGGCGCGGGCGAGCCGCTCAATCCCGAGGTGATCTCCCGCGTCCGGAACGCGTGGGGCGTGACGATCCGCGACGGCTTCGGCCAGACGGAGACCACGGTGCAGGTCGCGAACACGCCCGGGCAACCCCTCAAGGACGGATCGATGGGCCGGCCCTGCCCCGGCTACGACGTGGTGCTGGTCGACCCGGCCACCGGCGAGCAGGACGTGGACGAGGGCGAGATCTGCCTGCGCCTCGACCCGCGGCCGCTCGGCCTGATGGTGGGCTACCACGGCGATCCGGAGAAGACGGCCCGGGTGATGGCGGGCGGCGTCTATCACACGGGCGACGTGGCCGCGAAGGACGCGGACGGCTACCTGACCTACGTGGGCCGCACCGACGACGTCTTCAAGTCCAGCGACTACAAGATCAGCCCCTTCGAGCTGGAATCCGTGCTGCTGGAGCACGAGGCCGTGGCGGAGGCCGCCGTGGTCCCCGCGCCCGACGAGCTGCGCCTGGCGGTCCCGAAGGCGTACATCGTGCTCGCCGAGGGCTTCTCCCCCGACGAGGCGACCGCGACGTCGATCTTCGCCTACAGCCGCGAGCACCTCGCGCCGTACAAGCGCGTGCGCCGTATCGCCTTCGCCGAGCTGCCGAAGACGATCAGCGGCAAGATCCGTCGCGTGGAGCTGCGCAAGGCCGAGGAGCAGGGGCTGACCTCCGCGGAGTTCCGCGAGTCCTGATCGGTGCGCGCACCGCAGGCCCCTTGGCTACCAGGGAGTAGCAAGCACTCGTCGCACCCGAATCCGCAGGAAACGTTCCGGGCTAACGCTGGTAAGTGACGAACGGGCCCGATGGCACCGGCGCCGCCCTAAGCTGGGCGTCTCATGCTGACCTACGTGCTCGACGTCCGCGATCTCTCGGACGTGCGCTTCGTGCTCGCGCCGCTGAACGAGACGGCGCTCAGCCTGTTCCACCTGACCGCCGAGCACGATCCGGCAGCGCATCTGCACCGGTGGCGCGAGAACGCGCGCGCCCAGAGCGACCGGTACGACCACCGCCTGATCAGGGCGCTGGTGGCACCGTCGGGCGCGGCGATCCCGGACTTCCTGACGCCGATCCCCGAACCGGGCGATCCGCGGCCGTCGCTCGCGGACGGGCTGCGGGCGATCGCCACGACGGACCCCGCGGTCATCCATGCACAGTTGGACGAGATGCGGGAGGGCGCGGAACCGTCACCCGCGCTGGCGCGGCTACTCGACGCACCGGAGCGGGCCGGGCCGCGCATCGCCGGGGCCCTCGAGCGCTACCACCGGGTGGCGATCGCACCCGTGTGGCCGGCGGTCAACCGGATCCTCGAGGCGGACATCACCTTCCGCGGGCGCGAGCTCGCGCTCGGCGGGCCCACACAGCTCTTCGCCTCGCTGAATCCGAACCTCAGCTGGGACCGGGACGGTCACCTGCGACTGGACCTGGCGTACGGCCGCGACGCGGGCGAATACCCCTCCGCGGGCAGGGGGCTGGTCCTGATCCCCAGCGTCTTCCTGACCCGGCTGGTGAGCGCCCACTCGCCGGAGACGGCGGCCCCGCACGTCGGCTACCCCGCCCGGGGCAGCGCGACCCTCACGGAGTCGGTGCGCGTGGTACCGCCCGGTGCGCTGCGCCGGCTGATCGGCGGCGCCAAGGCCGACGTCCTCCACGCGCTCGACGAGCCCGTGGCGGTCAGCGAGGTCGCCCGCCGTCTTGAGATCTCGCCGTCGGCGGTGTCGCAATCGCTGCGCGTGCTCTACGAGAACGGCCTCATCGACCGGGCCCGGAGCGGGCGCGAGGTGCTCTACCGCCGGACGACGGACGGCGAC
This sequence comes from Tsukamurella sp. II2bb, assembly GCF_057815145.1. NCBI lineage: Bacteria > Bacillati > Actinomycetota > Actinomycetes > Mycobacteriales > Tsukamurellaceae > Tsukamurella > Tsukamurella sp. II2bb. The sequence continues at coordinate 138,816 of NZ_JBYPZI010000009.1, forward strand.
CGCCTGGTGCGCGGCCACCGCCCCTGACGGCTCAGAAGCGCAGCGCGGCGGGGCCGGTGTACTCGGGGTTGGCGGAGACGAAGCGCTGAAGGGCCGCACGGATGCCGGCGGCGGCGAAGCCGGAGCGGGGCGCGGCCGGGGCCTGCGCGGCGTCCTCGTGGATGTCGGCGAGCCGGGCGTAGACGGTGCCGGCGGTCGGGTCTGCGGTCAGGCTCTTGAAGTCACGGTAAGTGGTCATGACCAATACACTCCCCGGCTCCCGAGCGATGCGCCAATCTTTTAGCAATGAGCTAAATAGTGATCGGGAACACCGTGCTCGGGGCCACACTCGGTACAGTGGTCAGGACCAGTTGGTTTCCTGAGGAGGCTCCCATGCTCACTGCTCGCGCTCTACTGCTGGACATGGACGGCACTCTGGTCGATTCGCACGCCGTCGTCGAGCGCTGCTGGACCGGCTGGGCGCTGGAGAAGGGGTTGGATCCGGCCGAGGTGATCGCTGTCGCACACGGCCGCCAGGGCCACGCCACCATGGCGGCGCTCCTGCCGGACCGCCCGGCCGAGCTGAATCTCGCCGAGAATCGCCTCCTCCTCGCGGAGGAGACCGCCGACACCGAGGGCATCGTGCCCGTCGCCGGAGCGCCCGCCTTCCTCGCCGCGCTCGACGGTGCTCCGCATGCGCTGGTGACCTCCGCGGACGTCGCGCTGTCGACGGCGCGGATGGCTGCCGCCGGCCTGCCCCTGCCGGTCGTGCGCGTGACCGCGGAGGACGTGCGCGCCAGCAAGCCCTCCCCCGAAGGTTTCCTGCGGGGCGCGGCTCTGCTCGGCGTCGACCCCGCGGACTGCATCGTCTTCGAGGACTCGGAGGCCGGCATCGCGGCGGGGAAGGCCGCCGGGATGCGGGTCGTCGGCGTGGGTCCCCTCGCCGCCCGCTTCTCCCCCGATGCCCACGTCGCCGACCTGACGCGGGTGGCGGTCACCGTCGACGATGCGGGCATCCACCTGGATCTCTGAACCACCCCCGGCTGATCACCGGCCGCTCGCGGCGAGCACCGGCGCCGGCGACGGGCGCTGCGGCGGCGCGGGATTCGGCGCCGGCGGAACCGGGGTGCCCAGGCCGCCGAGCCCGGAGAGGACGTCGAAGGCGACCTCACCCGTCTGCCAGAGCGCGAGGATCGCGCCTTCGGTCGCCGGGCGCACCCCGGGGTTCTGCAGCGCGAGACCGTTGGCGAAGGTCAGGGTGTTGTAACCGTCGTCCGCGGCGCGCAGCATCAGGTTCGAGGCCACGCCCGCGCCGACGATCCGGTCCAGGCCCTGCCCGAAGAAGTAGAAGGTCCACAGGCCCCAGAGATCGGCGTTGTAGATCCGCTTGCTGCGCTCGGGGATCACGTTGCCGTTCTTGGCGATCGAGTCCACGATGCGGTAGAAGTCGAGCGCGTTCGCCGGTGTACTGCGCGCCTGCGCCACGGTGTACGCGAGGTCGACGGTGATGTGCGCGTTGTAGCCGGCCATGGCGACGCGGCCGGGCGGGAGCTCGCACCGGGAGGCCAGCCGGAAGTAATTGCCCCACCACTGCGGCACCGCGCCGCCCGTCCACTGCGCATGCACCGCTCGCAGGTAGCGGCTCACCAGATCGATCGACAGCGACTTCGCGTAACGCGGGTCGTCGAGGCCCGCTTCGTTGCGCTGCGTCGGAGTCACCGCATCGCGGATCACGCCGTCCATCCCGACCCCGAACAGTCCCCGCCAATCCCGATGCGCCGCAAGGATGTCCGCGATGCCGCGCTGCCGGACCGTCAGGTCGTCCAGACTGGCGAAGGTCGGCGCGGTCGGCAGGGTCCGCGGGTCGGAGAGCCCCACGATGCGCGCGTTCTCCGCAGCGTTCAGCGGAGTTCCGCAGTAGGCCGACGGTGCCGCTTCCGACGGTGCCGCGGCGAGCGCCGCCACCGCGACGGCAGCGGTGATCGCACCGACGGCGCGCGTCGGCCGAACGGACGCCATGGGTGCTAGACCTCCGACAACGGAACGTCGGGGTCCGCCAGGCGGGCCACGTCGACCACCCGTCGGGAGGTGATCAGCGCGCGCACGTCATCCCCCACGTCCCAGACGTTCACGTTCATCCCGGCCAGGACCCGCCCTTCGGCCAGCCAGAAGGCCACGAATTCGAGGGCGTCCCGGTCGCCGCGGATCACCACGTCGTCGTAGCCGGTGGACAGGCCCAGGTACTCCATGCCGAGCTGGTACTGATCGGTGAAGAAGTACGGGAGGCGGTCGTAGACCTCGGAGCCGCCCAGGATGTTCGCCGCGGCGACGCGCGGCTGGTTGAGCGCATTGGCCCAGTGCTCCACCCGGACCCGCCGGCCGACCGTCGGGTTCTCGGCGGCCGCGATGTCGCCCACGGCGAAGATGTGCGGGTCGGAGGTGCGCAGCCCGGCGTCGACGGCGACGCCGCCCTCGGCGGTCTCCAGGCCCGCGGCCTCGGCGAGTTCGATGTTCGGTATCGCCCCGATCCCGACGAGCACGGCGTCGGTTTCGATCGTGGTCCCGTCGTCGAGGACCAGTCCCCGACCACCGGGTTCGACGGCCCGCACACCTGTCCCGGTGCGCAGGTCGACGCCGTGCGCGCGGTGCAGGTCGGCGAAGACCTTGCCGAGTTCGGGGCCGAGGGCACCGAGGAGCGGCTGCTCGGCGGGTTCGACGACGGTGACCTCCAGGCCCGCCTCGCGCGCCGCCGCCGCGGCCTCGAGCCCGATCCATCCGGCGCCGACCACGCCGAGCCGCCCGCCCCGGTCGAAGACGGCGCGCAGGGCATCACTGTCGTCGAGCGTGCGGAGGTAGTGCACCCCGTCGGCGCCGGGCAGCGGCCGGGCGCGGGAACCGGTGGCCAGGATCAGGTCGTCGTAGGGCAGCGACTCCCCCGTGTCGAGGCCGACGGTGCGCGCCTCCCGATCGAGCGAGACGGCCCGCACGCCGGTCCGCAGGGTCGCGTCGTGCTCGGCGTACCAGTCGGCGTCGAAGGTGAAGACGCTGTCGCGCTCGGCCTTGCCCTGCAGGTAGTCCTTGGACAGCGGCGGCCGCTCGTACGGCCGATACGGCTCGGCTCCGATCAGCGTGATGGGGCCGTCGTGGCCCAGATCCCGCAGCGCCTCGGCCGCTTTCGCGGCCGCAAGCCCTGCCCCGACGATGACGACTGCACCCATGATTCGACCGTAGCCCCGTCCACAGGCCCAGGGAACCCCTCGACGCCGACTGCCCGAAACTCGGAGCGACATGCACGATTCGCCCGATTCGCTACGCTGAGGCGCCGGAAGTACTCGTCCCCGGCTGTCTCCTCGGCATGGGCAGCGCACGCCAGAAGCGCACCGGCCACGCCGGTCCACGGGGATGTTCTACGCCGCCGGAACGCTCTCACTGCTCGCCGCCGGGATCGCCGTCATCTGGTGACGCCGCGGGCCTCGTGCACGTAGTCCCTGAGCTCGTCGAGCTTGGCCCGCGCGTCGGCGAGCTGGGCGATCCGCTCGTCGAGCACGGCCCGGCGTTCGCCGATGCGGGTCAGGGCCTCGTCGAGCTCCTCCGCTGTGGAGCCGCCGTCGCCGCAGACGATGCCGACCAGTTCGGCCGTCTCGGTCGCTGACAGCCCGGCCTCGATGAGGCACCGCGCGTCGGCGACGGTGCGGACGTCCTCCTCCGTGAACACGCGGTAGCCGTTGGACTCCCGCGCAGGCGAGAGGATCCCGGTCCGCTCGTAGTGCCGGATCATGCGCGGAGTCGCGCCGGTGCGGGCACACAGGTCGCGCATCCGGAGGCCGGGCTTGACTATGACACTGATGTCAGAGTTCATGCTCTCAGTATGACGAATCAGCAGCAGCTCCGCGCGGTCGTGGTCACCGCCCATCCCGACGCCGCCTCCGCCACCGCGCGCACCGCCGCGGCCGTCGCCCGCGGCCTACGGCGCGGCGGATACGCCGAGGTCGAGCGCCACGACGTCCTCGCCGCCGGCTTCGATCCGACCTTCGCCGACGCCGACCACGCGGCGTACCGGGACGGCACCGTCGTCCCCGATGACGTACGTGCGGAGCAGCGCCGGCTGGAGGCGTTCGACGCGATAGCGATCGTCTTCCCCGTGTACTGGTGGGGGCTGCCGGGCCCGTTGAAGGGCTGGGTCGACCGCGTCTTCACCCGCGGCTGGGCCTACGACGACACCGGTGCGGGCACCGCGCTCGCGGCGCCGAAGCGCCTGTACTTCTTCCCGATCGGCGCCGTCGGCGAGGCCACCTATCGCAAGCACGGCTATCTCGACGGCATGCGGGCGCAGCTGGTCGACGGGCTCGCCGGGTACATGGGCGCCGCCGACTCCGGGCTGTTCCTGTTGGCGGACGGGGAGTCCGACGATCCGGCGCGGCACCGCGCCCGCGAGGCCGCCGCGGAGGACACCGCCGCGGCGATCGCCGCGCGCATGATCGACGGTGACGCCGCCTGACGCTCCGGCAACGGAACCGGCGATCACCTCACCGGCGGAGTTGGACGCTGCTACCCGCCGACGCCGAGCCGCGCAGCACCAGAAGCGGCCCCGCCGCCCCCGCCGGCGGACCGGCCTTGTCCTTCAGCGAACTCCACCCCGAGTAACCCATCCCGGTCACGTCGACCCGCATAGTGGGACTCAGGTGCACCTTGACCGTGCTCAGCGAGACCTGCACGTCGATCTCCACCCCGCCGTACGGGAAATCGGCCTGACGGAAGTCGATCTTCGCGGTGCCGGTGGACCCCTCGATGCGCATCCGTGCCGGCACGGTCCATACTCCCTTGCGGTGCACCGTCGTCCACTCGATGTCGAGAACCTCCACTGGACGATCGGCAGTCGCCTCTGCCACCGGCGGGAATAGCCGGTCCCGGATCGGCAAGTCCGCCAGCAGCACCCGCAGTTCGCCGCGGGTCATCGCGGCGTAGGCGCGGTGCGTGCGCTCGTCGAACTCCTCCACGGTGAGGTAACCGGTCGCCATCGCCTCGCCGAGGAGCTCGACCGCACGCTGCCGTTCAGGGTCGCCCACCCGGATTCCATCGGTGTCCGCCATGTGCCCGACACTAGCGACTCCACCCGAATTCCGCCGTCATCGATCCGAATCGTGCGCGAGCCGACGCAGGTACTCCCGCTCCGCCGGATCAGTGGTGAGGGAGATCGCCTTCGCAGCAGCGGCTTCCGCTGCGGGGTCGCCCAGCCGGCGCAGCAGGTGCGCCCGCAGCGCCCACGCCGACTGCAGCCCTTCCACCCCGTCGACGGTCTCGAGCGCCCCGAGTCCGGCTCGCGCACCGTCGGTCTCGGCGACGACGGCCGCTCGCGCGACGGCGGCGCCGCGCGTCGGCGCGAGTGTCACGAGGGCGTCGTAGAGGCGGCGCAGGTTGCTCCAGTCGGGCGCCTCGCCCGCTCGGCGGGCACAGTGCACCGCTCCGATGGCCGCCTCGAGCTGGAACCGCCCGACCGTTCCGAGCGCGTGCGCGGCGCGCAGGTGCCGGTGCCCGGCGGCGATGAGGTCCCGGTCCCAGCGCCGCGGATCCTGCTGCGGGAGCGGCACGTAGCGTCCGTCCGCGTCGACGCGCGCAGGGAGCCGCGCACTGGAGAGGTACAGCAGCGCAGCGAGGCCGTGCGCCTCGGCGACGGACGACGCGGCCTCGGTGATCGTCCCGGCGAGGCCGAGGAGCAGCGCGTGCCGCTCGCGCGGCGGGGTGGGCCACTCGATGGAGTACGAGCCGTAGACCGCCTCCAGGACGGGGCCGAGCCGGCCGGGAAGATGCTCGGCATCGGGGACGACGAACGGGATCCGCTCCCGCGCGATCCGCTTCTTGGCCCGAGTCAGGCGGGCGGCCATGGTCGCGGTCGGGATCAGGAAGGCCGCGCCGATCTCCGCGGCGGTGAAACCGAGGACGGTGTTGAGCATGAGCGGCACGCTCGCGCCGGCGAGATCGGGATGCGCGCAGACCAGGAGCAGCTCGAGACGCCCGTCGGGCGCCTCGCCGGTCGCCGTGAGGTCGTGCGCGGCCTCGTCGAGCGGGACGGATCTGCGCTCGGCCGCCGACTTCCACCGGTCCCGCTGACGGTTCCGGGCGACCGTCAGCAGCCAGGCGTCCGGATCGACGGGCACGCCGTCGACCGGCCACCGGGTCAGCGCCCGCTCGAAGGCATCGGCGAGCGCGTCCTCCGCCGCCGCGAGGTCGTGCGTGCGGGCCGCGAGCAGCGCCAGCAGCCGGCCGTACGAGGTGCGGGCGGCGGTCTCGGCCCGCACCCCGGCGTCGGCGCGCATCACTGAGGGCAGGAGTCGGTGTTCCAGATGCCCTCGTCGCAGGCCGCGGCGACCCGGCGGACCTCGATCACCGCGTACTGGGTGGCGGGATGCTTCTCCGCCCAGGCGACCGCGGCGTCCCGGTCGGGCACGTCGAGGATGAAGACGCCGGCGAGCGCCTCGCGGGTGTCCGCGAAGGGCCCGTCCTGGACCCGGAGGTCACCGTCGCGCCGGGTGACGGTGACGGTCCGCGCCTGCGGTTCCAGGATCTCCGCGCCGACGAGCACGCCCGCGGCCTGCAGCGCGGCGGTGTAGTCCGCCATCGCCCGTTGCATCTGCCGCATGGCCTCGAGGGGGACCTCACCCTCGGCGGGCTCGGCGTTGTTGAGCAGAAGTGCGTAGTGCATGATTCCTCCTGATGTCCACTGTGCCCCAGGGCCGGGGCACAGTGATGACGATCGAGGCGACGCGGAATCGACACCCGTCCGGAGACCCCTTCTAGCGCGTGGCGAGCAGCGCGAGGACACCCTCGGCGACGGGGTGCGCGCTGGCCGGGTTCTGGCCGGTCACGATGGTGCCGTCGGTCACCGCGAACGGGACCCAGGGCTCGTCGGCCTTGACGTAGGTCGCGCCCAGCTCGGCGATCCGCTCCTCGAGATCGAACGGGACGATGGCGTCGAGGCCGGCGAGCACCTCCTCGTTCCAGGAGAAGCCCGCGATGTCGCGGCCGGCGATGAGCGGCGCGCCGTCGGCCTTCGTGGCGCCGAGGAGACCCGCGGTGCCGTGGCAGACGGCGGAGGCGACCTTGCCCGCGGCGTCGAACTCGCGCAGCAGGGTGGCGAGACGCTCGTCCGTCGGGAAGTCGAACATCACGCCGTGGCCGCCGGTGAGGTAGATCGCGTCGAAATCCGCGGCATCGACGTCCTTGAGGGAGGGCGTGTTCCGCAGACGATCCATGAACGCCGGATCGTCGTAGCGGGCGCGCGTGCCGCCCTGCGCCAGCACCTCGTGACTGAGGGACTCGGGGTCGATGGGCACGAAGCCGCCGTCGATGCTGGCGATCGTGGTGGTGTGTCCCGCGGCCTCGACCGCATCGACGAAGTGGGTCAGCTCGCCCAGCCAGAGACCGGTGCGACGGCCGCTCACCGCGTAGGAGGGGACGCTGGTGGCGACGACCAGGATGTTGCTCATCTGATTCTCCGATCACGTTGATTTGCTCGACAACTGAAACGTACCACAACTGATATGTGTGTCAACTGATATGTCTCGCCTGTTAGGCTGCGGACATGGCTGAACACGAGGACACCTGTGACTTCGGGTGGTCGGTCGGTGTCCTGAACAAGGCCTACGCGGAGGCGGTCGCGCCGATCCTGGACCGGTTTCCGCGTGGGATCCGCGGCTATCAGACGCTCTACGCCGCCGCGACCTACGACCTTCCGACTCAGCTCGCGCTCGCGGACTACCTGGTGATCGACAAGTCCGTCATGCCCTACGTGGTCGACGATCTGGTCGATGCCGGGCTGGTGCGCCGCGAACCGTCGCCCACCGACCGCCGCGCCCGTCGCGTCGTGCCGACCGACACCGGGCTGGCGACGCTGAAGGAGGTCCGAGAGGCGGTCGCGGGGGCGGAGGCCGATCTGCTCGCGTCCCTCTCCCCCGACGATGCCGAGACACTCCGTCGGGCCGTCGCGATCGTCGCCCGCACCTCCCGCGACGGCTGCGCGGGTTAGTCGCTCGCTACCGCGAGGTGCAGCAGCGGGTAGGGCAGGCCGTCACCGTCGGTCTCGCTGCGGCCCGTGACGACGAATCCGTGGTGGAGGTAGAAACCGACGGCCTGTCCGTTCTGCTCGTTGACGTCGACGGTGCGCACGCCCAGATCGCGGACCGCGTGCTCGAGCAGGACGCGGCCGACTCCCCGGCCGCGGACATCGGCGCGGACGAAGAGCATCGCCAGATCCTCGCCGGCGATCCCGGAGAACCCCGCCGGCGCACCGTCGACCTCCGCCACCGTGAGCCGGACCTGCGGGAAGTAATGACTGACGAGGCGCCCCTCGACGGCGTCGCGATCGGCGTCCGCGAGGAAGTCGTGCGTCGCATCGACGGAGCTGCGCCAGACGGCGACCAGTCGGTCGGCGTCCGCCGCCACGGCCTCACGAAGGATCACCACAGCGGAAATCATGCCAGGGCGGCCGGCTCCGTCGAGGGCGGGGCCCCGTCGTCCGACGCGAAGAACCCGGTCGGCGCGGTGGCCGCGCCCAGGCGGGGCACGTACTGGTCGAAGTAGATCCGCGCGACGAGCTCGCGCCGGCTCCGCACCCCCGCCTTGGCGAAGACGGATTTGAGATGGTCCTGCACCGTGTACGCGGACAGGTGCAGCGCCGCCGCGATCTCCTTCGTATCGCAGCCCTGCAGCACCATCCGCGTCACGTCCTGCTCCCGCCGGGTGAGCCGGAAGGCGGTGACGACGAGGGAGACGATCTCCGGCGGCCGGGCCTCCTCGATCGTCACGACGACGTCGCCGGTCTCACCGTCCCGGGAGTCCATCGGCGACGCGTGCACCACCAGCCAGTGGCCCGACGGGGTGCGGACCCGGGCACTCGGGAGCGGCGCGCCCGCGGTGCCGCCCGCCCGGCGCGCGGCGGCGGCGAGGCCGCTGACCAGAGCGCGCGGGTCCCCGTCGTGCACCGTGGTCGCGAGGGTCCGCAGCAGGGCCTCCGCGCCGCGGCTGATCTGGGCGATCTCGCCGGACCGGTCCACCATGACGACCGCGGGACCGTTGGCCGAGAGGTCCTGCGCCTCCGTCGAGCCGAGGCGGTGCAGGATCCCGCCGCGCACCCCGCGCGCGAAGGACTCGGACAGCGCCCCGAGGAATTCCACGTCGTCGTCCGAGAACCGCGCCGCGCCGTCGCGGAACAAGGCCAGGCAGCCCCACATGCCCGCGGAGTCGCGGAAGACGAGCCGCGCCTCGTCGGCGAAGCCGTAGACGGGGCGCATCAGCCGGTTCATCCGCGGCGAGGCCTCGATCACCTCGGTCGGGAGTTGCAGCATCGAGATCGCCCGCACGTCGTTGATCGCGAGCGTGCGGAACGACGTCGACTCGTTCCCGCCGTATTCCAGGTTCCCCCAGAGCATGTCGTGCTCGTGATTGGCGACCAGCGAGCCGTACTTGCGCGCGCTGGTGAGCATCAGCGACGCCGGATCGTGGGTCCCCACGCACGCCCCGACCCACGGCACCGCGCGGTGCACCGCGGCGACCGACTCGGACAGGAAGTCGTCGAGTGCCAGGCCCGCGCGGGAGAGCACCTCCACGTCACCACGGACCCGCTCGGCGGTCAGGCTGGCGATCATCACACGAGTATCCCCGGCATCGCGGCCCGGCGGAATCCCATCTTTCTGGGGCGCCGGATTCCCCGCAGCCGAGGGATGGTCCCGGATCCCCTGCTCCGTCATCGTCGTCCCTGCGCCCTCCGTCCGGTGGGCGGCGAAAACGGAGGAATCCCATCATGATCCACCCTGTCGATCTGACCGCGATCGTGCAGTGCGGCCCGGTCCACGTCCCGGGCCAGCTGGAGTACACGATCGCAACCACACCGTGGAACGTCGCGGTCGCGCAGCAACCGGCCGCCGTCGGCGTGCCCCGGACCGAGGAGGAGCTGGTCGCCATGGTCCGGGAGGCCGCCGGGCTCGGCCTGCGCATCGCCGTGCAGAGCACCGGTCACGCGGCCTCCGCCCTCGCCCCCGACGCCCTCGACCAGGGCTTCCTGCTGCGGTTGCACGAGTTCACCGGCGTCACCGTCGATCCTGTTCGGCGGACCGCCCGGATCGTCGGCGGCACGCTGTGGCGGGACGTCCTGGGCGCCTGCGCCCCGCACGGTCTCACCGCGCTGCACGGCAGCGCCGCCGATGTCTCGGCGATCGGCTACCTGCTCGGCGGCGGGCTCTCGTTCTACGGCCGCACCCACGGACTCGGCGCCTCTACGGTGCGGTCCCTGGACGTGGTGACGGCGGACGGGTCCGTGCGGCGGGCCTCGCCCGGGGAGAACCCGGACCTGTTCTGGGCGCTCCGCGGTGGCGGCGGCAGCTTCGGTGCGGTGATCGCCGCGGAGATCGACCTCCTGCCGCTCGCCGATCTCGTCGCGGGAATGATGCTGTGGGACATGAGCGCCGCCGAGCGGATCGTGCCCGCGTGGACCACCTGGGCGGCCTCCGCGCCGGAGGCGGCGACGACCTCGCTGCGCCTGATGAACTTCCCGCCGCTCCCGGACCTGCCGGACTTCCTCCGGGGCCGTCGCCTCGTCGTGGTCGACGGTGCCGTGCTCGGCTCCGACGACGACGCCGGCGCGATCCTGGCCCCGCTGCGCGCGCTCGCACCGGAGATCGACACGTTCGGCCGGATCCCCGCGACCGCCCTGATCGACGTCCACATGGACCCGCCCGGTCCCACGCCGACGGTGACCGATCACGCCCTGCTCGGTCCGCTTCCCGCGGAGGCGGCCGCGGCCTTCGTCGCCGCGGCCGGACCCGCCTCGGACACCTCGCTCATGTTCGCCGAGCTGCGGCACCTGGGCGGCGCGCTGGCCCGCCCGATCGACGCCTCCCTCGACCTGCTGCACGGCGAGTTCGCCCTGTTCGCCGCCTCCGTCGCCGCGACCCCGGAGCTCGCCGCCCGCGGCCTGGCCGACACCTCGGCGACCGTGGCCGCGATGGCGCCGTGGTCCACCGGACGCAGGTTCGGCAACTTCGACGACCGCCCGGGCGCGGGCGCAGGGGCCTTCTCCGCCGCCACCTACGAGCGGCTCCTGCGGGTGCGCAAGGACTACGACCCGCTCGGCGTCTGGGTGGCCACCCACCCCGTCGAATAGGGCGGTTCAGCCGCGCAGCGCGGCGAGGGCGCGGTCCGCATGGACCTGCATGTTCACCTCGGAGGAGATCACATCGGCGACGGTGCCGTCGGCGCGGATCGCGAAGGTCGTGCGTTTGGTGGGCAGCCCGGCCAGTTTGAGCAGGCCGTCGCGCCGGACGCCGTAGGCCCCGGCGACGGCACCGTCGACGTCCGAGAGCAGCGGGTAATCGAGGCCGTGCTTGCCCGTCCAATCCTGCTGCTTGGCGACGGCGTCGCGGCTGATCCCCACGCGCTGCACCCCGGCCTCCGCGAACTCGGCGGCGAGGTCGCGGAAGTGGCACGCCTCCTTCGTGCAGCCCGGCGTGAACGCCGCCGGGTAGAAGAAGAGGGCGACGGGGCCCGCGGAGAGCAGGTCGCTCAGCTTCCGCGGGGTGCCGTCCTGGTCGGGGAGCTCGAAGTCGGGCGCGGTGTCACCGGGTTTCATGCCGTCCACGCTAATCGTCCCGCGGGCGGAACGCCTCCCCGGCGGTAGCCTGGGCGGCATGAGCTTCACCGGATTCCCCGAGGCCGCGCTGGACTTCTACGACGACCTCGAGGCCGACAACTCGAAGGTCTTCTGGGAGGCGCACAAGGAGGTCTACAAGTCGGCGGTCGCCGCGCCGATGGCCGCGCTGATGGAGGAGTTGGCGGACGAGTTCGGCGCCGCCAAGATCTTCCGCCCCTACCGGGACGTGCGCTTCTCGAAGGACAAGACGCCGTACAAGACCCACCAGGGCGCCTTCGTCGCCGTCGGCCCGGCGACGGGGTACTACCTCCAGATCGGCGCGCCCGGTGTGCGGGTCGGCGCCGGCTTCTACGAGGCGAGTCCGACCCGGCTCGCGGCGTTCCGCAAGGCCATCGACAACGACCTCTACGGGCCGGCGCTGGAGCGGATCATCGGTGCGCTGCGGCGTCAGGGTTGGGAGATCGGCGGCGAGACGCTCAAGACCACGCCCCGCGGGTGGGACGCCGACCACCCGCGGATCGAGCTGCTGCGCCACAAGTCGCTCACCGCGATGCGCGACTACGGCTTCGAGGAGATCATTCACACGCCGAAGCTGGTGCCGCAGATCCGCACGCACTGGCGCGAGACCACGGCGCTGCTCGACTGGCTCGTCGAGCACGGCGACGCGTGAAACCCACGGTCAGGCCCGAGCGACCACCCGCAGCCAGCTGATCGGCGCGGTGAACTCCCCGTCGCCGTACTCCTGCCGCAGCGCGGCGGCCGCGCAATCCGTCGCCCGCTCGACCGTGAGGCGGGATGCGCGAGCAGTTCCGCCCGCAGCGGCGTGGCCTGACAGATCGCGGTGGCCGTGCGGTCGGCCGTCGACGTGCTCACCGCGGTCCGGGTGTCGACGTCGATGCCCGTGAAGCCCGCGGACCGCAGGTGCTCCACGATCGTCCCGGGGTCGAAGTAGGAGTACGGCGTGCGCCGCAGGAACCGCAGCGGCGAGTCCGGGGCGGCCGAGGCGACCGCGTCGCTCACCGTCCGCCACGCCGGGTTCGCCTCGATGCGATCCCACGCCGTGAAGACGAAGGCGCCGCCGGGACGGAGCACGCGCCGCGCCTCCGCGAAACCGCGCACCTTGTCCGGCAGGAACATCACGCCGAACTGGCAGGCCACGAGATCGAAGGCACCGTCGTCGAACGGGAGGTCCATCGCGTCGGCCACCTGCCAGCGCACGCGCAGGGAGCTGCACAGCTCCACGGCGGTATCGAGCATCGGTGCATTGAGGTCGGTCGCCGTTATCGACCTCAGCCCCGCGTCGACCAGCGCCCGGGTGAGGACCCCGGTGCCGGCCGCGGTCTCGAGCACCGCGGCGGGTGCGAGCCCGGTGATGGTCCGCGCCGTGTCCTCCGCCGGCGCGGCGAAGACCAGCGGCACGAGCAGTCGCTCGTACATCGCGGGGACGGAGCCGACGAACGCGGTGTCACCCGGGTCCAGGGCGCCGGGCGCCGCACTCGACGGGCGGCGCGTCCGGTCCGGCTCCGAGCGAGCGCGGTGGGTACTCATCGTCGACTCCTCGGCCCGAAGGTGTTCCCCGTCTCCAGTGTCCACCCCGCGGGGGCCGCTGACCAGAGGCGATGGTTCCTCCGGCGTGAGCACGACAGCGGCGATCCGTGCCCGCTCCCTACACTGGGGCCATGGCGCAACGATCCCGGCTGAGATGGATGTGGTGGGTCTGCGCCTACGTCGCGCTGGGCCTGGGCATCGTCGGCGTCGTGGTCCCGCTCATGCCGACCACCGTCTTCATCCTGATCGCGGCGTACTGCGCGGCCCGTGGCTCCGACACGCTGCACCGCAAGCTGCTCGCGCATCGCGTCTTCGGTCCGATGATCCGGGACTGGCAGGCCACCGGCGCCGTCAGCCGCAAAGCCAAGTACATGGCGGTCGGCAGCATGGCCGTGTGCGCCGTGATCCTCGTCCTGGTGACCCCGCGGTGGTGGATCGCCGCGCTGGGCACGGCGATCATGGCCGCCGTCGGCACCTGGCTCTGGCTCCGCCCGGAGCCGGACGACGCACCACCCGGGCCGGACGAGGCACCGACCGGGCCGGACGGCACCGTCGACGCGCAGGAGCCCGCCGCCGGCCGCGAGGAGTGACGTTCAGTCGTCCAGCGCGCTGACGGCGATCCCGTAGGGCAGGAACCGGACCCGGCGGGTCGCGTCCGTGTTGTGCTGGTTGGCCCGGAGAGCGTCGATCTCGGTGGCGTAGACCTGCTCGACACGCGCGCTCCCGTCCTCGGCGCTCGCGACGACCGCCCAGACCCCGTCGCCGGTCTCCCCCGCCGTCTCGGGCTCCCGCTTGGGCCGGCGCGCATCGTCGAACAGGCCGGAGAAGACCTCGCGCCCGGCCGCACCGCTCACCAGCTTGCCGATCATGTCCCGTGCCTCGCGGGCGAGATCGTCGAACTCGCCCGGACCGAACCCGAAGGGGTTCTCGTTACCTGCCATGCCTGACTCCTCGAGCCGTAGGGACCACCCGACTCCAGTGTCCACGGCTCGCGCGGCCCCGGCCACCCCGTTCGTCCAGGGCGAATCCGTCAATCGAGGCAGAACTCGTTGCCCTCGACGTCGGCCATGGTGAGACAGGACTCGTTCACGCCGTCGGCCTCCTGCAGGTAGAGGCGGGTCGCCCCGAGCTTCTCCAGCCGGGCCCCCTCGGCCTCGAGGGCGGCGAGACGCTCCGCGCCCACCATCCCCGTGCCGACCCGGACGTCGAGGTGCACCCGGTTCTTCACCGACTTGCCCTCCGGAACGCGCTGGAAGAACAGGCGCGGGCCCACGCCGTTCGGGTCGACGCACGCGAACGCCGAGCCGTGCACCTCGGCCGGCAGCGACGCCTCGAAGGCGTCCCAATCCGCGAAGCCCGGCGGGGGCGGGGGCACCACGTAGCCGAGCGCCTCGCACCAGAACAGCGCGACGCGCTTCGGGTCCGCACAATCGAAAGTCACCTGGATCTGCCTGACGGTCATGGGGACACCGTAGCCAGCCCAGCGGTCAGTTCACGACCTGATTACCCTCGCGGAGGCGGTCACCAGCCGCGGCCGAGGTCCACGACGGCGCGGCCGGTGTACTCGCCGGCACGGAGGGCGTCGACGACCGCGCCGACACCGTCGACGCCGATGTCGTTCGCGACCAGGTCGAGGTGGCGGGGGCGCAGGTCGGTCTCGATCCGCTGCCACAGCGCGCGACGCGGCGCGATCGGCATGAGCACCGAATCGATGCCGGCGAGCGTCACGCCGCGCAGGATGAAGGGCAGCACCGTGGTCTGCAGGCCCGCACCGCCGGTGAGGCCGCTCGCGGCGACGACGCCGCCGTAGTTCAGCGTGCTGATGACATCGGCGAGGGCCTTACCGCCCACGCAGTCGACGGCGGCGGCCCAGCGGCTCTTGCCGAGGGGACGGGGCTTGGCGTCGGGATCGAGCGGCAACCGGCCGATGACCTCCGCGGCGCCGAGCGCGCGCAGGCGGTCCGCGGCGGCGGGCTTACCGGAGGACGCGACGACCTCGTAGCCGAGGCCGGCGAGCAGATCGATGCTCGTGGATCCGACGCCACCGGTCGCGCCGGTCACGACGACGGGGCCGTCGGCGGGCGTAATCCCGGCGTCGACGATCGCGGCCACACTCATGGCCGCGGTGAAGCCCGCCGTGCCGATCGCCGCCGCCTCGCGGGTGCTCAGCGTGGTCAACCCGACCGCCCACTCGGCGGGGACGACGGCCTGCTCCGCGTAACCGCCGTCGCGGGCGGTGCCGATCTCGTATCCGTGCGCAATGACGCGATCGCCCGCGGCGAACTCCCCGGAGGTGGATTCCAGGACGGTGCCGGCGACGTCGATGCCCGGGACGATCGGGTACTGGCGTACCACCCCGCCGCCCGGCGTCAGCGCCAGCGCGTCCTTGAAGTTCACGCCGGAGAACTCGACGGCGATGCGCAGCTGCCCGGGCTCCAGCGCTGCGGGCTCGCGGGTCTGAACCCGGGAGGTCACGGCCTCGTCGGCGGTGTCGGCGATCAGTGCCCGGTACTGGGTCATCGTGTCTCTCCTGGGGTCTCGGTGCTTTCCCGCGATCCTAGAGTGAGGCGATCACCGCGGCGATGCGCCGCTCCCTCGTCTCGGCCCGCTTCGCTTCCGCGACACCCCGCGCCGCCTCCTTACGGCGGGTGAAGCTGAGCGCGTCGAACGCCTCGCGCAACCCTTCGGCCTGCAGCGCGGCCGCGAGCTCCTCGGGCACCTCGACGGTGCGCTCGGCATCGTCGAGCTCGATGAGCGCGTCGACGGTGTCGCCGATCTCGACCTGAAGGTCTTTGCGCGCGGCCTTCGACAGGCCGATCAGGTTGCATCCGCCCATGCCCGCGAGCCGCAACCGCGCGGACCGCTCTCCGACGGTGACGCGCACCGCCGCGCGCTTGCCCCCGCCCAGTTCCTCGACCTGTGCGTCGGTCAGCTCGATGGCGGTGGCCGGCCCGACCGGCTCCAGCGTGGTTCGTACGTGCAGTGCCATGCCTTCCATGGTCCCGGAAACGGTCGGGCTATGCGGGCCCGCCGCCGATGCCGACCTCGTTGCCGTCGGGATCGACGAAGGTCGCCTTGCGGACGCCGTTCTCGTAGACCTCCTCGGAGGCGGGCGTCAGGCCCCGTTCCGCGGCTGCTGCGAGGAAGCCCGCATAGTCGTCCACGAACAGCGTGACGGCGGCGTGGCCGGCGTGACCCGGGAGCAACTCCGCATAGACGTGCGTGTGCTCGCCCAGCGTCCACACGTGCTCGACGTCGTTGGGTGCGAAGGTCTCGACGTCACCGAAGAGCTTTCCGCCCCACGCGGTGGCACGGGGTAGGTCGGTCACGGCGAGGCGCGCGAACAGGTCCATGGTCACTCCTCGGGCGATCAGTGGGGCGCCGGGCCGGACGGGGCGGCACCGTCGACCCGCGAGGGCAGGAACAGGGAGCACACGACGACCACCAGGCCCATCAGCGCGGCGGCGCCGAAGGCCCACTGCAGGCCGCCGATGAAGGCGTCCGGCTGGGACGCGCCGGTCTCGGCGAGGTGTGCCGTGCGGTTGGACATCACGACGATGAGCGCCGCGGTGCCGATCGCACCCGCCACCTGCTGGAGCGTGCCGAGCAGGGACGAGCCGTGCGAGTACAGGTGCTCCGGGAGATCGCCGAGGCCGACGGTGAAGACGGGTGTGAAGACCGCGGCGAGCGAGACCATGAGCGCGACGTGGATCGCGACGATGACGAGGTACGGCGTGCCGCCGCCGATCCGGCTGAGGGCGGCGAGGGCGAGGACGATGCCGATCGCTCCGGGGATCACCAGCGGCCGCGCGCCGACGCGATCGTAGAGTTTGCCGACCTGCGGGCCGAGCAGGCCCATGGCGAGGCCGCCGGGCATGACCAGGAGGCCCGTCTGCAGCTCGGACAGGCCGCGCAGGTCCTGCAGGTAGAGCGGCAGCAGGATCATCGAGCCGAGGAAGGCCATGAAGCCGGCGGTCATGAGCAGCAGGGAGACCGTGAAGGTGCGCCTGCGGAGGGTGCGCAGGTCCAGCAGCGGCATCTCGCGCTGCTGCAGCCGGATCTGGTAGGCGGCGAAGGCCGCGATGAGCAGCACTCCGGCGAGGACCGTGAGGATGGGGCCGGTCCAGCCGCCGGTACCGATCTCGCTCAGGCCGTAGACCAGACTGCCGAAGCCGCCGGCGGCGAGCGCGACACTGACCCAGCTGATCGGGGTGCTCCCCGTCTCGCCCACGTTCACCAGCTGCCGCATGCCGGCGATGCCGACGACCGCCGCGATCGGCAGGACGAAGACGAAGATCAGCCGCCACGAGCCGAGGTGCAGGATGACGCCGGAGACCGCCGGGCCGAGGGCGGGCGCGCACGACATGGCCAGGGTGACCTGCCCCATCACTCGTCCACGGTCGTTCTCCGGGACGACGGTCATCAACGTGGTCATGAGCAGCGGCATCATCACCGCGGTGCCGCCGGCCTGCACGACGCGGGCGGCCAGGAGCACCTCGAAAGTGGGGGCGAGCGCGGCCAGTGCGGTGCCGGCGCTGAAGGTCGCCATCGCCACCGCGTACGCCGTGCGGGTGCTCACGCGCTGCAGGAACCACCCGGTCACCGGGATCACCGCGGCCATGGTGAGCATGAAGACGGTGGACAGCCACTGCGCCGCGCGGGCGTCGACGTGGAAGTCGGTCATGAGCCGCGGGATCGCGTTGATCATGATCGTCTCGTTGAGGATCACGACGAAGGTCGCCGCGACCAGCAGTTTGATCACGAGCGGCGTACGGCCGACCGGGGCGGTCCGCTCGTCGACGGGGCTCGTCAGGCCGATGGGGGGTTGGTCCACCTGTTCAGTGTGCGCGGTCATGGTCGATTCCTCGAAGTCGTTTTTCGCGGCGACCTGTCGACCGCCCTTCATGAACACGACGAACGCGACCGATCGATTTCGACACCGGCGGTGTCCGGCGCTCTGGCCGAGGAGCGGGACCGGGTCTACCGTGGAGCCATGAGCCGGAGCGCCGGGACCGCCAGCACGATGCCGCTGCAGAACGTGATGAACGCGGTGATGCGCACGTTACTGCGGGTTCCCGGGGTCTCGAAGGTCCTCGGCGAGCGTCTGCTCACGCTGTACGTCGTCGGGCGGAAATCGGGGAAGGTCTTCGAAGTTCCCGTCGCCTACACCAAGCACGACGGTGCCCTGCTGGTCGGCTCCCCGTTCGCCTGGGGGAAGAACCTTCGCACCGGCGAGCCGATCGAGATCCAGCTCGCCGGGCGGCGCCGGACCGCCGACGTGCGCGTGGTCTCCGACGAAGCCGGGGTGGTCGAGCTGTACCGGGTGATCGCCGCGGACAACAAGAACTTCGCGTCGTTCAACCACATCGGCTTCACCGCCGACGGCTCCCCCGATCCCGCCGATCTGCGCCGGGCGTTCGACGGTGGCGCGCGGGTCTTCGTCCTCACCCCGCACTGACCGGGTCGACGTACCGCGGAGCTACTCGAACGCTCCGTCACCGGGACGGCGCACCACCAGTCCCCGGCGCTGCTGTGCGAGCTTGCGGATCTCCTCCTCCAACGCGTCGCGAAGCCGGACCAGTCCGATAGCGTACGAGTCGGGGTCGCGCTCCGCCTGCTCGAGATAGACGTTGCACCCGCGAGTCATACGCGCCAACGGCATCTGCAGGGACGGGATCTCGCGCACCTGCCCTCGCGCGTGACGGATCTCGTCCTTGACCGACAGCACGCTCGCATTGGCGCGCGCGTAGTCGTCGGTCTCCTGCGCACCGGGGATCCTCACGGCGCGACCCGCGAACGCTCGCCGGTGGTGCAGATCGAGGACCAGCGATCTCAGCGCCCGGAGCTCGTTACGCCGAACGGTCAACGCGTAGGTGACCAGCGCGATCCCCACCGTCAGGGCCGCGCCGATGGCCGCCACCAGGACATCGGGCCAGAAGGTCTGCCACACACGTGCATGATGACAGAGCCGAGACGGTCCGATCGGCGCTTCGACGTGCATCCGACCGCGGCGACGCGAACGGCCCTCCGCCACCCGCCGCGCGATCAGTAGGCTGGGTCCGGTGTTCGCCGTACTGCGCCGCGTGATCCGCTACCTCGTGATCGTGCTGGTCGTCGTCGTGGCGGGCTCGAGCGTGTGGGTGCAGTGGGCGAGCCGGGGGCGCATCGAGCCGGGTGCGTCCCGTCCGTGGGTCATCGTGCTGGGCGATCGCGTGCACGACGGTGAGCCGTCCGTGTACCTGCGCGAGCGACTCGACACCACGCTGGCGATCCTGCGCGAGCGGCGCGCCCAGCATGTATTGGTGTCCGGCCACGCGGCGTCCACGAAGGGCGACGAGGTCGCGGCGATGCGCAGGTACCTGGTCGAGCGCGGTGTCGATCCCGGGACGATCACCGACGACCGCTTCGGTGTGACCACCTACAACACCTGCGCCCGCGCTCGGTCCCTCTTCCGGATCGACGCGGCGATCCTGGTGACGCAGGACTTCCACCTGCGGCGGGCCGTCGCCCTCTGTCAGTCGCAGGGGATCGACTCGGTCGGCGTCGAGGCGGGCTCGGACGCCGGGGTCTATCTGACGGTGCGCAACTGGGTCCGGGAGATCGGGTTGTCGCGTCCCAAAGCCGCTCTCGACGCCCTCCGCGACCCCGGGCCCCGGACCTCCGACCGCTGAGCGCGAGGGCCGGCGGGCCGACTATCGGCCGTGCAGGCGATCGGAGGTCAACGCGCTCAAGCCGAGACGGCCACTCCCCCGGGCGATCAGACCCGCGGTGATCCGATGGATCTCGGTGAGGCCACCGTCGCCCGACAGCAGCTCGCGGCGCATCCAGACGAGGTCCTCGAGTACGGGCAGGTGCTCCGTGAGATTCGCCGGACCGCGGGGGTGGACATCACGCCGGACGTCGTCGACGGTCTGCTCGACGGCGTCCACGACGTGCGCGAGCTGAGCCCGAAAGGGGCCGGCCAGGTCGGCGTCCTCCACGCCGGCGCGTCGAAGGCTCTCGATCGCCCGGAGAACGCCGAGCTGGGCGTCGTACCAGAGCCCGAACAGGGCCAGATCCCACGCTGCCGCGGCCTCGATCGACGCGCCCACGTACCGGGGCGTGCTCAGGATCTCCAACACGGGCCGAACCTCGTCGAACACCGGTCGCGGCCCCGCGTACAGGATCGTCGCGGCCTCCGTCCCCAGGTCGTCCGGTCCCGCCTGGAGGCCTCCGTCGAGGTGGGCGGCGCCCACGCCGGCGACGGCGCGGGCGGTGGTCCGGGCGTCACTCCTACTCCCGGTCGTCAAGACGACGACGGTGCGCCCGGCCGCGTCGGCGAGGGAGCCGAGCACCGCGCGCACGGCATCGTGGCCGGACAGTGTCACCAGCGTCACCAGGCTGGCGGTGACGGCCTCCTGCGCCGACGCGGCCACCGTCGCCCCTGCTCGTACCGCTTCGTCCGTCCGCGTTCGACTCCGGTTCCATACCGTCACGGTTCGTCCGGCGTCGACGAGGAGTCGGACCACGGCCGTCCCGACGGCCCCGGTGCCGATCACCGAAACTCGATCGGCCCGAGCACCTGTTGCATCGCTCATACTCCGATCCTCGGACCTCAAGCAAAGTTGATGTCAAGGGTCTTCCGGCCCGCAGGAGGGCCGCGCGTCGTCGCCCCGCGGGGCCGGACCCGTCGCCGCGAGCCGGCCTCGAAGCCACTCGTCGATGCCGTCCAGCGCGGCACGCGCCATGGACGTCGCGTGACCGGTGAAGGCGTGGGGCGACGCCGGGTACACCCGGAGGTCCACCTCGACGCCGGCCGCGAGCAGCCTTGCGCCCATGGCGAGATTGTCCTCGAAGAGGACGTCGTCCTCGCCGATCACCATCAGGAGCGGCGGCAGACGCCGGAGGTCGGCGTAGACGGGCGAGACGTCCGGATCGGTGCGATCCTGCACGTCGCCCGCGTACGCGTCGAGGAAGTACTCACCCGCGATGAGGCGTCCTGCCGGGGTCCGCGCCGAGAGGTCGTACGTCCCGCACTGCAGCACCGCACCGCGGAACGCGTGAATCCCGCGGTCACGGAGTCGGATCAGGGTCACCGCCGCCAAGGTGGATCCGGCAGAGAATCCCGTCATCAGAAGCCGGTCCGTACGGAAGCGCTCGTGAGCCCACTCGGCGAGCCACAGCGCCGCCGCCTCGCAATCGTCGGGTGCCGCCGGCCACGGATGCTCGGGTGCCAGGCGATAGTCGACGCTGACGACGGCCACGCCCAGTGCGTCCGCCAGACGGCGGTTACGGAGATCGCTGCCCGCAGCGGATCCCAGATAGAAGCCGCCGGTGTGGAACTCCAGGAGCACGCCGGCGGCGGGGAGCATCGTCGGCGTGTGGATCCGCACACGCACCTCACGGCCATCGGCTCGCACCGTTTCCACCGACGGAGCCGGCGTGCATTCCGGGGGCATGGGGGCCGCCTCGCGGATCCGCACGAGCTCGCCGTAGCCACCGGGTCCCCGGCCGGGTGGCCGGCGCGCGTAGAACGCCCGGGACTCCGCGATCAGCGGTACGACGGCCGGGTCGATCAGAGAGGACGTCGCGATCCGCATGTGTCGGACTCTACGAGACGCGCGGCCTTTCGCCTGCCGACCGCGACACCGGACCGACCACTACCCGCCGATCAGGCGTGCGCGTCCTCGAGCGACATCTCGTCGCCCAGGGCGACGGTGCGGCGCCGCGCCGGGGTCCGGACGGCACCGTCCGGCTCGCCCTCCGGGTAGCCGTACCGAGCACGAAGCTCGTCGGTCAGATTGGCGCGACGGATGTCCCCGTCGTACATGTCGATGATGCGCTGATGCATGACGGCACGCCAGAGCGGGGGCACGAGAGCGAGCAGCACCATCTGCCCGTAGCCCCCGGGCAGCTCCGGTGAACCCTCTTCGAGTTCGAGGTTCTGATAGCGGCGTCCGGGATGTACGTGATGATCGCTGTGCCGCTGCAGGTTGAAGATCCCGAGGCCGGTCATCAGGCGCGTGCTGTTCCACGAATGCGCGTGGCCGAATCGCTCGTACCGGCCGTTCGGCAGCCGCCTGCGCCGCAGCCCGTAGTGCTCGATGTAGTTGATGGCCTCCAGGAATGCGATCGCGATCAGCGCCTGTCCGAGCACCCACGGAGCGATCCCCCACCCGAACGCCGCGAACATCGCGGCCAGGAGCACCGCGGTCAGGAGCCAGCCCTGCAGGATCACGTTCTGCGGGGTCCACCACGACCTGTCCTTGCGCACCAGCCGCTTCCGCTCGGCGGTCAGCGCCGTGCGGAACTCGCCGGGCATGCTGCGCGTGAGGAACCGCCAGTACGATTCGCCGAACCGGGCGCTCACCGCATCGTCGGGCGTCGCGACCAGCACATGGTGCCCGCGGACGTGCTCGACGACGAAGTGCGCGTACCCGAGAGGCGCGAGCGTCACCTTCGCGAGCCACCGCTCGAGCCGGGACTGCCGGTGCAGCAGTTCGTGAGCGACGTTGATCGAAAAGCCACCCATGAGCCCCACGGTGATCAGGAGGCCGATCTTGTCGGTGATGCTCAGCATGCGGTCGGCCCACATGAAGCAAGCGACGACGAAGCCGGCCACGTACAGAGGAACGAAGGCATAGGTCACCCACCGGTACCAGCGAGCATCCGCGATCCGACGCGCCTTCTCGGGATCGGGGTTGCCGACCCACCGTCCGGCGACGAACTCCAACGTCACCGCCAGGGCGTAGAGCATGACGCCGGACCACCAGAAAATGCGATTCCCCGTCAGGAAGACCAACTGCGAGGGAATCAGGCATACCGCGGCAGGAAGAAGACCGATGACCCACAAGATCGCAGACAATGAGGGCTTCCGTATCACTTTCCCGCCGCGCATCATCGCTACCTCATCTCGTCCATCTACCCGCAAACAACATGCCGAACCGACCCCCAACCCGTGTGACGCATGTTGCTGGTGTGACCACCACCCCTGCATCTTGCGGGACGGATCACGCCAGCACAAGCATCATTTCGCCGGCGAGTCCGGATCGTTACGCTCGGCCGCTCCGGCGAGAGCTCCGGTCGAGCAGCCTAGCAACATTTGCACTTCAAGCTATTGAGTAGACCGGTTGATTTTTCGGCACCGCAGGTGCAGTACATGCTGTCCGCAACAAACAGGTACTGATCGGTAAGGATTCAGTGGATTCAACATTTCACCCACGGCACACTCTCCAGAAACAAGGCCTTTTAGACAGACGCCTCGTCACTGTCGGCCGAATGGGCGTCATGTACGTACTGCCCGAATTGCAAAGCCGTGAAGCCGAGTACTGAAGCAGATGTAGTGGCTGACCACGTTGCCGGCCTCGGCACGACCACCCATCGATCTGGCACTATGACGAATTTCACACTCTCCAGCGCAGCGGAGGGCCTGTCACACAGCTAGGCGCGAGCCGTGACCGACGGCACCGGTGCTCCGACCATGACGCTGAGCAACGTGCCGGCGAACCGGTCCAGCGCCTCCTGGCTCAGCTTGCGGCGATCGCCGCGCAGGCTGATGAAGAGCTCGTCCCCCACCCCTGCCACACCCAGCGCCAGCGGCATCCCGGGGGCCAGGTGCGGCGGGCTGAACCAGACCTCGGTGACGGCCCCGGCGTCGCCGAAGCCGGGCACCTCCATGCGCCCCAGGTTGGAGAGGATGAACTGTCGACTGAGGAAAGGAAGCAGCGCGATCAGTCCCCGCTTCAGCAGGCCGGGCAGAACGGTTCCGAGCCCGAGGAAGTCGACGATCCAGCCGGCGGCCCCGTTCGCCTTGACCTTCGCCGTCCGCCGGTGGACCGCGGCCGTCGCCTCCGCGAGGTCGGTGCTCCGCGTCGGCACGTAGATGGTCAGGTAGCTGGAGAAGTTGGAGACGACCTCCCCCGACCACGCGGACGGCCGAAGATTGACCGGCATCAGCAGAGGTACCCGGCGGCCCCTTCGTTTGCCGTGCTCGGTGTTCCACCGCACGATCGCCAGCGCATACGCTGCCAGGACCACGTCGTTGACCGTCGCGCCCTTCTCCCGGTGCCCGCAGGCCGAAGCGACCTCGGCCGCGTTCAGGCGCAGGTGCGAGACGACGTACTTCTGTCCCGTCTCGGAACCCTCGACGGCGGCAAGCCGCGTCGAACCCCAGCGGCCGGCGAAGTCCAGCGTCATGGCCCAGAACCGAGACCATACGTCCCCTGCGCCCCGTGAGCCCGCGAGTCGCCACAACTTCCGCGCCTCGCGGACCGCCGGTCCACCGACGGGGTCGTGATCGCCGGTGTACGCCCGCGCCACCGACGACAGGAGGCGAGCCGCGCTCTTGCCGTCGACCGCGGCGTGGTGCAGGTTCAGCATGAGCCGGTCCCCGCCGTCCTCGCGCACGAGGGCGGCGCGCAGGGGCGGGCTTCCGAACAGATCGGGTGCGACGGACTGGAGCCTGTTGCGCACGTCGGCGGCCGGCTCGTCGGTGACCTCGAGGGCGACGTGATCGGCCTCGTCGGGCACCGTCCACGTCATCCGGGGGGACCAGGACCGGATCGGAGCGAGCTTCGCCCTGGCCATCGGATGCTGCGAAAATGCCACGCGCAGTGCCCGATTGAGACGGTCTGCGTCCAGATGCCCCTGCACGCGGACCTCGAACTCGATCGACATCACCGCGGCGCGCCCCAGGTTGACGAAGGCCTCATCGAGTTGCGTGGCTGGCAGCTTCTGCATGCGTGCGATCGTCTCACGCCCGCACTGGCGAACAGCCGAGCACACTCCGGCGAGGTCGGCGGTGCGCTCCGCCCACGTCCCCGTCAGACGCCGGCGGTCGCCGGGTAACCGGTGAAGTCCTCTCCGGTCCTGATGTGCGGGAAGCGCTTCGCGCTTTCCTGCAGCGCGATGACGGGGCGCATCGCCGCGCCGATCGCCCAGCCGTCCGCGAGCGTCGTCTCCATGACGTCGTACTTCTCGTTCGGATCGGCGACGAGATCGTAGACGGACGGAATCTGGGGGCGCACGTACGGACCGAACAACGATCCGCCCATCGTCTTACGGAAGTGAACCTTCATCGTCTTCCATTTGACGGTCAGCAACTCGCCGTCACCGCCGTACAACATGAAGTGGTCCCGCCCTGAGGATTCCGACTGCCCGCTGAGATGGGACGAAACGTCGATGCCGTCGATCGGTCGGTCCGTGGGCACCATGTCGCTCCTGCCGACCAGAGCTGCGAGGGTCGGGAGCCAGTCCATCGCCGCGACGATCTCACGACTCACCTGCCCCGCGGGAATCCGCTCCGGCCAGCGCACCAGCGCCGGCGCCCGCACGGACCCCTCCCACGTCTGGCCGAAGGATCCGCGCCACGGTCCGTTCGAACCGGCTGCCAACCCCACCAGCTCCCCCGCGGCGTTATCGCTGCTCCACACCACGATCGTGTCGTCGGCGACCCCGGCGGCGGCCAGCGCATCCAGGATCTGGCCGGTGCGGTGATCGAGCTCGACGATGCTGTCCGGAATCACGCCCGACGAACCGGACGCGCCGGCGAAGTCGGGATGCACCGCGACCGGCGGATGAACGGTGGTGAACGACGCGTAGAGGAAGAAGGGCGACCCTGCAGCGGCGCTGCGCTCGATGAAGTCGACCGACCGCTCGGTGATCCGCTCGTCCATGTAGGGGCGGTTGTGCAGGTCGAACGGCTCCACGGGCGCGCTCGGCTCGCCCCGGACCCCGGCGACGATGGACGGTACCGGGAAGTCGTCGGGGTACAGCGGATGCGAGGTGTACGAGGCTTCGTCACTCGAGTTCGGAATGCCCCACCACTCGTCGAACCCCTGAGCGTTGGGCAGTCGGTCGGGCGCATCGCCGACGTGCCATTTACCGAAGCAGGCCGTGCGGTAGCCGAGGTCCGTGAACAGGTCGCCCAGCGTGTACTCCCACGGGCACAACCCGTAGTGGCCGCCGGTCCCCGGCACCGGTACGGAGCAGGTACCCGAACGGATCGGCATCCTCCCGGAGAGCACGGCCGACCGGGTGGGGGTGCACTGCGCCTCAGTGTTGTAGTTCTCCAGCCGGATACCTTCGGAGGCCAGCCGGTCGAGGTTCGGAGTCGGGATCGTGCCGCCGTAGCAACCGAGATCACCGAGACCGATGTTATCGGCCAGCATGAACACGATATTGGGGATTTTCTTACCCATTTATTGGATCTCCTTCGGAAGACCGAGAACGCACCCGCCCGGACGAGGTCACGATACACACCGGGCTCCGTCTGCTGCGGATATTCGGATGATCAGTTTCCGTCACTATAGAACTGTCGTCAGCCGGGCTCCTACACCTGCGGGAACCCGCCGGCGCGCGCGGCGCGCAGCGAGATCCGCCGCGCCGGTCCACACTCTGCGATAGTCTCGCGAACGAAGGCCTGGGGTGCAGAAGCGCGCTCCACCGGAAGGGAATCATGAAGTCCACCGACTACGACGTCATCGTCATCGGCTCAGGATTCGGCGGCAGCGTGGCAGCGCTCCGAGCCGCCGAAAAAGGTTACTCCGTAGGGGTTCTCGAGGCTGGCCGCCGATGGGAGGACGCCGACCTTCCGAAGTCGAACTGGAACATCCCGAAGTTCATGTGGCAGCCCGAGCTCGAGTTGTTCGGAATCCAACGGATGCGTTACCTCGACGATGTGATCGTCCTCGGCGGTTCCGGGGTCGGCGGCGGTTCCCTCGTCTACGCCAATACCCTGTACGTCCCACCGAAGCCGTTCTTCGAATACCCCACGTGGGCGCACATCACCGACTGGGCGCAGGAACTGGCGCCCTACTACGATCTGTGCAATCGCATGTTCGGCGTCCAGGTCTCACCCTATTTGGAAACCGACTCCGATCGCCTGATGCGCGAGGTCGCCGCCGATATGAAGCGGCCCTATCTGCGGGCACCCCTCGGTATCCACTTCGGCAAGCCCGGTGTCGAGGTCGACGACCCGTACTTCGGCGGCGCCGGCCCGCGCCGCACCGGCTGCATCAGCTGCAATGACTGCATGATCGGGTGCGCCCACGGCGCCAAGAACAAGACCACGACGAACTACCTCTACCTCGCCGAACGGCTCGGCGCCGTGATTCACGACATGAACGAGGTGCACACCGTCCGCCCGCTCGACGGCGGCGGCTTCGAGGTGATCGCCCGCCGCCCGGGAGCGCTGGGGCTGGCAGCGCCGCGCCACCACTATCGGGCGAAGGACGTGGTGCTCGCCGCGCACGCCTTCGGTACCGCGCACATCCTGCTGGCCGGCAAGCACGACGGCACTCTCGAGCGGGTATCGAACGAAGCCGGAAAGCGTGCGCGCACCAACTCGGAGGCGCTCATCTCGGTGCAGCGCAGCGAGGCCGACTTCAAGGCGGACCCCGACAAGTTGATCGTCTCGCCCGGCGCATCGTCCGTGACCGCGTGCGTGCAGGTGGACGCGGAGTCGACGATCGGCCCCGTCCGCTACGGCGTGGGCAGCAATGCGATGGCGCTCATCTACACGGCACAGCCGGAGGGGAACGAGGAGCACCACTTCCGGGCCTGGCTCAAGCAGCTGCTCACCCACCCCGTGGACACGATCAGCGTGGACTACCCGCGGAACTGGTCGCAGCGCGGATTCAACCTGCTGTGCATGCGCGACCACGACGATTGGCTGGACCTGTCCTGGGAGCACGGCATGCTGCGCAGCAAGCCGGGCTCATCGACGGCGCCGCCACCCTTCCTGGAGGCCGCCAACGACGTCGGGCGCAGGCTCGCGGAGAAGTTGGGCGGCGTCTCCGCGCAGACCTGGTTCGCGGTGGCCGGCAAGGCGACGTCGTCACACTTCATCGGCGGTCAGACGATCGCCGAGACCCCCGAGCACGGGGTCGTCGATCCGTATCAGCGGGTGTTCGGCTACCCCGGCCTGCACGTCATGGACGGCTCCACCATCGCCGCGAACCCGGGAGTGAACCCCTCACTGACCATCGCCGCGCTGGCCGAACGCGCGATGTCCTTCTGGCCGAACAAGGGCGAGGCCGACCCGCGCCCCGAACTCGGCTCCGGCTACCGGCGACTGGCGCCCGTCCTGCCGACGCGCCCGGCCGTGCCTGCGGGCGCGAGCGGCGAGTACCGGCTCGACCTCGACCTGTCGATCACCGATGTGGTGATCGGCGACCAGCCCCAGGACAAGTGAGGACACCGCGATGAGCGATCAGCAGTTCCGCACGGTGGGCGCCTCCACCGATGTACCCGAGGGCTACGTGATGCCGTACTACCTCGCGGACCGCAAGCACCGGATCTCGGTGGCCCGCAGCGGCGGCCATCTGTACGCGTTCGACGACCTGTCCACCACGGACGGCACGCCGCTGTCGTCCGGAAGGATGACGGGGACCGTCATCATGTCCCCGTGCGACGGAGTCGAGTTCGACATCGCGACCGGGGCTCCCGTGAACGCTCCCGGCGTCAGGCCGCTGGGGACCTACAGCGTGCGGGAGACCGACGGTTCCGTCGAAGTTCTCCTCGCCCCGTAGTCACCCCGTCGGCACCCATGGACAACCGGTGTGCCGCAGCCGGGCTCCGGCTGCGGCGCATCGCTCGAACACGTAGTAGGAGAGGTCGATGAAGACACCGTTCACCTCGTCCGCATGCCGACTGGGCTTCGCGGTCGCCGATATCGACGCCGCGGTCGCGGGCTGGGAAGGCCTGGGAATCGGACCGTGGCACAAGACCACCGACGTTCACCTGGACGATTTCAGCTATCGCTGCCGGGCCTCGGACGCGGTGGTACACATCGCGGAGAGCACGCTCGGCGGCCTCGGCATCCGGCTCGTGCAGCCGGCCGACGACGCGGCCTCGAGCTACCGCGACGCCGTCGATCTCGGCGCGACGGCACTGCACGACATCAGCTGGACCGTCGACGACCTGGACGCAGCGCTCGCGACGGTCACGAAGACCGACGCCGGAGTGCTGCAAGCCGGCTCGATCGCCGGTCGCCGGTTCGCAGCAATGGGTCCGGCTCCGGGAACCGGAACGATCCTGGAGCTCGTCGAGGCAGGCGATCCACCGGCCGACCCACCGGCCTCCGCAGACGCTCCAGCCTCGGGGACGGGGCCCTTCTCGACGCCCGTCGATCAGCTCGGCTTCGTCGTCCCCGATCTGGACCGGGCGGTCGACGGTTGGACCCGGGTCGGCGTGGGGCCGTGGCTCACGGTGAAGGGCGCGAAGGTGGTCGGCTACGAGTACCGCGGAGAGAAGTCCTCTCCGACCCTCGACGTCGCGTTCGCCCAGCTCGGCCCCGTGCAGCTGGAGGTCATCCGGCCGGACGGCGAGCGATCGTCGTACCGGGACTTCCTCGACGCGGGCGGGCAAGGACTGCAACACATCTGCTGGTTCGTCGACGATCTGGACGCCGCGACGAAGAGCGCGGTGGAGCAGGGCGACCGAGTGCTTCAGACGGGCATGTGGTCGGGCGTGCGTTTCGCGTACTTCGAGCCTGCCGACGGCACCGGCACGATCAGGGAGCTGATCGGGATGACGAAGTTGAGCCACGACCTGTTCGGGATGGTGCGAGAGGAGGCATCGGTCGCCGCGTGGGACGGCGAGAGCCATCCGAGCAGGAACGTCCTCCTCGCCGCGGACTGGAGTCTTCGCTGGGAGGCCGTCCGCGGCCAGATCTCCGACCTCCTGCACAGAGGATAAGCAGAATTCAGGCCCCACCGGCGAGGCGTCGGTGGGGGCTGGGTCCGTGACCGCGGTCCCGCTATCGACATGCTCCGCGACTCATCCCCGTCGTCCAGCTAGGGATGCGCCCAGAGCCCGCTCGTAGCCTGCCAATCAGCGGGAACGCCCATATGCGCGATGGGCACGATCGGAACAGTGGGAAAGCTCCTCACCACCGCAGGCAGCAGCGTTCTCCGTCCAACCCCGAGGCGGTCCGCGAGGAACTGGACCAGCGTGAGCTGACCGAAGGTGCGTGCCCAGTCCGTTGCGGCAGCATCCAGGTCAGGATGCCGTCCGGGCTTCGGCAGCTTCGGCGAGAACGTGTGGACGCGGTTGAAGAGCCGCCCATGATGAGCGCAGATATTCCGCATGAGGTTGAGCGCTTTAAGCCAACTGGTCAGCTGCGGAGCAGTGAGTCCGCAGCTGATAGCAACAGCGTCCTGCACACCGCGAGGAGCGAACCCGTAGAGGTACGTGAGACTTCCCCAGTCCAGAAGCTCTGTCGCCGCCCAGACAGGCAGACGTCCGCCGTACTTCTGGCGGTGATGAGCAACGAAATCCTCCCGGGACTGGGCGAGTTCACGTTCATATCGCTGCACCCATCGCGGGTACTGATCCCCGCGTCGCGCGGTGGGACCGAGCTTCGAGGGCTCGAGGTGAGCGCACGGGTCGATCTGACCCAGCTCGTGCCCGAGCGACGCACGGATAGCCAGTTCGACGGGCATCAGGGCAGCGAACGTCGCCGCGCGAAGCCGTGCGTCGAACTCGTAGAGCGCGACGACATCGCTGAACCGAGTGCCAGAATAGAAGTCATCGCGGCGGCCTGATCCCTCGAACTTCCGGAACGGGTACCAGTAGCCGCTGAGGCGGTAGTAGTTCAGTCTGCGAAGCGTGGCCGCCGCTGAGTCACGGTTGCCCATGTCCATGCCACGCCCCTCAAGGAGCGCAACCTGCTCGGCATACGTCTTGTACGCCTTGACTTCGTCGACCACCAGCGCCGCCTGAAAGAATGAGGACCGGCCCTGGACCTACCGAAGTAGGCGGAACCGGTCTTAGTGACACATACGCTACGCTACTGCAGCGAGCGGGTGCAACTCAGTTCTCGACGCCCCCGCGGGCGGTCTGTGCAGGTAGAGAGCAGACCCGCGTCTCATCGAGAGAAGCGAGCCTGTCGTGTTACCCCGACCCTAGACGTTGAAGCGGAACTCCACCACGTCACCGTCGTTCATGACGTAGTCCTTGCCTTCCATGCGAACCTTGCCGGCGGCTTTGGCGGCGGCCATGGAGCCGTGGGTGTCGAGGTCGGCGAAGGAGACGATCTCAGCCTTGATGAAGCCCTTCTCGAAGTCGGTGTGGATCACGCCGGCGGCCTTGGGGGCCGTGTCGCCCTTGCGGATCGTCCAGGCACGCGACTCCTTGGGGCCGGCCGTGAGATAGGTCTGCAGGCCCAAGGTGTGGAAGCCGGCGCGGGCGAGCGAATCGAGGCCCGGCTCGTCCTGGCCGATGGACTCGAGCATCTCGGCCTGATCCTCGGGGTCGAGCTCCAGCAGCTCGGACTCGATCTTCGCATCGAGGAACACGGAATCGGCGGGCGCGACGGCCGCCGCGAGCTCCGCGCGACGCGCAGCATCGGTGAGCACGCCCTCGTCGGCGTTGAAGACGTAGAGGAAGGGCTTGGCGGTCATCAGGTGCAGCTCGCGGATCGGCGCGGTGTCGAAACCCGCGGCGAACAGGGTCTTGCCGTCCGTCAGCACCGCTTCGGCGGCCTTGACCGCCTCGACGGTCTCCGCCAGCTCCTTGTTCTTGCGCGCGTCCTTCTCGAGCCGGGGCAGGGCCTTCTCGATGGTCTGCAGGTCGGCGAGGATCAGCTCGGTGGCGACGGTGTCGATGTCGGCGAGCGGATCGACCTTGCCTGCCACGTGCACCACGTCCTCGTCGGAGAAGACGCGCACCACCTGGCAGATCGCGTCGGCCTCGCGGATGTTGGAGAGGAACTGGTTGCCCATACCCTCGCCCTCGGAGGCGCCCTTGACGATGCCGGCGATGTCGACGAAGGACACGGTCGCGGGCAGGATGCGCTCGGAACCGAAGATCTCGGCCAGACGGTGCAGGCGCGGGTCCGGCAGGTTCACCACGCCGACGTTCGGCTCGATGGTGGCGAACGGGTAGTTCGCCGCCTCCACCTCACTGTTGGTGAGGGCGTTGAACAGGGTGGACTTGCCGACGTTGGGCAGCCCGACGATTCCGAGGGTAAGACTCACGGGGCCTCATTCTACGTGCTCGGATCCGTTCCGAATCCCCCGCGCCCGAGCCGCGCGAGTGACACTATGAGCCTTGCTCATCACCCGTCGTGGAGAACCCACCGAGGAGGCCTCGTGTCAGCACCTACAGCACCGTCGAACACGGTGACGGACGGCGACATCACCTACGTCCGGACGGACCCCGCGCGGCCGCCCGTCGCGATCATCGACCGCAGCCCGATCACCACCAAGCACAAGGTGATCTTCGGCGTCATCGCGATCGTCGGCGCGGTCGCCTGGGCGATGATCGCCCTCGCCCGCGGCGAATCCGTGAACGCCGTGTGGTTCGTCCTGGCAGCGATCTGCACCTACGTGGTCGGCTACCGCTTCTACGCCCGCCTGATCGAGCTGAAGGTCGTGCGTCCCCGAGACGACGAGGCGACGCCCGCCGAGGTTCTCGACAACGGCACGGACTACATGCCCACCGATCGGCGCGTTCTGTTCGGCCACCACTTCGCCGCGATCGCCGGCGCCGGGCCTCTTGTGGGTCCCGTCCTCGCCGCGCAGATGGGCTACCTGCCCGGGACGATCTGGATCGTCGTGGGCGCGCTGGTCGCGGGCTGCGTGCAGGACTACCTGGTGCTGTGGGTCGCGACCCGCCGCCGGGGACGCTCGCTCGGCCAGATGATCCGCGACGAGCTCGGGCCGGTCGGCGGCGCCGCCGCGATCATCGGCATCGCGGCCATCATGACGATCCTCATCGCGGTGCTCGCGCTGGTCGTGGTGCAGGCGCTCGGGCACAGCCCGTGGGGCGTCTTCTCCATCGCCGCAACCATTCCCATCGCCCTGTTCATGGGCGTCTACCTGCGCTACCTGCGGCCCGGCCGGGTCTCCGAGGTCTCGCTCATCGGTTGCGTACTGCTGCTCGCCGCGGTGATCGGCGGCCGCTACGTGGGCGAGAGCAGCTGGGGCAAGGACCTGTTCACGCTCACCCCGGTCCAGCTCAGCTGGGCGATCATCATCTACGGCTTCGCGGCCTCGGTACTGCCAGTGTGGCTGCTGCTCGCACCCCGCGACTACCTGTCCACCTTCATGAAGGTCGGCACCATCGCGCTGCTCGCCGTGGGCATCGTCATCGCCCGGCCCATGATGGAGGTGCCCGCGGTCTCCGACTTCGCGACCCGCGGCGACGGCCCCGTCTTCGCCGGATCGCTGTTCCCGTTCCTGTTCATCACGATCGCGTGCGGCGCCCTCTCCGGCTTCCACTCCCTGGTCAGCTCCGGCACCACGCCGAAGCTGCTGGCGAAGGAGGGGCAGATGCGGCTGATCGGCTACGGCGGCATGCTCACCGAATCCTTCGTGGCGATCATGGCGCTGATTACCGCGTCGATCATCAACCAGCACTTCTACTTCGCCATGAACGCGCCGCTCGCGAAGACCGGCGGCACGGCCGAGACCGCGGCCACCTACGTCAATTCGCTGGGCCTGGGCGGCGATCCGATCACCGGCCAGGAGATCACCCAGGCGGCCAAGGACGTCGGCGAGGAGTCGATCGTCTCCCGCACCGGCGGCGCCCCGACGCTGGCCTTCGGCATGTCCGAAGTGCTGCACCAGGTTTTCGGCGGGTCGTCGATGAAGTCCTTCTGGTACCACTTCGCGATCATGTTCGAGGCCCTGTTCATCCTCACCACCGTGGACGCCGGCACCCGCGTCGCGCGGTTCATGGTCTCCGACGCGCTGAGCAACCTGGGCGGCCCCTTCCGCCGGCTCAAGGACCCGAGCTGGCGGCTCGGGGCTTGGGCCGCTTCGCTCCTCGTGGTCGCCGCCTGGGGCAGCATCCTGCTGATGGGCGTGACCGACCCGCTGGGCGGCATCAACACGCTCTTCCCGCTGTTCGGCATCGCCAACCAGTTGCTGGCCGCGATGGCGCTCACCCTGGTCGTCGTCGTGGTGGTCAAGAAGGGCTACTACAAGTGGGTCTGGATCCCCGCGATCCCACTCGTGTGGGACCTCGTCGTGACCATGACGGCGTCCTGGCAGAAGATCTTCAGCGCGGATCCCGCGGTGGGCTACTGGAAGCAGCACAGCAACTTCAAGGCCGCCGCGGAGGCCGGGAAGTCCTCGTTCGGCTCGGCGAAGACACCCGAGGCCATCGACGCGGTGGTGCGCAACACCTTCATCCAGGGCACGCTGTCGATCGTCTTCGCGATCATGGTGCTCGTCGTCGTGGTCATGGGCGCGTGGACCATCTACCGCACGGTGTCCGGCAACGGCCGCCCACTCACGGAGGAGGAGCCGCAACCGAGCGACCTGTTCGCGCCGAGCGGCCTCATCCCCACCCCCGCGGAACGAAAGGTGGAGGCCGAATGGGTCGCACTGGGCGTCACCCGGTCATCCGGGCACTGAAGGCGATCCGCTGGTACGTGGGCTCGATCATGGGCGACAACCACTACCAGCGGTACGTCGAGCACCGTCGGGCGACGCATCCGGGCGAGCCGGTGATGTCCGAGCGGGAGTACTGGAGGGCCCGGTACGACGGCGCGACCGTCCAGGTGCGCTGCTGCTGACCTCCCCGGAACGGCGACGTCCGAAAACCGCTAGCGCGCGGGGTGGACCGGTGCCAGAGTCGAAGGCGTGACCACCAGCTCACCCCTCCTCGACTTCGACCGGTGCTACCGGGCGATCGCCGGCCGCGACGCGCGGTTCGACGGCCAGTTCTACACCGCCGTCGCCACCACCGGCATCTACTGCCGTCCGTCCTGCCCCGCCACCACGCCCAAGGCGGAGAACGTCAGCTTCCACCTCACCGCCGCCGCGGCGCAGGCCGCCGGCTACCGGGCCTGCCGACGGTGCCTCCCCGACGCCGTGCCCGGGTCGCCCCGGTGGAACCTCGAATCGGACCTGGCCGCGCGGGCCATGCGTCTCATCGCCGACGGGGTGGTCGACCGGTCCGGCGTGGCAGGGCTCGCCGAACGGCTGGGCTACAGCGCCCGCCAGCTCACGCGGGTCCTCACCGCCGAGCTCGGCGCCGGTCCCCTGGCCCTCGCCCGGGCCCACCGCGCGACCACCGCCCGGATCCTCATCACCAGCACGGCGATGCCCTTCTCGGACATCGCCTTCGCCGCGGGCTTCCGTTCGATCCGCCAGTTCAACGACACCGTGCGGGAGGTCTTCGCCCGCACGCCCTCGGAGCTGCGCGCGCAGCGGAGCCCGGACCGCGGCACCGCCGCCACCACCGGCGAACTGACCCTCCGCCTCGCGCTGCGCGGGCCCTACGCGAGCGGCTGGGTGCGGTGGTTCCTCACCGCGCACGCCGTGGCCGGGCTCGAGCACACCGACGGTGACCGCTACACCCGCGTCGTGAGCCTGCCGGGCGGGAACGGGATCGCCACCGTCGACCTCGGGACCGCGCCGGACGGGTACGTCCGTGCCACCCTGTCACTGGCGGCGATGAGCGATCTGTCCACCGCCGTGGCCAGGCTGCGGCACCTGCTCGACCTGGACGCCGACCCCGTCGCCGTGGACGAGGCCCTCGCCGCCGACCCGCGCCTGGCTCCCCTCGTCACCGCGACCCCCGGCATCCGGCTCTTCGGCAGCGTCGATCCCGCGGAACTGCTGCTGCGCACCATGATCGGGCAGCAGATCTCGATCGCCGCGGCGGCCACGCACCAGGCCCGGCTCGTCGCCGCGCTCGGCACCGAGGTCGACGATCCGGCCGGACGCGTCACCCGCGCCTTCCCCACCCCGGCCGCGATCGCCGAGCACGGCGGCGAGATCCTCACCGGACCACGCAACCGGATCGCCGCCATCGTCGGCGCCGCAACCGAACTGGCGGAAGGGCGGCTGGTCCTCCACCCCGGGATGACCCGCGCCGAGGCCCGCGCGGAACTGCTCCGACTCAAAGGGGTGGGTCCGTGGACCGCCGACTACACGGCGATGCGCATGCTCGCCGACCCCGACACCCTGCTCGGGTCCGACCTCGTGGTCGCCAAGGGCGCACGGCTGCTCGGCCTGGACATCACCGACGACCACTGGAGCCCGTGGGGCAGCTACGTCTGCCTGCACCTGTGGAACCACGCCCTCACCGCCGACCGAAGGATCACCGCATGACCGCCACCCACGCCACCGTCGAGACGCCCGCCGGGCCCTTCACCGCCGTCGTCGACGCCGACGGTGCCGTCCTCGCCTCCGGCTGGACCGCCGACCTCGGCACGCTGCTGCCCGTGATCCATCCGTCCCTGCGGCCCACCACCGTCGAGGAGCGGGCCGAACTCGGCGCCGTGACCCGGGCGGTCGCAGCCTTCCACGCCGGCGAGCTCACCGCGATCGACGACATCGCCGTGCGGCAACGCTCGGGCGTCTTCGTCGAGCACGCCTGGCGGGTGCTGCGCACCGTCGAACCCGGGAAGCCCGTGACCTACACGGAGTACGCCGATCTGTCCGGACGCCCCGCCGCGGTCCGGGCCGCGGCGATGGCGTGCGCCCGCAACGCGACCGCGCTCTTCGTCCCGTGCCACCGGGTACTGCGCCTCGACGGCTCCCTCGGCGGCTTCCGGTGGGGACTCGCCGTCAAGAAGTGGCTGTTGGCCCACGAGGCACATACGATCGCGACGTGAGCGATGACGTGACGAACCCGCCCGGCACGAGGACGCGCAGTGCCGTCTACGGAGAGGCGGGCCGCTGGCTCGCGACCTGGAGCTGGCGCACCGTCGCGGTCGCCGCGCTGCTGTGGGTGCTCAGCTGGCTGATCGGCGAGTTCTGGTCGATCCTGCTGCCCGTGCTGCTGGCGATCCTGCTGTGCACCGTGCTGTGGCCGCCCGTCAACTGGCTACGGAGCAAGGGCCTGCCGCCCGCGCTGGCGACCACACTCGTGCTGCTCCTGTCACTGGGACTGCTCGCCGGCATCATCGGCGCCATCGCGCCGTCGATCGGCGGCCAGTCCAAGGAGATCGCGGACCGCGCCATCGAGGGCGTCGGCAAGGTGCAGAGATGGGCGCAGGGCCCTCCGCTGAACCTGCAGGACGAGCAGATCAGCAAGTTCGTCACGTCGATCACCAAGAAGCTGCAGGAGAGCGCCGAGAGCATCGCCTCGGGCGTCTTCACCGGCGTGAGCGCCGCCGGGTCGTTCGTGGTCGCGATCGTGATGGTCGCCATGCTCACCTTCTTCTTCCTCAAGGACGGCGACAAGTTCATGCCGTGGCTGCGGCGCCACTCCGGCACGCCGGTCGCGGATCACCTGGCCGAGCTGCTCAGCCGCACCTGGGCCACCCTGGGCGGCTTCATCCGCACCCAGGCGGTGGTCAGCTTCATCGACGCGCTGTTCATCGGCCTCGGCCTGGTGATCCTCCAGGTGCCGCTCGCGGCGGCGCTCGCCGTGATCACCTTCCTCGGCGGCTTCATCCCGATCGTCGGCGCCTTCGTCGCGGGCGCGCTCGCCGTGATCATCGCGCTCGTGACCAACGGCCCCGGCACCGCTCTGGCCGTGCTCGTGGTCGTCATCGCGGTCCAGCAGCTGGAGGGCAACGTGCTCTCGCCGATCCTGCAGTCGCGCTCGATGCAGCTGCACCCCGCGATCGTGCTGCTCGCCATCGCCTTCGGCGGTACCGAGTTCGGCATCATCGGCGCCTTCCTCGCCGTGCCCGTCGCGGCCGCCTTCGCCGTCCTCTTCCGGTACCTGGGCGAGCTCATCGACGAGGAGACCGGCGAGACGCCGCCGCCCGAGGACCAGCCCGCTCCGAGCTTCTGGAGCAGGTTCCGGCGCCGCCCGGCGCCGGAGCCCGAGGCGGAGGCCCCGGCCGACGCCGCCTGAACTTGTCAGTGCCGGCGGCCATGATGGCGGCATGGATCTCTCGCATCTGATCGTCGCGCTGCTGGCGCTCCTGGTCGGCGGCGCCGTGGGGATCATCCTGGCCCGAGTGCTGCCCGCACCGTCCGGTCAGGCCGACGGTGCCTCCCCGGACGCGGTCGCCGGGCCGGTGAACGCCCTCCTGGCGCCGCTCCGCCAGACCCTCGACGCGCTGGGCCACGAGTTCGCCGTGGCGGAGCGCAGCCGTGTGGCCGCGTTCGCCGGCCTCCGGGAGCAGATCGGCACCGTCGCCCGCACGAGCGAGGCGCTGCGCGCGGAGACCGCCACCCTCCGATCCGCCATGAAGTCGTCCACGGTCCGCGGCCGCTGGGGAGAGCTGCAGTTGCAGCGCGTGGTCGAGTTGGCCGGGCTCAGCCGGCACTGCGACTTCTCCACCCAGGTCGGGGCGGCCGTCGGCGAGGCCCGGGTGCGCCCGGACCTGGTGGTCCACCTCGCCGGCGGCCGGGATCTGGCGGTCGATTCGAAAGTCCCCCTGGACGCCTACCTGCAGCTCCTGGAGGCACCGCCCGCGGAGCACACGGCCCTGCTCTCCGACCACGCGCGCCGGTTCCGCTCGCACGTGGTGCAGCTCGCGGGCAAGCGGTACTGGGAGGCGGTCGGCTCACCGGAGCTGGTGGTGATGTTCGTGCCCGCCGAGGCCTTCCTCGACGCCGCACTGCAGGCCGATCCCGAGCTCCTGGAGTTCGCCCTGGACCGGAATGTGGTACTCGCCACACCGACGACCCTCGTCGCGATGCTGCGCGCGGTCGCCCTCACCTGGAGGCAACACGCCCTCGGGGAGGACGCCGAGCGCATCCACGCCCTCGGGCGCGAACTGAACGAGCGGTTCGACGTCCTCAACAGTCACTTCTCCGCACTGGGTACGGCGCTGGGCAAGACGGTCGAGGCGTTCAACGCGACCGTCGGTTCGTACAACGCGCGCGTCGGCGTCACCGCGCGGCGCCTGTCCGATCTCGATTCGATGCCCGACGGTGCCCGCGACGCCCCGCTGGGGGTCGATCGGACGCCGCGAGCCGTCCCCACGACAGCACATTCTCGGTTCTCACAGTGTTAACCGGTACGGTTCACCTGTGTCGAAGTTCCAACCGTCCCGCTCCCAGGTGCCGGTCGACGAGCGCTCCGTGCTCGCGACGGTCCCCGGATTGCCGTGGTGGGGCGCCGTCCTGACCATGCTGGCGTTCACAGCGGTGGGCGCCCTCGCATCGGGCGAATTCGCGGGAGCGAACGCCGGTGTGATCGCCATGGCCGTCGGCGCCGTGGTCGCTGTGCTCGCGGTGCGCAATCGCGCGCTGTTCACCGCCATGGTCCAGCCCCCGCTGATCATCGCGACCGCGATTCCCCTGTACCGGTGGTGGGGCCTCCCCAGTCCGCGCAAGACCAGCCAGATCCTCACCGACGTGCTGTTCCCGATGATCTCGCTGTTCCCCTGGATGTTCTGGATCACGGTGATCGTCCTCGTCATCGGCGGCGCACGGCTACTGCAGTACCGCGGGCTCACCGCGCCCGCGCGCGCCGCCCAGCGCGGTGCCGCCGCGACCAGCGCGAAGTCCTCGACGAAGGCCGGCACGAAGACCTCCACCGCCAAGACCGGTGCCGCGAAGCCCGCGGCCGGTTCCGGCGCGCTCGCCGCCGCGGCCACCACCGTGGGCGGTCCCAGCACCGCGGCCGGGAAGCGGCTCGCTTCCGCCCCGTCGTCGATCGGTGAGCGGATCCGCACCGCGTTCGCCCGGCTCCGTCCCGCACCCGCTGCGGGCGCGGCCGCCGGAGCGGGTGCCGTGGGCGCGGCCGGCCTCGTCGCCGAGGGAGCCGGCCGCTCGGAGCGCCATCAGAGCTGGTCGTCGCCGCACCGCTCCAGCCGTGCCGTCCGTGATCGCGCGGACCGCCGGGAGCCCGTCGGCCCCGAGGCCGACGCGCCGGTCCGGGGGCGGAGTTCGGCCGCCCGGCGGGAGGATCCCCGCCGCGAGGACCTGCGGCGCGACCTCCGCCGGGGCGAGGAACTGCGCCGCGACTCCGCCGCTCGCCTCGAACGCACCCGCGAGGAGATCGCCGCCCGGGACGCCGCCGCCCCGGCCACGCAGGTCCACCGCGTCATCCGGCCCGACACCGGCCAGCACCCGCGGCCCCCGATGCCGCGACGCCCCGTCGACGACGAGCGCCGCGCGATTCCCCGCGGTGCGCGCCCCCGTCCCGCCGTCGCGCAGGGCGACCGGCCGCGCCCGGGCGTGCAGGACCCGCGCGACTTCCGGCTCGACGAGGAACGACGGCCGATCGCGGAACCGCAGCCGCGGTGGCGCACCCCGCGGGATCCCGCGGCCCGGCCCGCCGCCCCCACCGGGCGTGCGGCGATGCCGGCCGACGCTCGCGACTACCGGCGCGAGGCCCGCGACATCGACCGGGCGCGCGGCGTGGAGCCGGGCGCATCCCGCGTCGACCGGGAGCGTCCTCGGATCCCCCGCGACGATTACGCCTCGCTCCCCCGCATCTCCGGCAGCCGGGCGGTCCAGCCCGACCTTCCGAGCCTCAGTGGCGATACCGAGCGCCGGGCTCGGCGCGGCGAGGCCCCGTCGAGCCCGGGTCGCTACGAGCACTACCGGCCCCCGCGCTACCGGCCGCAGAGCGAGGACACGCCCGTCGAGACCAACTTCCGGGACGACTTCGCCGAGCCGACGGAGGAGCCCCGGCAGATCCGCCGGCACCGCTACAAGGACTGATAGCGAAGAACCCGCGGCCACCGGCCGCGGGTTCTCTCGTTGAGCAGGACCGAGCTCAGGCCTTCGCGCGGGGGCGCAGTTCGCGCGGCAGGGCGAAGACGAGCGTCTCGTTCGCGGTGGTGACGGTCTGCACGTCGTGGAAGCCCTCGCCGTCGAGGTACTCGACGACGCCCTTGACCAGGATCTCCGGCACCGACGCGCCGGAGGTGATGCCGACGGTCTCCACACCGTCAAGCCACGCGGGATCGATCTCCCGGGCGAAGTCGATGAGGTGCGCGGCGCGGGCGCCGGCCTGCAGCGCCACCTCGACCAACCGCACCGAGTTCGACGAGTTCCGCGAGCCCACGACGATCACCAGGTCGCACTCGGGAGCCATCGCCTTCACGGCGACCTGACGGTTCTGGGTGGCGTAGCAGATGTCGTCGCTGGGGGGATCCTGCAGCTTCGGAAACTTCTCCCGCAGGCGGCGGACCGTCTCCATCGTCTCGTCGACCGAGAGAGTGGTCTGCGAGAGCCAGACGAGCTTGTCCTCGTCGCGGACCGTCACGTTGTCGACCGCGTCCGGACCGTCGACGAGCTGCACGTGCTGCGGCGCCTCCCCCGCGGTGCCCTCGACCTCCTCATGGCCCTCGTGGCCGATGAGCAGGATGTCGTAATCGTCGCGGGCGAAGCGCTTGGCCTCCTGGTGCACCTTGGTGACCAGCGGGCAGGTGGCGTCGATGGTGCGCAGGCTGCGCTGCGCGGCACCCTCGTGGACCGCGGGCGAGACGCCGTGCGCGGAGAAGACCAGCAGCGAGCCCTCGGGCACCTCGTCGGTCTCGTCGACGAAGATCACGCCCTTGTCCTGCAGCGTCTCCACGACGTGCCGGTTGTGCACGATCTCCTTGCGCACGTACACCGGCGCCCCGTGTTTCTCCAACGCCTTCTCGACGGTCTCCACCGCTCGATCGACGCCGGCACAGTAGCCGCGCGGCTCGGCCAACAGAACGCGCTTGCCAGAAGTCATGCATCCAGGCTACGGCACCTGGCGGTGTGCCGGCCGCCGCGATGAGGCACCCTGGACACATGAGCCGTTTACCGTTCGTGGTCCGCGTCGCCGTCGGGGCCGTGGCCCTCGCCGCCGAGAAGGGCCAGGAGATCGTCACGGGCGCCGTGAGCGCGCCGCTCACGCTGGGCAGCAAGTCCGCGCAGGCCTTCATCCACGTCCAGCAGGACCTCGCCGACCTCGCCGTCCGCGGTGACCGCGCGATCGAGACCGTCTTCCCCGCCAAGGAGGAGGAGCAGGCCGCATGGGCCACCTTCGACGACGACGAGGACGTCGACGTCGACCTGCCCACGCCGAAGCCCGCCTACGGCGAGGTCCGACGGGCCACCGAACCCGCGCCCGCCCCCGAGTCCGAGTCCGCGCAGGCCGACGGTGCCGCACCCGCCGACGCCCAGGCCGACGCTGCCCAGGCCGATGCTGCCTCCCCGGACACCGCCGCCACCGCGGCGGGGGCCACGGCCGATCGGGCACCGTCGGGCGCGGGGCGGTACGCCCTCTACAGCTCCCCCGCCCCGGCACCGTCGGGCACGGCCACCGTGACCGAGGCCCCCGAGGACCTGCCCGCGGCGGCGCGGCGGATCGACTACCCCGAGCTGACCCTCGCGCAGCTGCGCGGCCGGCTGCCCGGGCTGACCACCCCCGAGGTGGAGGCGCTCGTCGAATACGAGCGCGGTCACAGGGCCCGGGCGCCGTTCCTCACGATGCTCGAGAACCGCATCACGAAGTGACCGGACCGGCGACGACCGGCGGCGCCCCGGCGGGCGGGCCGTCGACCGCGGAGCACCCGTGGCCGGTGCGCGTGGTCTCCATGAAGATCGCGCAGTGGATCGACCGGCTCGGCGAGGTCTGGGTCGAAGGCCAGATCACGCAGCTCAACCGCCGCGGCGGCGGAACCGCCTTCCTCACGCTGCGCGACCCGTCGGCGAACGTCTCGCTTCAGGTCACCTGCCTGCCCGCGGTGCTCGACCGCTCCGAGGTGCCGCTGAACGAGGGCACCCAGGTGATCGTGCGCGGCAAGTTCACCTACTGGGCCGGACGCGGCAGCCTGTCGCTGCGGATCACGGAGATCCGCGCCGTCGGCGTGGGCGAGCTGCTGGCCCGGATCGAGCGGCTGCGGCAGTTGCTGCACGCCGAGGGCCTGTTCG
Source organism: Tsukamurella sp. II2bb (assembly GCF_057815145.1). NCBI lineage: Bacteria > Bacillati > Actinomycetota > Actinomycetes > Mycobacteriales > Tsukamurellaceae > Tsukamurella > Tsukamurella sp. II2bb. The sequence goes on from NZ_JBYPZI010000009.1 coordinate 181,689, forward strand.
ACCCGCGGCTCAAGCGGCCGCTCCCCTTCCTGCCGCGCACCGTCGGGCTGGTGACCGCACGGGCCAGCGCCGCCGAGCGCGATGTGCGATCGATCGCCGAGGGCCGGTGGCCCGGCGTGCGGATCCGCGCCGAGTACGCGACCGTGCAGGGACCGACGGCCGTCCCGCAGCTGGTGGCCGCACTGCGCGCGCTGGACTCCGACCCGTCGGTCGACGTGATCATCCTCGCCCGGGGTGGCGGCAGCGTCGAGGACCTGCTGCCCTTCTCCGACGAGACGCTGTGCCGCGCCGTGCACGCCGCCCGCACGCCCATCGTCTCCGCGATCGGCCACGAGCCCGACAACCCGCTGTGCGATTTCGCCGCCGACGTCCGCGCCGCGACGCCCACCGACGCGGCCAAGCGCGTGGTACCCGACGTGGCCGACGAGCTCGACCGCATCGCCGAACTGCGCGGACGGGCCGCGGCGGCGCTGCGGGGGTGGGTCGCCCGCGAGGCGCACACCCTCGAGGCGCTCCGCTCCCGCCCCGTCTTCGCCCATCCCATGCGCCTCGTCGACGACCGGGCCGAGCAGGTCGAGCGCCTGCTGCGCGATGTCCGGCGGGACGTGCGGCGCACCGTCGAACGCGAATCGGACGGGGTGCGGCACCTGGCCGCGCGCCTGACCGCACTCGGCCCCGCCGCCACCATGGCCCGGGGCTACGCCGTGGTGCAGAAGGTCACACCGGACGGGGAGAACCCCGTCGTGCGCAGCATCGAGGACCTTGCGCCCGGCTCGCAGCTACGGGTCCGGGTGCCTGACGGTGCAGCCAGCGCTGCCGTGATGGGCGTGAAGAAGATCGCCGTACGAATCGAGGGGGAAGCATGAGCGACGAGACACCGGTGGCCGAACTCGGCTACGAGCAGGCCCGCGACGAGCTCGCGGTGGTGGTGAAGCTGCTCGAACAGGGCGGCATCGACCTGGACGAGTCGCTGAATCTCTGGGAGCGCGGCGAGGCCCTCGCCAAGCGCTGTGAGGAGCATCTCGCCGGGGCGCGGGAGCGGATCGAGAAGGCGATCGCCGCCGAGGAGTGAACGCGCCTACCGGGGCGCGCCCGGGACCTGCGCGCCGGACCGCGGCAGCGGTTGCTGCGACTGCACGGCGGCCGCGAGTTCGGTGAACCGCGGAACCGTGGCCCCGCCGAAGACGACGAGGACGGCACCGTCGAGCTGGAGCACCCAGGCACTGCGGTTCCTGTCGTTCGGGCCGTAGACGTCCCACGTCCGCCCGTCGACGGGGACCGTTCCCGAGGGCTTGGCCTTCGCGCCGTAGACGGACTCGACGACGGTGCCCACCGGGGCCCCGGACTGCGAGAGCTGCAACGAATTCTTCTCGGGCGTCACGTAATTGACGGAGAAGATCGCGCCGCCGGTCACCTCCTGATCGCGGGTGGCGGTCGCCTTCCACCCGCTCGGCACGCCGTCGGCCACGCCGTCGCCGGCCGGCATGCGGATCGGGAAGCCCAACGTGTCCGCCGACACCTGGTAGACGCCCCTCGGGTTGATCGGGTCGACGGACTCGTCCTTCGGATCGGCGCCGAAGCCGAGCTTGAAGTTGCCCGACGCGAGCAGGACCAGCAGGCACAGTGCGATCAGCGGAACCATCGTCAGCACCATGTCGCGACGGTTCTGCAGAATCCGGGGTTTCTCAGCCACGACGTCCAGTATCCCGGCAGCACCGCCCGGCGACGGAGGCGGGCATGGAAGAATCGGGCGAGGCCCGCCGCGCCCGCCCGCGCGCATCGAGATCCGGAGGAATCCATGTCCGATACCCACGCTGAGAAGAACCCCATCGCCCCGGACCGGAATCTCGGGATGGAGCTGGTCCGCGTGACCGAGGCCGCAGCGCTCGCCGCCGGCCGCTGGGTCGGTCGCGGCAACAAGGAGGCCGGCGACGGCGCCGCCGTCGACGCCATGCGCCAGCTCGTCTCGACGGTGTCGATGAGCGGCGTGGTCGTCATCGGCGAGGGCGAGAAGGACGAAGCCCCCATGCTCTACAACGGCGAAGAGGTCGGCAACGGCTTCGGCCCCTTCACCGACGTCGCCGTCGACCCCGTCGACGGCACCACCCTCATGGCCAAGGGCATGCCCGGCTCCATCGCCGTCCTCGCCGTCGCCGAACGCGGCGCCATGTACGACCCCTCCGCCGTCTTCTACATGAACAAGATCGCCGTCGGCCCCGAAGCCGCCGGCGTCATCGACATCCAGGCCCCCATCGCCGACAACATCGCCAAGGTCGCCAAGGCCCGGGGCATCAAGATCACCGACGTCACCCTGACCGTCCTCGACCGCCCCCGCCACGAGCAGCTCATCGCCGACATCCGCGCCACCGGCGCGGTCGTACGCCTGATCTCCGACGGTGACGTCGCCGGCGCCATCGCCGCTGCCCGCCCCGAAGCCAAGACCGACATCCTCGTCGGCATCGGCGGCACCCCCGAGGGCATCATCGCCGCCGCCGCACTGCGCTGCATGGGCGGCGAGATCCAGGGCACCCTCGCACCGTCGAACGACACCGAGCGGCAGCGCCTGGCGGACCTGGGCATCGACCCGAACCAGGTCCTCACCACCACCGACCTCGTCCGCGGCGAACACGTCTACTTCGCCGCCACCGGCGTCACCGACGGCGACCTGCTCCGCGGCGTCAAGTACCGCGCCGACGGCGCCACCACCCAGTCGATCGTCATGCGCAGCAGGTCCGGCACCGTCCGCACCGTCGACGCGACGCACCGCCTGACCAAGCTGAAGACGTACGCCCAGATCATCAACTGAGATCCGCCTCTCGTCCTCGGGCCCTGGGAAGTTTCCCGGGGCCCGAGTACGTTAGTGAGGTATGGCTAAGAACGCTGATACCCCGGAGACCGAGTACCGCACCTTCCGCGACACCATGGGCGAGGTCCAGGTGCCGGCGACCGCCCTGTGGCGCGCGCAGACGCAGCGCGCGGTCGAGAACTTCCCCATCAGCTTCCGCCCGCTCGAGCGTGCGCAGATCCGCGCGATGGGACTGCTCAAGGCGGCTGCGGCGCAGGTCAACCAGGACCTGGGTCTGCTGGCACCGGAGAAGGCCGCCGCGATCATCGCGGCGGCGCAGGAGGTCGCCGAGGGGCGGCACGACGACCAGTTCCCCATCGACGTCTTCCAGACCGGCTCGGGCACCAGCTCCAACATGAACGCCAACGAGGTGATCGCCTCCCTCGCCGAGCGGGCCGGGGTGCAGGTGCACCCGAACGACGACGTGAACATGTCGCAGTCGTCCAACGACACCTTCCCGACGGCAACGCACGTCGCCGCGACCGAGGCCGTGGTGACGGTGCTGATCCCGGCGCTCGAACACCTGCAGGCCGCGCTGGCCGCGAAGGCGTCCGCGTGGCGCGACGTGGTGAAGTCCGGCCGCACCCACCTCATGGACGCGGTGCCGGTGACGCTGGGCCAGGAGTTCGGCGGCTACGCCCGCCAGGTCGAGGCCGGCGTCGAGCGGGTTCGCGCCACCCTCCCCCGGGTCGGCGAGGTCCCCATCGGCGGCACCGCCGTGGGGACCGGGCTCAACGCGCCGGAACGGTTCGGCTCCCTGGTCGTGGCGGAGCTGATCCGCCTGACGGGGGTCACCGAGATCCGGCTCGCCAAGGACAACTTCGAGGCGCAGGCCGCGCGCGACGGGCTGGTCGAGCTGTCGGGCGCGCTGCGCACCGTCGCGGTCTCGCTGACCAAGATCGCCAATGACGTGCGGTGGATGGGCTCGGGCCCGCTGACCGGGCTCGGCGAGATCTCCCTACCCGACCTGCAGCCCGGCAGCTCGATCATGCCCGGCAAGGTCAACCCGGTGCTGCCCGAGGCCGTCACGCAGGTGGCCGCGCAGGTCATCGGCAACGACGCGGCGGTCACGTGGGGCGGCGGGAACGGCGCCTTCGAGCTCAACGTCTACATCCCGATGATGGCGCGCAACGTACTCGAGTCGATCACGCTGCTGGCGAACGTCTCCCGCCTGTTCGCCGACCGCTGCATCGAGGGCCTGGTCGCGCACGAGGAGCGACTGCGCACGCTGGCGGAGTCGTCGCCGTCGATCGTGACGCCGTTGAACTCGCTCATCGGGTACGAGGAGGCCGCCGCGGTGGCCAAGGAGGCGCTGCGCGAGGGGAAGACGATTCGGCAGACCGTGATCGACCGCGGTCTGATCGGCGCGGACCTGACGCTCGAGGAGTTGGACCGGCGGCTCGACGTTCTCGCGATGGCGAACGTCGACCGGGTCAGGTGAGGGACGCCGCGCCGATCGCGCCGTAGGGCGACGCGGCCGGGGCGCACTGTCCCCCGGTCGCGAGGGCGGAGACGGTGACCGACCGCGCTCCCGTGAGCGGGACGGAGATGTTCTGGGGCCGGCCGTCGCGCGTGAGGGCGGCGGCCAGTTTCGTCTCGCCGTCCACGATGAAGGAGACGCGGATCTTGAGCCCCGCGGGGGTGTGCGGTTGAAGCCCGAGGACGCCGGTGAGCTTGGCGAACTCGCCGCCGAGCCGGTAGACCGCGGTCGCGGCGGTGCCCTCGCAGCCGATCCACACGCCGGTGGCACTGCGGTACATGGTGCCCGCGAGCGTCGCGGTGAGGGCCTGGCCGGTGTCGCCGACGGCGCTCGAGGTCGCGAGCCGGGTGTAGAGCGGGGTTCCTGTGGGAGTGGTCGTCGGGGCCGCAGCGACCTGCGTGACCGCCGAGCCCGCCTCCACGCTGTGCGAGCCGGGGCGCGCCTCCTCCGACGATGCCGGCCCGCCGCAGCCCGCGGTCACGCAGACCGCGGCACAGGTCAACACCGTGAAACCGGTTCTCAATCCCACTCGCTGAGGATAGCCCGTCCGTGGCGCGCCCGGTTCCGGTCAGTGCCGATCGACGAGCAGATACGACGCACCGGCTGCCACCGCCGCCACGCCAAGCACCGAGGGCCACGCGCCGATCTTCTTCGCGAGCGGGTGCGAGGCACCGAATCCACCGAGGTAGACCGCGCCGAGCGCGGCCGCCGTACCCGCTCCGCCCTTCGCGTACCAGCCCTGTGCCGCTGCGGCGCCCGCCGCCGCGAGCACGACGCCGCCGAGCGGACGGATCCCCGTCGCCCGCGCCACGGAGTAGCCGCCCACGAGTCCTGCCGCGGCGATCGGAGCGGTGCCGATCCGGTCGATGATGTTCGTCATGCCATCAGCGTACCCACTACAGCCTGTAGTAGATGTGCGACGGCGAGTAGGTTGGGCACCATGAGCACGCCGCGGTGGTTCACCGAGACGAAGGAAGGCCACAGCGAGTGGTACATCGAGCGATTCCGGACCATGGCGCGCGAGGGTGCGGATCTGGTCGGTGAGGCGCGGCTGGTCGACGCGATGGTGGGCCGCCGCTCCCGGATCCTGGACGCCGGCTGCGGGCCGGGCCGGATCGGCGGGTATCTGCACGCCGTCGGACACGACGTCGTCGGCGTCGATGTGGATCCGAAGCTCATCGCGGCCGCGGAGCGGGATCACCCGGGCCCGCGGTGGCTGGTCCAGGATCTCGCCGAACTGGACCTGGACGGGACCTTCGACGCGATCGTCTGCGCGGGGAATGTCCTGGTCTTCGTGGCGGAGGGCACGGAGACGACGGTGCTGCGGGGTTTCCGGAAGCACCTGAAGCCGGAGGGATTCGCGATCGTCGGCTTCCAGACCGACCGCGGGCTCACGCCGGACCAGCTGGATGCGTACGTGGCGGACGCCGGCCTACGCACCGACCTGCGCCTCGCGACCTGGGATGTGAAGCCCTGGCACGACGGCGCCGACTTCGCGGTCAGCATCCTGCGCCCGGCCTGAGCCTCGCCGCACGCCGGTACCGATACGCCGACACCCGGGACGCCGCGACTCCATCAGGAAGTCGCGGCTCCGGGCGCGGATTCGTCAGTCCAGGAACGGATTGTGCGCGGGCAGCGGGTGGATCAGCGGGTCGAGCTGCGCCCGCGCCTGCGCGACGGTCAGCACGTTCTCGGGCTCGAGCGGGATGATCTCGCGGACCGTCTCGTCGTACTCCCACACATCCTCACCGACGAGGCGACCCTGGTCGTCGTACGGCCAGATCATGTGCTCGGCCGACTTCAGCAGGTACCAGCGATCGGGGTCGACGGGCACCCCCTCCGCCACCAGCATCGCGCCCGGATGCTGCTGGTACATGACGGAGGTGGAGACGATCATGTTGTCGCTCACCGCGATCTTCTCGCTGTCGGTGTAGAACACGCACTCGGCCGACTCCGTCCACGCGTGGTAGACGTTGCGGACCTCCTCGGCACCGTTGAGCACCAGCGTCCTGCCGAGCATCTGAAAGTGGTACACCGGGTGCTCGACGGTCATCTCCGGGGTGAATATCTCCGGGTACCGGCCTGCCATCTCCAGGTTCCGGTGCCGGTCGTACGCCTGTAGCAGGTACTTGTGGCGGGGGTTGTCGGTGGTCTCAATCGCGTGCCGTACGGCGGCATTGGTCTGCGTGATGTCGAACATGAAGTCACTCACAGGCTCTCCCTTTCTCGAAGCTTGCCTGGTGACCATCGTCCGCCCGACGCGCGAACTACGGGCGAGTATTCGTCATCAACACCCGCACCGTCATTGACGAGAACCGCGTCGGTCAGCGCTCCCTGGACCGGACCCGGATGCCGCTCAGCGGGATCGACACCTCGCCCGACGGGTCGGTGAAGAAGTCGTTGCCCTTGTCGTCGACGACGATGAAGGCGGGGAAGTTCTCGACCTCGATCTTCCACACGGCTTCCATGCCAAGTTCGGGGTACTCGATGACCTCCTGCGACTTGATGCAGTCGAGCGCCAGTCGCGCCGCCGGGCCGCCGATCGAGCCGAGGTAGAAGCCGCCGTGCTCGTTGCACGCGGTGGTGACCTGCTTGGAGCGATTCCCCTTGGCCAGCATGATCATCGAGCCGCCTGCGGCCTGGAACTGGTCGACGTAGCTGTCCATGCGGCCCGCGGTGGTCGGACCGAACGAGCCGGAGGCCATGCCCTCGGGCGTCTTCGCCGGACCGGCGTAGTAGACCGGGTGGTCCTTGAGGTACTGCGGCATGGGCTGCCCCGAATCCAGCAGGTCCTTGATCTTCGCGTGCGCGATGTCGCGCGCGACGACCAGCGGGCCGGTCAGCGACAGGCGGGTCTTCACCGGGTACTTCGACAGTTCGGCCAGGATCTCGGGCATCGGACGGTTCAGGTCGATCTCGACGACCGCGCCGCCCTCGATGTCCTCCGCGACGCCGGCGTCCGGCATGTACTGCGCCGGGTCGGTCTCCAACTGCTCGAGGAAGACACCGTCGGCCGTGATCTTGCCGAGCGCCTGCCGGTCGGCGGAGCAGGAGACGGCGATGGCGACCGGCAGCGAGGCGCCGTGCCTCGGCAGGCGCACCACGCGCACGTCGTGGCAGAAGTACTTGCCGCCGAACTGCGCGCCGATGCCGAAGGACTGGGTGAGTTCGAAGACCTTCTCCTCGAGCTCCTTGTCCCGGAAGCCGTGCGCCGCCATCGAACCCGTCTCGGGCAGGTCGTCGAGGTAGTGCGCCGAGGCGTACTTCGCGGTCTTGAGCGCGAACTCGGCGGACGTGCCGCCGATGACGATCGCGAGGTGGTACGGCGGGCAGGCCGCGGTGCCCAGCGAGCGGATCTTCTCGTCGAGGAACTTCAGGATGCGGTCCGGGTTGAGGATCGCCTTCGTCTCCTGGAACAGGAAGGACTTGTTGGCCGAGCCGCCGCCCTTGGCCATGAACAGGAACTTGTACTCCGGCCCCTTCGGCCCCTGCTCGGTGGCGTAGATCTCCACCTGCGCAGGAAGATTCGTCCCGGTGTTCTTCTCCTCGTACATGGTGATCGGCGCGTTCTGCGAGTAGCGCAGGTTCAGCTTCGTGTACGCGTCGTAGACGCCGCGGGAGATCCACTCCCCGTCGTCCACCCCGGTCAGCACACCCTCGGCCTTCTTGCCCATCACGATCGCGGTGCCGGTGTCCTGGCACATCGGCAGCACGCCGCCGGCGGAGATGTTGACGTTCTTGAGCAGGTCGAGCGCCACGAAGCGGTCGTTGCCCGACGCCTCGGGATCATCGATGATCTTGCGCAGCTGCCGCAGGTGGGCCGGCCGAAGGTAGTGGCTGATGTCGTGCATCGCCTCCGCGGTCAGCTTCTGCAGTGCCTCCGGCGCGACCCTGAGGAACTTCTGCCCGTCGACCTCGAAGGTCTCCACGCCCTCGGTCGTCACGAGCCGGTACGGCGTCGTATCGGGACCGATGGGCAGCAGGTCGGAATAGATGAATTCGGGGCTGTTCGAAGTCACCCGACCAGCGTATTCCTCCCCCGAACCGCCCCTCGGCTTAGGTTCCCCTTCTCCCCTTTCCGGGCCCGACGGTGCCCGGCTCACACGAGCCCTCGACGGTGCCAGGCTCACACGAAACCGAAGAGCGGCGGGAAGGCGAGGGCCACGACCGCCGCCCACGCCGCGTACGCGGGCAGGGTCGCCGTCTGCCAGCGCTCGACGGCGGCGAAGTCCCGGCGTCCCCGGACGAATCCGTACCCGAGACGGGCGGCGCCGAGCAGGATCACCAGCAGGATCAGGTTCAGCCCCAGCACCGCGGCCTTGTTCGGCGAGGTGCCGAGTTCGGCGGTGCGCGTGATCATCGCGATCAGCACCACCAGGTCCACGGCGATCGCCGCGACCACGAGCGCCACCTGCAACCGGTCGAAGACGTCCGGCCGTCGCCGCGGATCACGGGCCGAGACGGCGTAGAGCAGCAGGCCGACGACGAGCACGAGCACCACCGTCATGAGGACGAGCAGGTCGCGGTCCACCCCGATCAGCCCGGGCCGCGAGGCGAAGGCCCCCAGCACGACTACGAGCATGAGCAGCGTGATCGGCGTGAAGATGCGGGTCAGCACGGGCGCGATGTTCTCGATCACCTCCTGCTTGGCCTCGACGAGCCACGCCGCCACCAGCACCGCGCCGCCCACGCAGACCGGCAGCACCCACGTGGTGAGCGCATCCTCCGCCTGCAGGCCGACGGTGCTCAGCGCGCCGATCGTGAGCCCGATGATCGCGCCGCCACCGAGAGCGATGAGCAGGAAGTAGATCGCGTACTCGCCGGTGAACCGCACGAAGTCCATCCGGCGCGGGGCCGAGCGCCACGCGCCGCCGGTGTAGGCCACGCCGACGCCGAACCACAGCACCACGGGCATGGCCACGACGCACAGGACCTCGGTCGAGGTACCGGAACCGAATCGGTACGCGGCGAGCACCGCCGCCATCACCACGAAGCCGCCGAGGACGACCGCGGCCCCGCGTACGGGCATGGATCGCTTCCAGGCGAAGTACGCCACCAGGAACGGCGCGACCGCGAAGCCGACGAACCGCGGCGAGGTCTCTCCCAGCAGGTGCAGGACGGCCAGCAGTGACAGCCCCGCGCCGGCGCCCAGCGCGAGCACCACGGGCAACTCGCCGCGCCGCCCCGTCGCATCCTCCGCACTGCCCAGCACCAGCTGCTTCCACAACCGGTCGGAGTGCTCGCGAGCGAACTCGTGGGCCACCGCGTCGACGGCGCCCATGCGCTTGACCGCGACGAGGAAGGACTCATCACCGTCGAGGCCGCGGGCCTGAAGATCCGAGATCGTGTCGCGCAGGTGGGATTCGAGCTCGTCCACCTCGTCGGAGCGCAGGCGCCGCCGGCCCACCAGGTACCCGCGCCACTGCCGGATCTGGGCGTCGACGGGGCCCGTCATGCGAGCCCCGCCTGCGGCGCACCGTCGGACCAGAGACCGTCCAGCGCGGCGCTGACGACCCGCCACTGATCCCGACGGTCCGCGAGCGCCTCCCGCCCGGCGGGCGTGATGGCGTAGTGCTTGCGCCTGCGGCCGGTCTCGGCGACCTCCCACCGCGACTGCACCTGCCCGAGCCGTTCGAGGCGATGCAGAAGTGGGTAGAGCATCCCGTCGGACCACTCGAGCCGCCCGCCGGAGAGCTCACGGACGCGCGTGAGGATGGCGTAGCCGTAGCTGTCGCCACGACTGAGGATGCTCAGCACCAGCGGGGTCGCCGAGGCGGCGACCAGGTCCTTGTCGATGTGCATCCGACCTCCATACCTAGAACCACTAGGTACAGGTATACCTTGCAGTTCTAGGCATGGCAATGCGGCGCGACACCGCCGGGACACCGCGACGACGTCCATGCAGGTCCAGTACCCTGGGCAAACGTGAACGAAGTCCCTCAGGTGGCCGCACGGCAGGCTCCGCCGACACTGCCGACATCGCGACGGGCCGCGATCGAGTCCCTCGCCGGTGAGGGCGTTCCGCTCCCCGAACGCGAGTTCTTCGTCGAGGAGTTCCGCGGGGTCACGATCGTTGTCGCACTCCCGCTGGTCGACTCCGCCGCGCTGGCGGCCGCCGGCCGCACCGTCGACGCCTTCTCGGCGGGCGACACGCGGTTCGTCTTCGTCGTGCCGACCGATCAGGCCGACGCGACCGCCGCCGCGGTCGGAGGGCGAGCGGTGAGCGGTGCGTCGGCCTGGAACGACGATTTCGTCGCCGACCTCTGGCTCGCCGTCACCGACGCGAAGCGCGTCGTCGTCGGCGCGGACCCCGCCGCGCTCGCACACACCGCCGGCGCCGTTTCGACGAGCGTCCGCGCGTCGAAGATGGTGCTCACCGATCCCGGCGGCGGGTGGGGTACCCCGCCCCGCAGCTACGCCGACATCGACCTGCACGGCGAGCGTCTCGCGGCCCACCTTTCCGCGCGCGGACTCGACGACTACGCGCCCGCCGCCCACGCCGCCCTCGTGGGCGGGGCGTACAGCGTGAACCTGTGCCGCGCCGAGGACCTCGACTACGAGCTCCTCACCTTCGACGGCCGCGGCACGGTGCTCACGCACGGCCGGTACCTGCACGTGACGCCGCTCCAGGTCGACGATTTCGCCCGCATCGAATCCCTGGTGACCCAGGGCGTCCGCGACGGGATCCTCAAACCGCGCAGCCGCGCCGAGATCGCCAGGATGGCGGCCGGAGGCCTCGGCGCCCGCGTGCTCCGCACCGGCCACCTCGCGGGCGTGGTGGGACTCGAAGTGGACCGGTACGCCGGCTCTGGCTACGCGGAGGTCTCGGGCCTGATCACGGTCGCCGAGTTCTCGGGACTCGGTGCCGGGAGCCTCCTGATCGACGGACTGTTCGAGCTCGCCGGGGCCCGCGGACTCACGCACGTCTTCGCCGTGACGGTCAGCGACAGCGCCGCGGAGTTCTTCGTCCGGCGGGGATTCCGGGAAGTCGGGCACCAGGACGTGCCAGCGCAGAAGTGGGCGGGCTACGACGCCGAGCGCCTGGACCTCGCGCGCTGCTTCCTCCGCCCCGTCCAGAACCCCTCCGGATCCCCGGCGTCGTAGCCGGCCCCGTTCCGAGACGGGCGAGCACTCGCCCTCCCGAGACCACGGCGCGACTCGACTCCCGCCTCATGCGCCCGGAGCGAACTCCTCGAGCATCTCGGTGACCAGCGCTGCGATCGGCGACCGCTCGGACCGGGTCAGGGTGACGTGCGCGAACAGCGGGTGCCCCTTGAGCTTCTCGATCACCGCCGCCACCCCGTCGTGCCGGCCGACGCGCAGGTTGTCGCGCTGCGCGACGTCGTGCGTGAGCACCACCCGCGAGCCGGACCCGAGGCGCGAGAGCACGGTGAGCAGCACATTGCGCTCGAGCGACTGCGCCTCGTCGACGATGACGAAGGAGTCGTGCAGCGAGCGGCCGCGGATGTGCGTGAGCGGCAGCACCTCCAGCATCCCGCGCGACATCACCTCGTCCATCACCTCGGGCGAGGCGAGGCCGTCGAGGGTGTCGTAGACGGCCTGCGCCCACGGCCCCATCTTCTCGTTCTCGGAGCCCGGCAGGTAGCCGAGGTCCTGGCCGCCGACGGCGTAGAGCGGGCGGAAGACCACGACCTTGCGCTGCGTGCGCTTCTCCAGCACCGCCTCCAGGCCGGCGCAGAGCGCGAGCGCCGATTTGCCGGTGCCCGCCTTGCCGCCGAGGGAGACGATGCCTACCGACTCGTCGAGCAGCAGATCGAGTGCGACGCGCTGCTCCGCGCTCCGCCCGTGCAGGCCGAAGGCCTCGCGGTCGCCGCGCACCAGCTGCACCTGCTTGTCCGCGGTGACCCGGCCCAGCGCGCTCGACGTGCCGCCGAGCAGCCGCAGACCGGTGTTGCACGGCAGGTCCCGCGCCTCGTCGAGGTCGACGACACCGCCGGCGAACAGCGCGTCGATCGCCCCGCGTGATACCTCCAGCTCCTCCATGCCGGTCCAGCCGGAGGTGACGACGTCCTGGGCGCGGTACTCGTCGGCGGGCAGCCCGACGGCGCCGGCCTTGACCCGCAGCGGGATGTCCTTGGACACGAGCACCACGTCCCGGCCCTCGGCCCGCAGGTTCAGTGCACAGGCGAGGATGCGGGAGTCGTTCGTCTCGGTGCGGAAACCGACCGGCAGCACCGTCGGATCGATGTGATTGAGCTCCACCTGTATCGTTCCACCCCCCGGCGTGGGGATCGGCTGGTCGAGGCGGCCGTGCTCGAGTCGCATGTCGTCGAGCATGCGCAGCGACTCGCGGGCGAACCAGCCGAGTTCGGCGTGGTGGCGCTTGCCCTCGAGTTCGCTGATCACCACGAGTGGGAGCACCACGTCGTGCTCGGCGAAGCGGGTGATGGCCCAGGGATCGGACAGCAGGACGGAGGTGTCGAGCACGTACGTGCGGGGGGTCTCGGCGGAAAGCTCAGCGAAAGACACGGTGACGCTCCTAGCCTGCGCGGCGCCCACGCAGGGCGTGTAGCTGCGGCCGGCCGGTTCCAAGCGCCGACGGTGCGTTGTTCTTACGCCCGTACGGCGAGGACCGGGGCCGGCCCTCTCGTGGAAACTGAACATCCAGTCACGGTTGGAACCTCCCGGGACGAACTGCTTCCCCGCAATCCGTCACCGCCAACGTAACGCCGAACGCGCCGCGCTGCCCGGAGGTTGCGCGGCGCGTTCGTGAACAGTTCGTTACGGGCGGAAGGCCTGCGTCAGAGCGCAAGGCCCCACGTCGAGAGCAGTCCGTTCAGGATCTCGCGGTCCCGCTCGGGCGAGCTGATGCCGGCCTCGGTGACGACCCGGCGGGCCTCGTCGAGGCCGTCGGCGGTCTCGGCACCGATGGGCGAGGCCAGGCGCGCCTGACCCAGCAGGGCGTCCTTGACGTGGCCCTCGTTGACATCCAGCGCGACGGTGAGCAGCTCGGTCCAGTAGCGCTGCTGCGTGCGGTCGTCGTTCGCGACCTTGCGCAGGGTGGTGACCAGGCCCGCGGGCGTGCCCTCGGCCTTCTCGGCGTAGTCGGCGAGGCGGTCGAAGTAGTCCGCGGAGAGCGCCTCGTGGACGATCACCATGGCGATCTGCTCCGCGATGTGGATCTCGTCACGGGTGCCCTCGTACTGGCGGTAGCCCCGGGTCACGGCCTCCAGGCGCCACATCTCCAGCTGCTCGACGTCGCAGGTGCGGCTGACCACGACGTGGTCGCGCAGCGCGATGCCGTGACGGTTCTCCTCGGCGGTCCAGTGGCCGACGAACTTGCCCCAGTCCGAATCGATGAGGTGGTGCTGCGCCAGCAGGCGGTGGAAGGACGGCAGGTGGTCCTTGGTGAGCAGGCCCAGGACGAGGCCGTTGCTGACCACCGCGTCCACCTTGACGTCGGCGGGGACGAAGTCCTCGCCGCCGAGGAAGGCGTAGTTGCGACCGTCGTCCCACGGGACGTAGTCGTGCGGCTGCCAGGCGTCACCGGCCTCGACGTAGGCAGCGCGGATGTCCGGCAGGGCCTTGTCGATGGCGAGGGTCAGGTCGTCCTCTACAGTGCTGGAAGTCACCCGGTCACCTTAGAGCAGTCGTCACCCGCCCATCAAATTCCGGACGCGGAACGCCAACCCGGGTTCACCGAGAGAGCAGGCCCCAGTCCTCGAGGCCCTCGTAGAGCGGAACCTCGAGCGCCAGCGCGGAGACGCGGGCACGCAGCGCGGCGACATCCGCGCCGCGGCCCTGCGCGAGCGCGGTGCCGATGATGTCGGAGACCTCGGTGAACTCCTTGGCCCCGAAACCGCGGCTGGCCAGGGCCGCCGTGCCGATCCGCAGGCCGGAGGTGACCATCGGCGGGCGCGGGTCGAAGGGCACGGCGTTGCGGTTGACGGTGATGCCGACCTCGTGCAGGAGGTCCTCGGCCTGCTGACCGTCGAGGTCGCTGTTGCGCAGGTCGACGAGGACCAGGTGCACGTCGGTGCCGCCGGTGAGCACGGTGATGCCGGCGTCGGCCACGTCCTTACCGTTCAGTCGTTCGGCGAGGATCTTGGCACCGTCGAGCGTGCGCTGCTGCTTCTCCCGGAACTCGTCCGTACCCGCGATCTTGAGCGCGACGGCCTTGGCGGCGATCACGTGCATGAGCGGGCCGCCCTGCTGACCCGGGAAGACCGCGGAGTTGAGCTTCTTGGCCCACTCCTGCTTCGCCAGGATGATGCCGGAGCGGGGGCCGCCGAGGGTCTTGTGCACGGTGCTCGAGACGACGTCGGCGTGCGGGACGGGGCTCGGGTGCAGGCCCGCGGCGACGAGGCCGGCGAAGTGCGCCATGTCGACCCAGAGATGGGCGCCCACCTCGTCGGCGATGGAGCGGAAGGCGGCGAAGTCCAGGTGCCGCGGGTAGGCCGACCAGCCTGCGACGATCACCTTCGGCTTCGAGTCGAGGGCGATCTTGCGCACCTCGTCCATGTCGACCCGGTGATCCTCCTTGGAGACGCCGTAGAAGACGTTCTCGTAGAGCTTGCCGGAGAAGTTCAGGCGCATGCCGTGGGTGAGGTGGCCGCCGTGCGCGAGGTCGAGGCCCATCAGCGTCTCGCCCGGCTCCATCAGCGCCTGCAGGACGGCGGCGTTGGCCTGCGCCCCCGCGTGCGGCTGGACGTTGGCGAACTCGGCGCCGAAGAGATCCTTCGCGCGATTACGGGCGAGGTCCTCCACCACGTCGACGTACTCGCAGCCGCCGTAGTAGCGGCGTCCGGGGTAGCCCTCGGCGTACTTGTTGGTGAGCACGGAGCCCTGGGCCTGCAGCACGGCGCGCGGCACGAAGTTCTCCGAGGCGATCATCTCCAGCGTGTCTCGCTGTCGGGCGAGCTCACCGTTCATGGCGGCCGCGACCTCGGGATCGAGTTCGGCGAGGGACGCGGAGTTCACGCTGTTTTCGCTCATGCGGTCATCCTAAGCCGCGAGCTCCCGCCGCAGCGCGGACGGGGTGAGCGGCTCGTCGAGCAGCCGCCCGAAGCGCTCCAGCCGGGCCGGCCGGGAATCCGCCCGGTCGAGCCACTCGCCGAGCAGCGCGTACCCCTCGACGTAGGTCGAGATGTACGCCCGCCACAGCGGCGAGCCGATGAACCGCAGCGACTGCCGCGCGCTGCGCTCGGCCATCAGGCCCCAGCGCTGCAGGTAGGCGGCCACGTCGTCCTCGCTCGCGTGCCGGTCGTGCAGGAGCAGTGCCGCGTCCTGCCGCACGTGCAGCAGGCCCGACGAGGCCTCCGCGATCCGCTCGGCCAGCTCCCCGTCGAAGCTCAGGCCGAGGTCGGCGTAGATCTCCCGCGCCCACGCGCCCCATCCGGGGCCGATCGCGGCGCGCAGCGCGTGGTCCGCCAGGCCCTCCGCCATGAGGCACTGCGGCGTGTTCACCAGAAAGACGGTCTGCTCCGGCTGATTCTGTCCCGCGACCAGCAGCTGCTCCTTGCGGCAGTGCTCGGTGTGGTGGCCCGGGTAGGCCTCGTGCGCGATGAGGTGCGGCAGCGCCGACAGGTACTGGGGCAGGTCCCCGTTCACCGCCACCCGCGAGCGGTAGCCGCCGAGGTAGTAGTTGAACCCGGACCAGGGCTTGTCGTGCTCGATCTCGAAGGCCACCGTCTCCGCCTCGGGCAGCGGGTACCGCCCGCGGACCACCTCGCGCAGGGCCCCGGCGAGCGCATCCACCACCTCGGGGACCCTCTCCACGGGCACCTGGAACCGCTCACGCTGCGCCTGCATCCGCGGCTGCAGCGGCCCGGTCCCCGGCAGGAGCTCGTCGAGCGCCGCGTGCGCCGCCTCGTAGTCCGCGGTGTCCGCCAGGGCGATGTCCACGTCGAAGTAGGCCTTGACCTCGTCGACGAAGCCGATCGCCGCACCGTCGAACTTCCGGGCCGAGCACTCGAGAGCCGCGACGTGCCCGGCCAGGAACTCCCGGCGCACGGGCGACAGCGCGCCGTCGGCCTGGACGTCCCGCGCCAGGGCGCGCGCCTCGGCGGCGAGCCGGGCGGGTTCGGGCGCATCCTCGGCCTGCACCGCCCGACGGTGCGCCGGGTCACCGAAGTACGCGTCCACGAAACCGGACTCGATGCGATCGAAGCGCAGGCCGAGCCGTAGGTAACGGTCGATGACGCTCAGGTCCTCCATGCGTGCCAGACTAGAACCCATGTCTGACACGGGGAGCGGAGCCCGGTGAGCGAACCGAGCCCCTACATAGAACTCGACCGCTCCCAGTGGCGCGAGCTCCGGCGGTCGACTCCCCTGTCGCTGACGGAGGAGGATCTGTCGCACCTGCGCGGCTTGGGCGAGCAGATCGACCTCGCCGAGGTCGCGGAGGTCTACCTCCCGGTCTCCCGTCTGATCCACCTGCAGGTCGCGGCGCGGCAGCGGCTCTACGCCGCGACCGCGACCTTCCTCGGTGAGCAGCGCCACAACGCGCAGGTGCCCTTCGTGATCGGCGTCGCCGGCTCGGTGGCGGTCGGCAAGTCGACCACGGCCCGCGTCCTGCAGGCGCTGCTCGCGCGCTGGGATTCGCACCCGCGCGTGGACCTGGTGACCACCGACGGCTTCCTGCACCCCACCGCCGAGCTGGAGCGCCGCGGCATCATGCACCGCAAGGGCTTCCCGGAGTCCTACGACCGGCGGGCCCTGCTGCGGTTCGTGACCGCGGTGAAGTCGGGCGCCGAGGACGCGACCGCGCCGATGTACTCGCACCAGCTCTACGACATCGTGCCCGGCGAGTTCATCCACGTGCGCCGCCCCGACATCCTCATCGTCGAGGGTCTCAACGTGCTGCAGACGGGGCCGCGGCTGATGGTCTCGGACCTGTTCGACTTCTCCGTCTACGTCGACGCCCGGATCGAGGACATCGAGCGCTGGTACGTCGACCGGTTCCTGTCCATGCGGACCACCTCGTTCGCGGACCCGTCCTCGCACTTCCACCACTACGCGGGGCTCTCCGATGTCGAGGCGCGCGATCGTGCCGAGGGCATCTGGGCCGGCATCAACCGGCCGAACCTGGTGCAGAACATCCTGCCGACGCGCCCGCGCGCCACGCTCGTGCTGCGCAAGGACTCCGACCACTCCATCAACCGGGTGCGGCTGCGCAAGCTGTGACGGCTCAGGCCCCGAACCGACGGTGCCGCGCGGCGTAGTCGCGCAGGGCGCGCAGGAAGTCGACGCGCCGGAACTCGGGCCAGTACGCCTCCGTGAACCAGATCTCGCTGTAGGCGCTCTGCCACAACAGGAATCCGGACAGCCGCTGCTCACCCGAGGTGCGGATCACGAGATCGGGATCCGGCTGGCCCTTGGTGTACAGGTGCTGATCGATCCCCTCGACGGTGACCGCGTCCACCAGTTCCTGCCCGGACATCCCCTCGGCGAGTTCACTGCGCAGCAGCGACTGCACCGCGTCGACGATCTCCTTGCGGCCCCCGTACCCGACCGCCACGTTGACGTGGGTCCCGGTGCGCCCCTCGGTGCCCTCCGCGGCCGCGGTGAGCCGGCGCGCGGCGTCGGGCGGCAGCAGGTCCATCGCACCGACGATCTTCACCGACCAGTTCTTGTCGGGTCCCGAGATCTCCTCGACGACGTCGGTGATGATCTCCAGCAGCGCCGCGAGCTCGTCGGGATCGCGCTGCAGGTTCTCCGTGGAGAGCAGGTAGATCGTAGCGAGCTCGATACCCGCCTCGTCGCACCACTCGAGCATCTCGGCGATCTTCTTCGCGCCCATGCGGTAGCCGTGGCTGACGTCGCTGAAGCCGGCGGCCCGCGCCCAGCGCCGATTGCCGTCGCAGAGCACCGCCACGTGCCGCGGCCGCTGCGCACCGTCGCGGTACGCGGCGGTGAGCTCCCCCACCAGCCGTCGCTCGTAGAGCGCATAGGCCGGCGAGAAGAGCTTGCGGGCCGGTCCGGTCGGCAGCGACACGGGCAGTTTGGGGGCACTCACCACGGCAGCAAGACTACGCCGCGCGACCCGTGCTCCCGCTGAGATCAGTCGTGCGCGGCGTAGATCGCAGCGGCGAGCTCGGTTCGCAGGGCCTGGAACTCGGGCGTAGCTGTCACCGCCGGATCGCGGACGGTGTCCGGGCCGTCGCCGGGCAGCTCGACCTTGCGATCGATCACCACGCGGCCCGGCCGGGCGCTCATCACCAGCACGCGGGTGCTCAGGAAGACCGCCTCCTCCACCGAGTGCGTGATGAAGACGATCGTCTTGCCCGCCTCCCGCCAGATCCGCAGCAGGTCCACCTGCAATCGCTCGCGGGTCAGCGCGTCGAGCGCGCCGTAGGGCTCGTCCATCAGCACGATGGCGGGATCGTTGACGAGCACCCGCGCGATCTGCGCGCGCTGCTGCATGCCGCCCGACAGCTCGTAGGGCCGCTTGTCGCCGAAGTCGCCGAGCCCCACCAGGTCGAGCAGCTTCTGCGCCTGCTCGCGGCGCTCGGTCTTACCCACACCGCTCACCTTGGGCCCGAACTCGACGTTGCCGCGCACCGTCAGCCAGGGGTACAGGGTGGGGGCCTGGAAGACGACTCCCCGGTCGGCCGACGGTGCCGTGACCCGCGCGCCGCCCACCTCGACGATGCCCTCGGTCGGGTCCTCGAAGCCCGCGACCAGGCGCAGCAGGGTCGTCTTGCCGCAGCCCGACGGCCCGACGATGGAGACGAACTCGCCCGGCTCGATCGTCAGGTCCGTGGGCTGCAATGCGACCGTCTGGCCGCTGGCCGTGTCGTAGGTCTTGCCCACGCCCGTGAGTTGGACGCGTTCGGTGCCGCTCATCGTGCTCCCCCTGCGTAGACGCCGTCGGTGTAGTGCTGGGCCGGGCCGACGCCCTGGACCTGCCCCTGCTGGAGCAGGAACTCCGCGGTCTTGCGGATGTCGGCGCCGAGCTGCCCGCCGAGGTAGTCCGGGCCGGCCTGGGTCTTGGCGTCGAAGTACGCGTAGCCCTTGATCTGCGTGAGCACCTGCTCCACGGGGACGCCGAGCTGCCCGGCGATGTGCTCGGCCGCCTTCGCCGGTTCGGTGTTCAGCAGGTTCGCCGCCCAGCCCTGCGCAGCGGTCCAGACCTTGAGGAAGGCGGGGTTGTCGCGCACGAAATCGCTGCGCGCGCCCTCGAGGTCGTAGGTCGGTGCGCCTTGCTCGGCGACCTGCGCGCTGGTGGTCAGGACGGTCCCCTTGAGCTGGCTCAAGGTGGGCTCCCAGATGTACGTCGCGTCGATCTGCCCGCCACCCCAGGCGCCGCGGATGGCGTCGGGGGCCAGGTTGATCACCTGTGCATCGGTGACGCCCGCCTTGGCGAGGGCCGTGAGCAGGCTGTAGTGCGCGGTCGACGCGAAGGGCACGGCGATCCGCTTGCCCTTGAGGTCGGCGACGGTCCTGATGCCGTCTCCGCGCGCGACGAGCGATTCCGCGGCCCCGATCCGGTCCTGGATCCAGATCACCTTCATGTCGATGTTCAGCGGCGCGCTCAGCGCCTTCGCCGCGGGCGCACTGCCGAGCAGGCCCACGTCGAGGCTGTTGGCACCGAAGGCCTGGATCACGTCGCCGCCGGAGGCGAACTTGCTCCACACCACGTTCACGTTGGGCAGGCAGGTCCCCAGCAGGCCCGTGTCCTTGACGACGAGGTCGCCGTTCGGGATCTCCTGCCAGCCGATCCGTACGGTGCCCGTCACCGTCGGGTCCGGGTCGACGGGGCACGCCGTCGTCCCCCCGATGGAACGGGACTGTTCGGCCCGCCCGGATTCGACGATGCAGCCGGTCAGGGTGAGGCCGACGGTGCCGACGACGAGCGCCGTGCGCGCGAGGCGCGTGAGGCGGTTCATGCCTTCCCCTTCCACGGGACGGCCAGCAGGCCGATCCACTTGATGAGCGAGTCCAGCAGCAGCGCGGTGACGCCGATGACGATGATGCAGGCGATGGTCAGCGGGGTGTTGAGCTGCTGGCCGGCGAGGTAGGCGAGGCCGCCGATGCCGGGGATACCGTTGTTGAGCTCGGCCGCGACGACCGTGGTCCAGGCGAAGCCGACGGCGATGCGGATGCCGTTGATCACCTCGGGCAGGGTCGCCGGCACGATGACGCCCCGGATCGTCTGCAGGTGGTTGGCGCCGAGCGCGCGGGCGGCGTTGATCTGGTCCTGGCTGACGCCCTGCACGCCGTTCACCGTGGAGATCGCGATCGCCGGGAAGGCGGCGAGGAAGAGCAGCCAGATCTTCGACGTGTCGCCGATGCCGAACCACACGATGAGCAGGCCGATGTAGCCCAACGGCGGCAGCGCGCGCAGGAAGTTCAGGTACGGCTCGATGATCGTATTGATCGTCTTCGAGGTGCCCATCGCGAAGCCCAGCAGCGGACCGACGATGATCGCGGCGCCGACACCCGCGAAGATCCGCTGCAGGCTGGCCACCAGGTGCTCCCACAGGAAGTAGTTCTGCTCGCCCAGCACCTCACGCGGCACGCCCGGCGCCACCTGGTGCCAGGTGCTCGCGCGGACCGCGGCGTCCCACACCGCCTTCGGCGTGGGCAGGAAGGTCGCGTCGATCAGTCGCAGCCCGCTCACCAGCCACCAGACGGCGACGAAGACGAGCAACGCGATGATGCGCACGAGCCACGAGCGGACCGCCTGCGGCAGCGGTTCGATGACGGCGTTCTTCACCCGCAGCAGCGGGGGCTCTCCGGCCATGAATTCCTCTCCGGTGCCCGAGGAGGCACACGAACAGGAAACCCTGCCAGCGAGCGTTCTGCAGCGTAAGTATTTGGGTCGCGGTGATCGTTAGAGCATCGACACAGGTCAGACGGTCTTCCGGTGCACGGTCCGCACCGCGACCTGATCTCGCGGCATGATCTGCACGTAGTCGATGTTCACGTGCGGGGGCCGGGTGACCGTCCACGTGACCGCGTCGGCGACGTCGTCGGCGGTGAGGTGGTCGACGCCCTCGTAGATCTTGTCGGCGGCGGCCTGATCGCCCCGGAGCCGGACCACGGAGAACTCCGTCTGCACCATGCCGGGGTCGATCTCGATCACCCGGATCGGCTCACCGCCGAGCTCGAGCCGCAGCACGCGGGTCACGGCGCGCGCACCGAACTTCGCGGCGTTGTAGCCGCCGCCGGTCGCGTAGGCCTCGGTGGACGCGGCGGAGCCGATGGTGACGACGCTCGCCGACGGGGAGGCGCGCAGCTTGGGCAGCAGCGCCTGCACCATGCGCAGGATCGACAGCACGTTGATGTCGTACATGCGGGCCCAGTCGGCCTCGTCGGACTCCTCGATGCGGTCCGCGCCGAGCGCGCCGCCCGCGTTGTTGACCAGGATGTCGACCTTCTCGACGGCGTCGGCGAAGGCCTTCACGGACTCGGTGTCGGAGACGTCGAGCGGCAGCGCCGTGACGATCCGCTCGGGGTGCTGTGCCTCGAGGTCGGCCTTGAGCTCCTCGAGCCGCTCGACCCGGCGGGCCCCGATCACCACGTCGTATCCCGCTCGGACGAGGTGCCGCGCCGTGGCGGCCCCGATCCCGCTGCTCGCTCCGGTGACGACGGCGACCTCGGCCATGACTGCTCCTGCATCTCGATCGGGACGGGTGAACCTTCACCGTAGCCGCACGCCGGGCGCGCCGCCGGGTCCGGCAGGCGCGGATCGCGCTCAGCCGGCGGCGCGCGGCGCCAGCCCCACGTCCACGCGGTGATGCTCCAGGTCGTGCAGGGCGTAGGTCGCGAAGGACTCGACCGTGAACGCGGACCCGTTGGACCGCAGCCCCTTCCGGCGCCACTGGTCATCGCCGACGGCGCGGTAGGCGTCCGCGAACTCGGCGGCCGCGCGGGCGAGTTCGTCCGCGACCACCGCCGGGTCCTGTTCGGCGTAGGCGTCCTCGACGGCGGTCGCATCCTGATCCCAGTTCGCGAAGGTCGCGCCGTCGGCGGCCGCCTCGTCGTAGGTCAGCATGAGCCCCAGCCGTTCCCGCATGATCCGGTGCACGTCCCGCAGGTGGCAGCCGTACTCCAGCGGCGACCAGGTGCTCTCGTCCGGCCGGGTCCGCGCTCCCGCGGCGAGCAGCACGGCGTCCCAGCCCCGCGCCGACAGCGCGATCCGGTCCGCGACGTCACCGCGGCGCACCGCCGCCGGGTCGAAACCGCAGGCCGGGCACGCCCGCTCCATCACCCACGTCCAGTCCTTGGTGTCCGGTTCGATCGCCATGCGCATCAACCTACTGCTCCCCCCGCCGAAGACTCCGGTCGTGAAACCGAAGGATTCCGTTGTTTCACGACCGGACCGTTCAGCGCAGCGCCGCGGCCAGGTCGTGCAGGACCGAATCGGTGGTCGCGAAGTCCATGCACTTGTCGGTGACGGACTGGCCGTAGACCAGCGGGCCGGGGCCCGGCTGCTGCGCGCCCGCGACCAGGAAGGACTCGAGCATCAGGCCGGAGATCCCCGTCTCCCCCGCCGCGATCCGGCCGGCGATCTCGCGCGCCACCTCGGCCTGCCGCACGTGGTCCTTGCCCGAGTTGGCGTGCGAGCAGTCGACCATCACCGACGGTGCCAGCCCGGCCTTCTCGAGCGCGGCCACGGCGGCGGCGACGGAATCGGCGGCGAAGTTCGGCCCGCCCCGTCCACCGCGCAGGATGATGTGGCAGTTGTCGTTGCCGACGGTCTCGACCACCGCGGCGGCACCGTCGTCGTCGGTGCCGAAGAAGACGTGCCGGGAGCCGGCGGACAGCGCACCGTCGATGGCGACCTGCACGTTCCCGTCGGTGGCGTTCTTGAAACCGATCGGCATCGACAGGCCCGAGGCCAGCTGCCGGTGCACCTGCGACTCGGTGGTGCGGGCACCGATCGCGCCCCAGGCGACGGTGTCGGCGATGTACTGCGGACTGGTCGGCTCGAGGAACTCGCAGCCCACGGGAAGACCGATCTCGAGCACGTCCAGCAGCAGCTGCCGCGCGACCCGCAGACCGCGGGGCACGTCGTACGACTCGTCCATGCCGGGGTCGTTGATCAGGCCCTTCCACCCGACGGTGGTGCGCGGCTTCTCGAAGTACACGCGCATCACCACGAGCAGCTCGTCGGCGAGCTCGTCCGCGATCGGCTTCAGCCTGCGCGCGTAGTCGAGCGCGGCCTCCGGGTCGTGCACGGAGCAGGGCCCCACCACCACGAGGAGTCGCTGGTCGCGGCCGGCGATGATGTCGGCGACGGCGGTGCGGTCGGCCTCGACCTTCGCGGCCAGACGGGGCGCGAGCGGCAGCTCGTCGCGCAGCTGCACCGGCGACGGAATGGCGTGGAACGCCGAGACCCGACGATTCGAGGTGGACGCCGGCGAGTCGAGTTCGATGGTCATGAGATGCCTTCCTGAGGTGGGCGGCACCAGCAGGAGGTCCGGTGCCAATAGAAAAGGCAGCGAGCGCTCTCGCTGCCTTCGGCTCCGGGTTGTGATCGGTACTAGCGCACACGCGCCTCACCGCAGGCCCCACCCGGAGCCTCGGTAAAGCGCCAATACGCGTTCATACCCACGGCCACGACGCTAGCACATCTCATCCCGCGATCTCCTCGGCCAGGGCCTCGGCACTCGTCACCGGCAGGGAGCAGACGGTGCCGCGGCACACGTACGCAGCGGCGCGCCCGCCGACGGCACCGCGCCCCTCGAGCAGGGGCTGCGAGTCCTTCGCGCCCACGACGACCACCGCTCCCCCGGGCGCCAGCCGCCGTGCCTCCGCCGCCAGCGCGGCGGCGCCGGCACCGTCGGCGACCGCGATCCGCAGTCCCGCTGCGGCCTGCTCGGCGATGGCCAGGTGGTGGCCCGCTCCGCGCGGGACGCGCCGGATCAGCTCGCCCGAGCGGGCCCGGGTGGCCGCGGCGAGTGTGGCGTAGCGTTCGCCGAGCAGCGCCTCGGCGTAGGTCAGCGCCTCGGCGATGAGGCTCGCGCCGGCCGGGGTGGCCCCGTCCGCCGGGTCGCGCGGGCGGGTCAGGAGCGTCTCGCCGTCCGACGGTGCGTCGTACCAGCTGCCGTCCGCCGCCGGGTCCACGAACCGGACGATCGCGGCGTCGAGGATCGCGGCCGCCGCTGCGTCCCAGTCGGATCCGCCGGTCCGCTGGGCGAGCGCGAGCAGTCCGGTGACCAGCGCGGCGTAGTCCTCGAGCATGCCGTCGGCCTCGCCCACCACCTCGCCGAGCGAGCTGCGGCGCAGCCGCTCACCGTCCCAATGGGTTCCGAGGACGTACCGGGCGACGGACTCGGCATCGTCGACCCTGCCCGCCTCCGCGAGCGCCGTGATCGCCAGCCCGTTCCAGACGGTGACCACCTTGTGATCGCGGCCGGGTTGCGTTCGGCGCGAACGGGTCTCGAAGAGGCGCCGCCGGATGTCCGCGAGCCGCACCGGATCCGGTTCGCCGCGCAGCTGCAGCGTGGAGGTGCCGTGCTCGAAGGTGCCGCCCGGCGTGACCGCGAAAATCTCCGCGGCCCAGGCGCCGTCGGCCTCGCCCAGCGTCTCGACGAGCTGCTGCGGCGTCCACACGTACGTGGCCCCCTCCACGCCGTGCCCGTCCACGACGGTGTCGGCGTCGAGCGAGGAGGCCAGCCCACCCCCGTCGACGGCGAGGTCGCGGAGGAGGAAGTCGGCGGTCTCGTCGGCGACCCGCTGCGCCAGTGGCGATCCGGTGCGCCGGGCCAGGTGCGCGTAGAAGCGGAGCAGAAGGGCGTTGTCGTAGAGCATCTTCTCGAAGTGCGGCACCACCCAGTCGGCGTCGACGGCGTAGCGGGCGAAGCCGCCGCCGAGCTGGTCGTAGATGCCGCCGCGAGCCATCGCCTCGGCGCACCGCTGCGCGACCCCGAAGGAGGCCGCGTCGCCGGTGCGCTCGTGGTGCCGCAGCAGAGCCTCCAGAGTCGCCGACGGCGGGAACTTCGGCGCGCGGCCGAAACCGCCCGACGGGTCCTCATCGGCGCAGATCGCCCGCACCGCCCCGGCCAGGTCCGCGACGGAGGGGGCGGCGCCGTCGGGCAGGCCGGCGGAGGCCTGGCGCAGATGCGCGGCCACCTGCCCGGAGACCCGTCCGACCTCGTCGCGGCGCTCACGCCAGGTGTCGGTGATGGCCTCGAGGAGCTGCGGGAAGCTCGCCTGGCCGTTCCGCGGCACGGGCGGATAGTAGGTGCCGCAGTAGAAGGGCTCTCCCGACGGGGTGAGGAAGCAGGTCATCGGCCAGCCGCCCTGCCCGGTCATGGCGACGGTGGCGTTCATGTAGATCGCGTCGAGGTCCGGGCGCTCCTCGCGGTCGACCTTGATGCAGACGAAGCCCGCGTTCATCTGCTGTGCGATGGCGTCGTTCTCGAAGGATTCGTGCGCCATCACGTGGCACCAGTGGCATGCGGCGTAGCCGATGGAGAGCAGGATCGGCACGTCGCGCTCGGCCGCCTCCGCGAGCGCCGCGTCGGACCACTCCTGCCAGTGCACCGGGTTGTCGGCGTGCTGGCGCAGATACGGGCTGGTGGACGCGCCGAGTCGGTTCATGTGTTCACCCTACGACCCTTCCAGCCACGATCCTGACCGCAACGAGTGGCCTCCGGCGTCTGGACGATCGCGCCACGACGGCGTGCACGCCAGTTGCATCATGCGACAGGGGCCGCCGGTGCGGTCCGGGTGGCATTGCCCGAGAGCGACAGCGCCCGTAACCCGCATAACCAGCCGATTCCGCCGAGCACCATGCGTGGATAGTTCAGTGTGGTCCAGGTGTCGATGAAGGACTCGACCCGCTCTGGCGTCCACGCCTTGCCCTGAGACTGAAAGATCAGCATCTGCGTGGCGAAATAGCCGTAGGTGGACGCCGAGTAGGCGGCCATGGTGCCCGCAGCCGCCAACCACCAGCCGCGGAAGGCTACAGGGGTGCGCCACGCCAGATACAGATTGATCAGCGACAGCAACGCGACAACCGGGGAAACGAAGGGCCAGAACGCTCGACCGGCCTGATGGAAGCCGGATTCGTTCATGGCCTCGAGCATCCGATCCGGGGGCGCATCGGCCCACATCGGGATGACGCCGAGCTTCTCGTACCAGCCGGCCCCGAACTGGATTCCGACGAATATCACCAACAGCCACAACGGGATCGCGCGTTTCACAGGCATCGTCCTGATCTCCTTGATGTCCTATACTCTCTATTTGAGAGTCTCTCTATTTCAGAGACGTTAGAGAAGGTGGGCCGCGATGCCATCAGGGAAGCCCCGGAGGGAAACCCTGAATTCGCTGCAGCTCGTGCTGCGGCGGCAGACGACCCGAACCGTGCTGTTCCATGCGACCGTCGCGAACCGTCTCGGTATCGCCATCACCGACCTGAGTTGCCTGAACCTGTTGAGCATGGATGGCCCCCAGACTCCGGGACAGCTGGCCGAGCACATCGGCATCACCCGGGGCGGCGCCGTAACGGCCATGATCGACAGACTCGAACGGTCCGGATATGTTGCACGCGAGCGTGATCCTGATGATCGAAGGAAGGTTCTCGTCAGAATCACCGACAAGGCCACTCGGCAGGTTTCGCCGCTGTTCGCCGAACTCGGGCGGGCTATCGGTAAGGAATTCGATGCCCTCGACGACGAATCGCTGACTGCTCTACTCCACTTCGTGACGGCGTCGACGGACGCGCTGGCTCAGGCGACAGACGGTCTGCGCGCGTCCACCCACGATGAGCGCCCCTGAAACCAGGGCCCGGTCGCCGTACTACGCTCCGACTGTGAGCTTGCTGTTCGAGTCGCGTCCGTCGGATTCACCGTGGATCGCGTCGGTGTGGACGTGCCGCAGCGAGCAGGTCGCGACGATGACTTCCGTCGCGACCGAGACGTGGGGACTCGTGTTCTGGGAACAGCGCGGTACGGCGTACGCCGCCGTCACCGGTCCCGAGAGCCGCACCGGAACGGCGCCCGTACCGGAGGGGGCGACCTTCGCCGGCATCCAGTTCGCCGTCGGCAGCTCCCTCCGCGCGGTTTCCAACTCGTCCCTGGTGGACGGAGGTATCGCACTCCCGGATACGACCCGCCGCAGCTTCCGCCTGGACGGTAAACGGTGGGAGACGCCGCACCCCGACGATGCCGAGGCGCTCGTGGCCCGCCTCGTCCGCGACGGCGTCGTGGTCCGCGACCGCCTGGTCACCGATGTGCTGCACGGCGGGCGTCCCGACGTCGCCGACCGCACGTTGGAGCGACGTTTCCGCACGGCGACGGGCCTGACCCGTGGCGCCGTCCGGCAGATCGAACGCGCCCGCGTCGCCGCCGCACTGCTGGCCTCCGGGTGCGCCGAGGGCGAGGTCGTCGCACACCTCGGCTACTACGATGGTCCGCACCTCGCCCGCGCGTTGCGGCGGTACGTCGGGCGAACGGCGCGGCAGCTCAGGACCGGCGCGGGCGATGCGCTCGCGCTGGACCCTGCTCAGCGCACGACGTCGTATACAAGTTTGGTGACGCCGTTGGCGTAGGTGTCGGACTCGCGCAACTGCAGGGTCTGCTTGTCCCGGTCCGCCCTGCTGAACAGGCCCTTACCCGCACCGAGCAGCACCGGGAAGACGAGCAGGTTGTACCGATCGATCAGATCGGCGTCGGCCAGACGGCGAGCCAGGTCGGCGCTGCCGTGGATGAAGATGGCGCCGCCGTCTTGCTGTTTCAGCTCGGCGACCTCCTCCGTCGAACGCAGAATCGTGATCGGCCCCCAGCCGTCGACCACGGCGTCCTCCTGAAGCCCACCGGAGACGATGTATTTGGGTAGCTCCTTGTACGCGGCGTGGTCCGCCGAAGCCGGCCAGATAGGCGCGAACGCCTCGTAACTGCGCCGCCCGAACATCAGAGCGGTCGTCTCCGCGAGCTCCTCCCCCTTCAGCGCGAACGCCTCCGGGACGAATTCGGTGTCGGCGACCCACCCGCCGCTGCGGTGCCCCTCGACCTTCCCGCCCGGCGAATCCACCACTCCGTCCAGTGACATGAAGCCCGTGTAGACCAATTCCCTCGTCACAGCATCCTCCTGAAACTCGTCGGCGACGATCGCCGACGCCCACGCTATCCGCGGCGGCCGCACTGGTCTTGGACGAAAACGACACGTACACGATCGGAAACCGTCCGGTTCGTGCCAGGCCGGAGGACGAAGTCCTGGACGCAGCAGGCGCCGTTCATTCCGGGCGCGTCAGCACGTCCAGGAACTCGTGATTGACGAAGAGGAGCTCCCGTCCGACCTTCACCTCACTGAGCAGCCCGGCGGTCACCAACGCGTGCAGCCAGGACGATGCGGTCTGTCGCGACACCTCGCAGCGCCGGGCGATCGTGGCGATCCGGCAATAGGGCTGTTCGAAGAAGACGTCGAGGAACTGCGCGTCGCGACCACCGGGGGTGGCAGCGCGGGCTCGCTCGGCGATGTAGTCCTGCCACGTCCAGCAGTCACCGCCCGCAGCAACCGGTAGTAGTCGTTCTTCCGCGCGATGATCGCATGCGAGAGGTACAGGATCGGATCGTCGAGCAGACTCGCCTCGAACACGTCACGGCAACATGTTAAGTATTCCCGGAAAACCTAACACGTTTCCTGGACGTGTTAAGTCAGCCGACACGTGAGAGCCGCACGCCCGACGGTAGCCTCCGGGTTGTCGAGCAGGGCCGAGCGCGGTCGCCCGCGATATGATCGGCGCCTACCACGAAGAGCAACTCAGGCGGGTCACCTCGACAGCGGTAGCACCCCTCCTCTCTCACTCGTAGCGGGTCCACAGGAGGCCTCGCCACACCTCGAAGGGGCAATCGCGCTCCGTCGGATCGACAAACGTATCGAAGGTGGACTTGGCGCACTCAGCACTGACCGGGCGCCCAGAACAGGGGCGGTCCACTCGGCACTCCGGCAGACGCGCAGGGCGCCGGTCGATCCGCAGCGGGGCGGCGGTTCGCGAGCCTTGACGCGGGAATCGACCGCGCCGTAGCGTCATGTGCACACCGTCTACATGCGCAGCGCCGCGCGTTCGGAGGATGATCCCATGGGCCTGCTGACGTTCAGCCTCAACCTCACCCTGGACGGGTGCATCGACCACGAGGCGGGGATCGCCGACGACGAGACCCACGCTCTGTTCACCCGCCTGATGGACGCGAACGGCGCCATGCTGTGGGGTCGCACGACCTACGAGATGATGGAGAGCTACTGGCCGCTCGTCGCGCGCGGCGAGGTCGAGGCACCGCCGGCGGTCCGCGAGTGGGCGGAGAAGCTGGAGACCAAGCCGAAGTACGTCGTCTCCACCACGCGGAGCGACTTCCCCTGGACCGGGAGCCATCACCTCGACGGTGACCTCCGTACGGCCGTGCAGGAACTCAAGGAGCAGTATCCCGACGGGGTGCTCGTCGGCAGCGAGGCGCTCGCGACGGAGCTGGACCGGCTGGGCCTGATCGATGAGTACCTGTTCCTCCTCCACCCCGTCATCGCCGGCCACGGCCCCACGCTCTACGCGCGGGGGCTGCCCACCCATCGACACCTCGAGCTGGTGACCTCGGAACCGTTGCGCAACGGCACCGTCGCCCTGCGCTACCGGCGGGCCGACGAGGCTCGCGAGTCCACGCAGTGAGAAGCACGACCTCCATCGAGATCGCGCTGCCTCTCGCACAGGTCGCGCAGTTGCTCGCCGACCCGAAGCTCCTGCCGATGTGGTTGCGGGGCATGGTGACCCACGAGCCGGTGAGCGGGACACACGGGGAGGTCGGAACCGTCTCGCGCGTGGTCCTCCGGTCGGGGAGGCAGACGATGGAGCTCACCGAGACCGTCACCCGCCGCGACCCCGCCGACCTGCAGACGATCCCGGAGGGGACCGGTTTCGGGCTCGCGTGACGATCATCATCGCGGACACAGGCGCCCTGTACTCCGCCTACGACCGCTCCGACGAGCACCACACCGCCACGACGGCATTGCTCCAGCACCTCACCGAGAAGCTCTGGGTGCCGGCGCTCGTCCTCGCCGAGTTGGACCACCTCGTCGGGGCCCGACTCGGCGAGACCGCCCGGGCCACCGTCATCGGGGACGTGCTCGAGACCGCGAACGTCCTCCCCTTCGACCACGATGTCGCTGTCCGCTCGGCGAGAGTGGCGGGAACGTACGGGGGCTTCCCGCTGAGCCTGACCGACGCCACCCTCGTCGTCCACGCCCAGGACTTCAAGACACTCGACCTGTTCACCGTCGACCAACGTCACTTCCGCGCGATCACGCCACTCGACGGCGGCGCGACATTCCGGCTGCTGCCCTTTGACGCGTGAATCGAGACTCATCTCGGACAGGCCCGCGAAAGTTCTTGCGCGTCTCGTCGAGGCGGCCTGGCGGCATACCGATCTCGACCACCTCCGCGCGTGGTTACCGCATGCGCGGTTGATCCTGACGAACCGGTCGCTCCTGCTCGATCAGGAGCGCATCGACTGGCGACGGGCGCCGGCCCGGCTTCCGGCCAACTGAGAACCGGCGGTCGCCACAGCCGACGTATCCTCGAAGTAGTCGTATCAATCCGCGAAGGAGGCTCTCGTGACGGAACTGGTCGCGCCGTCGTGGATGCGCTCGCAGATCACCGCGGAGCAGTACGACTCCTGGGCCGAGGAGCAGTGCTCCGGCATCGAAGTCGTGGACGGGATGGTCGTCGTGAGCCCGAGCGCGTCGAAACGCCACAATCGCCTAGCCCGGCTACTCGCGAACGCCCTTGATGCCGCGGCGGGCCAGGAGTGGAACGCCGATACCGATTTCGACGTCCGGCTCCAGGATGTACCGCTCACCAACCGCCGCCCCGACGTGATCGTCTACCGAGCCGAATCGATTGACACCTCGCCCACTCGCCCCCAGGACGTCCTCATGGTCGTCGAGGTCGTCTCGCCCGGTTCAGAGACAACGGACCGAGTCGTCAAGGCTGATCAGTATGCCAAGGCTGGGATCCGGTTCTACTGGCGCGTCGAGCAGGCCACCGACGAACCCCCGATCGTGTACACCTACTTGCTCGACCCGGCGACCCAGGTCTACCGCGACGGGGAGGTGTTCACCGGCACGGTGAACACCGCTGTCCCCTTCGCGGTATCCGTCGATCTCCATGCATGACCACGCCGCCAGCCCGTAGACCGTCGCGCTCCCGACTTTCGTGGGGGTGAAGTTCTTCTCCACCAGCACGGCCCCAGCGGGGAGCCTGTGAGCGCCCTACTGGGGCCCGGAGGCCCCGTCACCGTCGGACCCGCCCGACGGTGCGCCGTCGGACTTGGGGACGGAGGCACCGTCGATCCCGGCGTGATCGGTGCCGCCGGCCTCGTCGCCCTCGCCGGGCGCCTCGTCGTCGAAGGACTCGGGTAGGTTCTTGACGTGCTTGTTCATGGACCGGATGAGCAGGAAGGTCACGGCCAGGAGAGCGACGATCACGGCCAGGCCGAGCGGGCCGGACTTGCCGAACTCCGGCCCCTTGGGCTTCTGCGGGTCCTGCGCGAGGATCGCGACGTCGGTGGCCAGCTGCGCGAGCGGTCCCATCACACCTCGATCCCGCTGAACAGGTCCTTCTCAGGCATCCTGCTGCTCACGACGGTCTTCGCCAACTCGTACTCCTCGGTCGGCCAGAGGCGCTGCTGCCATTCCATCGGCACGACGAAGAAGGGGCCGTTGGGGTCGATCTGCGTGGCGTGAGCGCGCAGCGCATCGTCGCGGACCGGGAAGTAGTCGCCGCACTCGACCTGCGTGGTCACGCGGGCCATCATGTCGTTCTTCTCGTCCTTCCACCGGGCCAGCCACTCGGTGTAGGGGTTCTCCAGGCCATTCTTCGCGAACTCGTCCGCGAAGGCCTGGAACTTGCCGCGGAGGAAACCGTGGCTGTAGTAGACCTTCGAGATCTGCCAGGGCTCGCCCGCATCGGGGAACTGCTCCGGATCCGCCGCCGCCTCGTACGCCGCCATCGAGACGGTGTGGGTCATGATGTGATCCGGGTGCGGGTAGCCGCCGTTCTCGTCGTAGGTGATCATCACGTGCGGACGGAACTCGCGGATCAGGCGCACCAGCGCCTCCGTCGGCACCTCGACCGGCTGCAGCGCGAAGCAGCCCTCCGGCAGCGGGGGCAGCGGGTCCCCCTCGGGCAGGCCCGAGTCGACGAAGCCGAGCCACCGGTGCTCGACGCCGAGGATCGCGGCGGCCTTGGCCATCTCCTCGCGGCGCACCTCGGGCAGGCGGTCCTTGACCCCGGCGACGTCCATCGCAGGGTTGAGGATGTCGCCCCGTTCGCCGCCCGTGAACGTCGCGACCAGCACGTCGTTCCCCTCGGCCGCGTACCGCGCCATGGTGGCGGCGCCCTTGCTCGACTCGTCGTCCGGGTGTGCGTGAACGGCGAGGAGACGGTATCCGGTCATGGCCCCCAGTGTTCCACGATCGACCGACGGCGCGGCGCGCCGGGTGTGCTTCGATGGATGCATGTCGACCGCCCCCGTCCGCCCGTCCGATCGCTACCCCGACGAGCGCGATCCCGCCCGCGCGCGGCGCATCGGCATGATCGGGCTGGTCGTGGTCGTGATCCTGGGCGTCGGGCTCGCGTGGATCGGCTTCCAGAAGTTCTCGCGGCAGCCCGTGACCGGCGAGACCGCGGGATATCGGGTGGTCTCCGCATCGGCGGTCGAGGTACAGGTCACCGTCACCCGGACGGACCCGCAGCAGGCGGTCAGCTGCATCGTCTACGCCAAGAACAAGGCGGGCGACGAGATCGGCCGGCGGGAGTTCTACGTCCCGCCGTCGGCGGACCCCGTCGTCGTGCTCACCAGCGAGGTGCGCACGACCGAACCGCCCGCCGTGGGCGACGTCTTCGGTTGCGGGACGAACGTGCCCGCGTATCTTGACCGTGCGTGAGCACTGACAACTCCCCCACCCCGAAACCCGTCCCCGAGTCTGGGCAGCCGGCCCGCAACCGCGCGCGGCCGGCGTCCGCCACCGTCTCCCAGCGCCTCCGCCGGCCACAGAACCACTCCCGCCCGAAGCCGGCCTTCGCGACCGTCTCCTCCCCCTACTTCCCCGCGCTCGTCGGCCTGTTCGTCGGAGTCATGATCATCAGCAACATCACGGGCACCAAGGCCGTGCTGTTCGCCCCGTCGCTGCACCTCGAGTTCCTCGGCCTGACGATCGACGGCATCGCCACCGACGGCGCCTTCTACCTCTTCCCCCTTGCCTACGTCCTCGGCGACGTGATCTCCGAGGTCTACGGCTTCCGCGCGATGCGCCGCGTGATCGCCACCGGCTTCGCGATCCTGACGCTTGCCGCGCTGTGCTTCTGGGTCACCACGCTGCTGCCGCCCGCGCCCGGGTGGCCCAACGACGAGGCCTTCAAGACCGTCGCCGGCGTCGTCCCGCGGTTCCTCATCGCCGGGCTCGCCGGATACCTCGTCGGCGAGTTCATGAACTCCTGGGTCCTGGTGCGGATGAAGGCCTGGACGGGCGAGAAACACCTGTGGTCGCGCCTGCTGGGCTCCACGGTGGTCGGCGAGTTCTTCGACACGCTGGTCTTCTGCTCCATCGCCGCACCGGCGCTCGGCTTCACCAGCCCGGGCCAGTTCCTCAATTACTTGATCCTCGGTTTCCTCTGGAAGACGCTCGTCGAGATCGTGATCATGCCTTTGAGTTACGCGCTCTGCGGCTTCCTCAAGCGACGCGAGCCCACCTACCAGCAGGCACTCCTGGCCACCTGAACCGCATGCCGGTTCCGTTTTCCCGTGCTAGAATCAGCGGATACACGGTTCCGCTTGGAGCCGTGTATTGCTGCATTTACGGGCCCCGGGCACCGTTCCGGGGCCGGTCGGCTGTGGGAACGAGACCCCACAGCGGGCCATGCCGACTACGACGAAGGACGTACGAAATGACGGACACTCAGGTGACGTGGTTGACCCCCGAGTCCCACGAGCGCCTCAAGAACGAGTTGGACGCCCTGATCGCCAACCGCCCCGTCATCGCCGCCGAGATCAATGAGCGCCGAGAAGAGGGCGATCTCAAGGAGAACGGCGGCTACCACGCTGCGCGCGAGGAGCAGGGCCAGCAGGAGGCGCGGATCCGCCAGCTGCAGGAGCTCCTCAACAACGCCAAGGTCGGCGAGGCCCCCACCCAGTCGGGTGTCGCGCTCCCGGGCTCGGTCGTGAAGGTGTACTACGACGGTGACGAGAAGGACACCGAGACCTTCCTCATCGCCACCCGCGAGGAGGGCGCGCAGGACGGCGGGCTCGAGGTCTACTCACCCAGCTCGCCGCTCGGTGCCGCGCTCATCGACGCCAAGGTCGGCGAGACCCGCGAGTACACCATCCCCAGCGGCGCCACCGTCAAGGTCACGCTGATCAGCGCGGAGCCCTACCACTCCTGAGTTCCACCGAACCGTCGAAAGCGGGCCCACCCTCCAGGGGCGGGCCCGCTTTCGGCGTTGCGGCCGGGTCGCTCAGCCCGCGCGGGAGCGCGAGAGCTGGCTGACGGTGACGAAGGCGTAGCCCTGGTCGCCGAGCTGCGTCATCATCCGGTCGAGCGCGGTCGCCGAGGACACGAAGGTGTCGTGCAGCATGACGATCTGCCCGGGCTTGGCCTTCAGGAGCACCTGGGTCAGACCGTCGGGATTCCCCTGGTAGTTGTAGTCCATCGAGTCGAGGTCCCAGAGCACCTGGCTCAGGCCCAGTCGCTGACCGGCGGCCACGACCGTCGGCGAGGTGTGCCCGCCCATCGGCCGGAACAGCGTCGGCGCACTGCCCACGGAGGTCCGGATCGCATCGTTGGTCTGCTGCAGCTGCGCCGTCACGTCCGCGTCCGACAGTGTGGTCATGTCCGGCTGGGTCCATGTGCCGTTGGCCACCTCGTTCCCCGTGCCGGCGATCGCCGTCATGATGTCCGGGTTCAGGTTCACCTGCGCGCCGGTCACGAAGAAGGTGCCCTTCGCGCTGTGACTGTCGAGCACCTGCAGGAACTGCCGGGTCACCGGGCCGGGGCCGCCGGAGAAGGTGAGCGCGACGCATTTGCTCTTCGCGCAGTCGACCGTGCCGTCCGGTAGGTACACCGGCTTGACGACGGGCTTCGCCGCGGCCTCCGGTGCGGGCGTACCGGTTCCCTGGCTCGACGGTGCGCTCCCGCCCGCCGGCGGGGGCGGGGCCGCCGCCGCGGTGGGTGCGGCGACCGAGGGCCGGGGCTTCGCGGGCGCGTTCGGCGGCGGCACGACGACGGTCATCGTCGCCGGCGCCTGGGGCGACGGTGCCGCTGCGGTCTGCCCGGAGGGCAGCGCCCCGGGGTTGCCCCCGGCGCTCGCCTTGGTGGAGGCGCCCGACGGTGCCGACGGCACCGGGTCGAAGGTGAGGCTCGACCCGAGGCGGTTCGTGTCGCCGCCGGTCACCCCGCAGCCGACCGCGACGGCGGCCGCGATCACGAAGATGCTTCCCGCCACCGCGTAGTTGCGGACCTTCCGGCTCTGCTTCGGCCTCAAGAACTCACTCCAGCCACTTGTGTCACTTTCTACAACAAGTGCCACAGTAGCCTCAGAAACCCTCAAGCGAAAGTCGAAGGTTGAGATGGTGACCGAGTCGTTACGCGGCCACCTGCTCCAGCGCCTTCCTCGCGCGGCCACTCCCCGCCTCGACGGTGCCGCGTCAGCTCATCAGCTGAAAGCGTTCTCCAGGTCGGCGATGAGGTCGCCGATGTCCTCGATGCCGACGGACAGGCGCACCAGGTCCTCGGGGACCTCGAGCTGCGAGCCGGCCGTGGAGGCGTGCGTCATGGCGGCGGGGTGCTCGATGAGCGACTCGATGCCGCCGAGCGACTCCGCCAGGGTGAAGATCTCGGTGCGCGCGCAGAACCGCTGCGCGGCCTCGCGACCACCGGCGAGACGCACGGAGATCATGCCGCCGAAGCGCTTCATCTGCTTCGCCGCGACGGCGTGGTTCGGGTGGCTCTCCAGGCCCGGGTAGAGCACCGTCGACACCTCGGGGCGGCCGGCGAGGAACTCGACGATCCGCTCCGCGTTGTCGCAGTGCCGGTCCATCCGGACGCCGAGCGTCTTGATGCCGCGCAGCGCGAGGTAGACGTCGAACGGGCCGGGCACCGCGCCCGCACCGTTCTGCAGGAAGGCGAAGTCGGTGTCGAGCTGCTCGTCGTTGGTCACGAGCGCGCCGCCGACGGTGTCGCTGTGCCCACCGAGGTACTTGGTCACCGAGTGCAGCACCACATCGGCGCCGAGGGTGAGCGGAGTCTGCAGGTACGGGCTGGCGAAGGTGTTGTCCACCACCAGCTTGGCGCCGCCCTCGTGGGCGACCTCGGCCAGAGCGGCGATGTCGCCGATGTTGAGCAGCGGGTTGGTGGGCGTCTCGATCCATACCAGCTTGGTGTTCGGGCGGATCGCGGCCCGGACCGCGTCGACGTCGGTGATCGGCGCCGGGGTGTGCTCGATCCCCCACTGCGAGAAGACCTTGTCGATGAGCCGGAAGGTGCCGCCGTAGGCGTCGTCGGGGATGACGAGGTGGTCGCCCGGGCGCAGCGTGGCGCGCAGCAGGCAGTCGGTGGCGGCCATGCCGGAGGCGAAGCCGCGGCCGAACGTGCCCTCCTCGATCGCGGCCAGGTTCGCCTCGTACGCCCGGCGGGTCGGATTGCCGGTGCGGGCGTACTCGAAGCCGCCGCGCATGCCGCCGACGCCGTCCTGGGCGAAGGTGGAGCTGGCGTAGATCGGCACGTTGACGGCGCCGGTCAGCGGGTCCGGCTCGTAGCCGGCGTGGATCGCGCGGGTCGAGAAACCCTGCGCCGCATGCTTGTCGACGGCGCTCTTCTGCTCGCTCATGGGTTCTGCCCTTTCTACTTGCCGTGGGAGAGGAAGTTCAGCACGTCGTGCCGGGTGATCACGCCGACGGGCTTGCCGTCGTCGATCACCATGAGGGCGTCGGATTCGCGGAGCGCGGCGTTCGCGGCCGAGATCGGCTCGCCCGCTCCGATCAGCGGGAACGCGGGGCCCATGTGCTTGCTCACCGGATCGGCCAGCTCGGCGCGCCCCTCGAAGACGGCGGAGAGCAGCTCGCGCTCGGTGACGGCACCGGCCACCTCGCCCGCCATGATCGGCGGCTCGGCGCCGACGACCGGCATCTGCGAGACGTTGTACTCGGCGAGGATCTCGATGGCGTCGCGGATCGTCTCCGACGGGTGCGTGTGCACGAGATCGGGCAGCTCGCCCTTCTTACCGCGCAGAATGTCACCCACGAGGGACTCCTGCTCGTTCGGGTCGAGCGGCGCGCGCAGGAAGCCGTAGCTCGACATCCACTTGTCGTTGAAGATCTTCGACAGGTAGCCGCGGCCACCGTCGGGCAGGAGCACGACGACGACGGCGTCGGGGTCGCGCTCGGCGACGCGCAGCGCGGCCACGACCGCCATGCCGCAGGAACCGCCCACCAGCAGCCCCTCCTCGCGCGCGAGGCGGCGGGTCATCTCGAAGGAGTCGGCGTCCGAGACGGCGATGATCTCGTCGGGGATGTCCGGGTCGTAGGCGGTGGGCCAGAAGTCCTCGCCCACGCCCTCGACGAGGTACGGACGGCCGGTGCCGCCGGAGTAGACGGAGCCCTCGGGATCGGCGCCGATGACCTTGACCGCGCCGCCGGAGACCTCCTTGAGGTAGCGGCCGGTGCCGGTGATGGTGCCGCCGGTGCCCACGCCCGCCACGAAGTGCGTGATCTTGCCCTCGGTGTCGCGCCAGATCTCGGGACCGGTGGTCTCGTAGTGCGAGGCCGGACCGTTGGGGTTGGAGTACTGGTTCGGCTTCCAGGCGCCGGGAATCTCGCGGACCAGCCGGTCGGAGACGTTGTAGTACGAGTCGGGGTGCTCGGGCGCGACGGCGGTCGGGCACACGACCACCTCGGCGCCGTAGGCCTTGAGCACGTTGCGCTTGTCCTCGCTGACCTTGTCCGGACAGACGAAGACGCACTTGTAGCCGCGCTGCTGCGCGACGATCGCGAGGCCCACGCCGGTGTTGCCTGAGGTCGGCTCGACGATGGTGCCGCCCGGCTTCAACTCGCCCGACTCCTCCGCGGCGTCGATCATCTTCACCGCAATCCGGTCCTTGCTGGAACCGCCGGGGTTGAGGTATTCGATCTTGGCCGCGACGAGGCCGGATCCGGGCTTCACCACGGAGTTCAGCCGAACCAGTGGGGTGTCGCCGATCAGTTCGCTGACGTGTCCTGCGATACGCATGTCTCTATGGTCCCAGTTCGCCAGTACATTGAGCGCATGGGGTACTCCCGGAGCCGGCTCACCCGTGACGCGCTGTACACCTCGGCCGCCGCCGTCAGCGGCGCCGGAGCCACCTGGGGCGCGTACGCCCTGCTCACCAGGCAGGCGCGCACGGCGCGCACCGTCATCCCCCATCGCACCGACAAGGCACCGTCGAAGGACGGGATCTACGCCCCCGGCACCGTCGCCGTGGAGCGGCCGGGCCCGCACCACAGCGCGGACGTGAGCCTCATGGTCTTCGGAGATTCCACCGCTGCGGGCCTCGGGGTCGACGATGCCGAGCACACGCCCGGCGTCCTGCTCGCGCGGGGCGTGGTGGCCG
This sequence comes from Tsukamurella sp. II2bb, assembly GCF_057815145.1. NCBI lineage: Bacteria > Bacillati > Actinomycetota > Actinomycetes > Mycobacteriales > Tsukamurellaceae > Tsukamurella > Tsukamurella sp. II2bb. The sequence continues at coordinate 220,560 of NZ_JBYPZI010000009.1, forward strand.
AGACCGGCCGGACGGTGCGGCTCGCGGTGAAGGCGATCGTCGGTGCGACGTCGAAGGGCCTGGCCGGGCAGATCGAGGCGGCGTTCATCGCGAAGCAGATCCCGGACGTGGCGGTGATCATCGTCGGCGCGAACGACGTGACGGCGCTCAACGCGATCGAGTCGTCGGCGCGGCGCCTCGGTGCGGCCGTGGCCCAGCTGCGCGGCGCGGGCGCGCAGGTCGTCGTGGGCACCTGCCCGGACATCGGCGTGGTCCAGGCGATCCCGCAGCCGCTGCGGGCGGTGATCCGCCAGTACGGGCTGCGGCTCGCGGCGCGGCAGCGGACGCACGTACTGGCCGCGGGTGGACATCCGGTGCCCTTCGCGGACACCCTGACGCCCGAATTCCTCGAGGCGCCCGAGCGGATGTTCTCCCCGGACAACTTCCACCCGTCGGCCGCCGGCTACGAGCTCGCGGCGCGGCTGCTGCTCCCCGAGGTCCTCGCGGCGCTCGGCGAGTGGCACGGACCGCTCCCCTCGCCGCCCGAGGTGTCCGAGGCGGCGGACGCGAACAGCCTGACGGGGCGTCTGGCCCGCGCGCTGCGCCGGGGCTGACACCCTCGAGAACCGCCGAGATACGCCGAACGCCCCGCAGCCGGGCTGCGGGGCGTTCGGACGGGCGTACTACTAGTCGTTGCTGTAGAAGTAGCTCAGCAGACGCAGGATCTCGACGTACAGCCAGACCAGGGTGACGGTCAGGCCCAGGGCCACGCCCCACGCCGCCTTCGACGGTGCGCCGGCGCGGATCAGCTGGTCCGCCTGGTCGAAGTCCAGCAGGAAGCTGAACGCGGCGATGCCGATGCAGACCAGCGAGAAGATGATCGCGATGGTGCCGCCGCCGCGGAGCGGGTTCGACTCGCCGCCGGTGACGAGGGCGAGAACCATGTTGCCCAGCGCCAGGACGACCACGCCGATCATCGCCGCGAACATCATGCGGGTGAACCGCGGGGTCACGCGGATCGCACCGGTCTTGTAGACCACCAGCATGCCGATGAAGACACCGACGGTGGCGAGCACCGCCTGGCCGATCAGCGCACCCGCGCTGACGCCGCTGACCATGTAGTTCGCGAAGACGAACGAGATCGAGCCGACGAACAGGCCCTCGAATGCGGCGTAGGACAGCACGATGGCCGGGTTGTCCTGCTTGCGGCCGAAGCTGGCGACCAGGACGAGCGCGAGGCCGCCGAGCGCGCCGACGAGCATCAGCGGCATCGGGGAGACGACGCCGCCCGCGACGAGCGCGTACGCCGCGACGGCGAAGGCGATGAGAAGACCGAGCGTCGACGCGGTCTTGGTGACGACGTCGTCGATGGTCATGGCACCGGAGGCCGTGCCCTGCTGGTACGGGGCCTGCGGCGGCTGCTGGTACTGCTGGAACTGCATGCCCTGGGCGGCGCCGGCGGCGCCGATGCCCATGTTCATGCCCTGCGGGTACCCCTGCTGTCCGTAGCCCTGCTGGGGATATCCCTGCTGGGGGTAGCCCTGCTGCGGGTAACCCGCGGGCGCCTGCTGGCGGGTGTCCTTCGTCAGCCCGCGGAAGATCGGGTTGCTGCTCTCGCGCACCGTGGGGTCCTTTCCCTGGTCGTGCACCTGTACGTACTGTTCAACGATCGAGTCGGCGGTTGCGTTCCCGGTTTCAGCGACGTTCTTTACGAACAGCTTACCCACATCCCGATGGTTGTGCAGTGAGCTTATGCCGCGGGTCGATCGAGCAGGTCGTACAGGCGCCGACGCAGTTCGTCCCGGGGCACGACCGCTTCCACCGCTGCCAGCGATTCGGGATCGTCGCTGCGCAGGACCCCGAGGAGGACGTGGGCACCGTCGATGGTGCGGTCCTTGCGGTTGACGGCCTCCCGCAGGGCGAGTTGCAAGGACTTCTTCGCGCTCGGCCCGAACGGGATGTTGCCGGTGCGCAGGCGCTTGCGGACGGGCCGGAGGATGTCGAAACCGAACCGCCGGGAGACGGCGTCGGCGATCGCGAGGACGTCGATCCCCAGCCCCTTGAGGTCCTCGGCGTCCTGATCGGTGAGAACGCGCTCGGCCCGTTCGCGCACGGCGTCGCCGGTGAGCCCGACCGCGCCGAGTTCGGCCGCGAACGCGGCGTCGGCGGTGTCGAGCACGCCCAGGAGGAGGTGGACGGCGCTGATGCGGTCGGCGCCGATGTCGCGGGCCTCCTCCTGCGAGGCGACCACCGCCATCCGTGCCCGCTTAGTGAACTTCTCGAACATGACGATCCTGTCCCGGCTATCTGCCGTACTTCTTGTGCACCGCCTGCCGGCTGACGGCGAGGTGTTCCGCGATGTCCTGCCAGGACCATCCGCGGTCCCGGGCGTTGGCCACCTGGACGGCCTCGAGTTGGTCGGCCAGCTTGCGCAGTGCGACGACGGCGCGGAGCCCCTGAGCAGGGTCCTCCGATGCCGCCGATCCGACGAGGGTGGGTGGTGAGCTCACACCCGTCAATCTACGTTGACACCGTCGCGCTGTCAACGAACGTTGACAGGTTCGACGGTGCCGCGCGCGCTACGCTTCTCCTCGCGCCCCCATAGCCCAATTGGCAGAGGCAGCAGACTTAAAATCTGCCGAGTGTCGGTTCGAGTCCGACTGGGGGCACCGCATCGCCGCAGGCAGGCAAGGTCTCGGTCCAACTCGGCGCTACGTGCGAACAGGCTCGGGTCGGGCGGGAGAACTTCAGAAGGGTGGGGGTTTGAGCGGCGCGGTGCCGTCGTAGGTCTGGCCGGCGGCTTCTGCTTCGGCGCGTTCCTCCGCCCGCTGTCGCGCGTGGGCTTCGGCGGCTTTCCGTTCCCGGCGCTGCTGGCGCAGCAGCCGGTTCTTGGCGCGCAGGGCCCGGCGGGCTTTCGCTTTCCGTTTCGCCGCCGTCTGAAGTCCGTCGGGACTCTTCGGTGTGGCGGGGGTGGGGTCGGGCGCGTCCCAGATGATCTTCCCGAGGCCGGGGAGAAGGTCGCGGGCGGTGCCGGGTGGGACGGTGTAGATCCCGCCGGCGGGGTGGCGCCATTCGACGGTCCCGTCGGGCAAGACGTCCGAGAGCCACCCGGTCTCGGTCTTGATGCGGTGGTGGAATCCGCACAGCGGCACCAGATTACCCGGCCCGGCACTGCCGGCGACAGTGGTCAACCCACCCACCGCGGGGTCGTCGCGGTCATACTCATCGACGTGATCGGCCTGGCACCGATCCGACGGCACACCACAGCCGGGGAAGACACACGTGGGATACGTCAGACGCATCACCAACAGCTGATACCAGGTCGGCCGATACCCACCCGCACCGCGGACATGGATCTCCCCGGTCCCGGGGTCCCGACGCCCGAGGACCCGCCACTGCGTCCGCGCGGCGGCGATCAACTCTCCCGCCTGCTCGACGGTGACCGGCCCGCTGATCCCCGGCTCCCCGGCGAGGACCACCGCCCCGGAACTACGGCCCGGACGCCCACGGGACTCACCACCCGCTCCAGCACTACATGGATCGTCCGCATCACCTGCGTCGTTCCCGTCGGCGGCGTCATCCACGGCGTCCGCATTGTCGTCACCCACGTCGGTGTCGCCGACAAGGTCGGCAGCGACCACAGCCTCGCGGCCCGCATTGCCCGAGTCGGCATCACAGGCTCCGGCCTCGTCGGCGTCGTCCATGTGGGTGTCGGATTCGGATGGGTTCTCGGTGAACAGGTCCGGATCCGACGGTGCAGCCTCGGAGGTGGCTTCCGGGTCGATGGTCGGATCGGCCTCGGCGGTGTGGATGTCGGCGAGGTCGGATTCGTTGAGGACGATCACCGCCAACGCCTGAATCTCCTGCGACACCGCGCCGACCCTGGGCTTCGGCTCGCGCAGCTCGCAGGAGTCCTTCCCGCACTGGCAGCCCAGACTCTCGTAGCCTTCGGCGAGGGCGACCAAGGCGGCGACCTGCCGCTGCCCGAGCGTCCGAGCATCCTCGCGGCACACCGACCGCACAACCGGACCGAGCACCGCTGACAGGCGCAACGCCTGATCCTTCGGCATCGCCGCCTCCAGATCCACCAACCCATCAGCGCGGGCGTGGAACTCCAGCCGTTCCCGTGGCGCCGCCGGCGGTGTTTCGCGCGCGGCAGCGGGATCGACCCGGGTCAGGATCGTCTTCGCAGCGTCGGCGACCGCACCCACCGTCAGTGACTGCCCCACCCGGGCGGTGAGCCAGCCGGTGACCTGCTCATCGAACACCCGCGCCACCTCCTCGTCGAGGACCGCGGCAGAAGCCCGCAGCACTTCCCGGACCACCGGCAACCCCACTGAGCCGGTGGCGAACAGTGCGAACAGCCGTGGGCAGCGTTCCCGCAGATCCAAACCGCGATGCACCGCAGATCCCGCCGCCGCCCGGCCGACGCCGAGGGCAGCGCCAACCTCGGCGACCAGCTCATCCCACTCATCGACGAACCGCCGCGAGGACTCCTCCCGCACCCGCCGTGCATCATCGCGGAGTTCGTACAACCGGGTCAGCACAGCGGACCGTTCCGCCTCCAACCGATTCTGCTCCACGGCCAACACCCGCAACCGTGATAACGCGCCACCGGCACTCAGCTCGGACACGGCACCGTCGAACACCGCGGGCAACGGGGTCACGACCCGCCGGCCCAGGGTGAAGGCGTCACCCGAACTGCTCATACCTTCGATTCTACCGACCATATTCGAACGATGATAGGTCTTGACAAGGTATTTCTGCGACGACATGTTCGACAGTTCCCGGAACTGTCCAACTCGCCGCTGCCCAGAGTCGTGGCGCCGTACCACGCGACGGGCACGCTGACGATCGCGACGCAGGCGGCGTCACTCCCGCAGGAGCCTCACACGGAGAACGCCACCCATCGCGATGTCCGCGGACGAGGTCTTCGAGGTCGCACTGGACGCCCTCGGGCCGGCTAGCCCCGGCTCAGCCGGCTCACTCCGGCGCACCTGCCCCGACGGGGAGGCCGGTGCGGTAGGGCGGGGCGATGTCGTGCTCGTCGAAGGCCCGCAGGATCCGCCGGCGCAGTTCGCGTTCCACCGCCCACTGCCGGTTCGCGCGCACGCGGACGGTGAGGCGGATGCTCACCCGGTCGGCGGTGGCACCGTCGACGCCCAGCATGTCCGGCGCGCCGAGGACGTCCTCGGACAGCGGCTCCTCCGCCACCGCCTCCAGGGCGGCCTCGAGCGCGACGCGGCAGGCGAGGTCGACGTCGGCGGAGTACGAGATGGGGAGCTGCAGGAAGGCCACCGCGTAGTCCTGGCTGAAGTTGGCGACCCGCATGATCTCGCCGTTGCGGACGTACCAGAGCGTGCCCTGGACGTCGCGCACCGTCGTGATCCGCATGCCCACGGTCTCGACGGTGCCGGTGACCTCGCCCAGGTCCACGACGTCACCCACGCCGTACTGATCCTCGATCAGCATGAAGATCCCGGAGATGAAGTCCCGCACCAGGTTCTGCGCGCCGAACCCCAGTGCCACGCCCACGACGCCCGCGGACGCGATGAGCGGGGCGACGTTCACGCCGAGGATCGCGAGCGACTGGATGAGCACCCAGATCAGCACGAGGAAGGACACCGCGGACTTGAGCACCGAGCCGATCGTCTCGGCCCGCTGCGCCCGCCGGGCGCGCGCCTCGCGGTCCCGCTGGGCCTTGGCCGGATCGTCGACGGCGCGCCGCCGCACCGTCGGGAGCCTGCCTCCGCCGAGCCTGCCGCGAAGCCGGTCGAGACCGAACCGGCGTGGGACCGCGGCATCGTCGCGCCTGTTACCGCGGACGAGCCGATCGATCCCGCGGTGCAGGAGGTACCGGACGGCGATGGCGAGGACGACATACAGGCCGATCTCAAGGGGCTTGTGGATCAACCACTGTCGTCCGTTCTCACTGAGTTGGAAGGCAAGATCGGACATGTCCCCGACGGTACGGACGCTCGCGGGAGACGCAAGTTCCGGCAACGGTGGCTGGGCGCATCATCATTGGTGAATCGCGCCATAGCCGGCGGTGGGCGCACCGTCGTACCGCGCACCGTCGGGTAAGGTTCATAGCGTCGCGTAAGACATCCGGACGAGGCGCACCGTACCCGGCCAGCGAAAAGACGGTGCGTACCTGAAGGAGGTTCGCATCATGGCATGGATCGTTCTCATCCTCTCCGGCGTGCTCGAGGCCGTCTGGGCCACCGCGCTCGGCAAGTCCGAGGGCTTCTCGAAAGTGACGCCGTCGATCGTCTTCGGCGTCGCCCTCGCCGCCAGCATGGCCGGGCTGGCGTACGCGATGCGCGACCTGCCGACCGGAACCGCCTACGCGGTCTGGGTCGGGATCGGCGCCTCGCTCACCGTGGTCTACGCCATGGCGACCGGCACCGAATCGGCGTCACTGGTCAAGATCGTCTGCATCATCGCGATCGTCGGCGGGGTCGTCGGGCTCAAGCTCGCGCACTGACGTCCGGCGCGGAGGGGACGGGCCGGGCGGCGTGCCCGGCCCGTCACCGTCGGGTCAGGCCGCGGGCGCGGGCGCGGCGAGCAGGCCCGCCGGATCGAGGACCCGGGCGACGGTGCCGTGGCGCGCTTCCGCGCGGCGCACCGCCGTCTCCCACTGTTCCGGATCGGCGATATCGGCGACCAACGCGTAGACGTCCCCCGACAGGACGGAGACCACGTCGCGGAAGTTGGATCCGACCACCGTGACGGCGGTTCCGGACGACGCCAGCTCGATCACCATGCGGGCGGTCGCATCCGTGCCGTCCAGCACCACGATGACACCCTCTGCATCGACGCTCTTCATTTTCCGACTCCCTTCGCCGTCCACGGACGACGTTAGGCGACGAAACCTCGTCGTGGGCTACCGAGAAGCTGTCACTTCGTCAACAATGCGTTAATTCCCGACGACCGCGGACTCGGCGAGGCCCATGGCGACGCCGTCCAGGATGTCGTGTTCGGACACGACGAGCTCCGTCACGCCGACCGCGGCCAGCCGCTCCGCCAGCCGCACCGCCACCAGCGCCCCGCCGCCGATCACGTCGGCGCGGCCGGGGTGCATCGGCCCCAGCGCGAGCCGCTCCGCGGAGGTCATCCGCACCAGCCGCCGGCACAGCGTCACGAGGTCGCCGAGCGGCACCCGGGAGCCGTGGATCCGGGCGGGGTCGTATTCGGTGAGGCCGTGGGCCAGCGCGGCCAGAGTGGTGAAGGTGCCCGCGACGCCGATCCAGGTCCGCACGCCGTCGAGGGGGACGGCACCGGTCGCCCGGTCCAGGCCGGCGTCGATGTGGAAGGTCGCCTCCGCCACCTCCGCGGCGGTCGGCGGATCGGAGTGCAGTGCGCGCTCGGTGATCCGCACGCAGCCGATGTCGGCAGAGAAGGCATGTGCGACGGTGCCTTCGGTCCCCACGACCAGTTCGGTCGAGCCACCGCCCAGGTCCACGACGAGGGTCGGGTCCGCCGCCGCCAACCCGACGGTGGCGCCCCGGTAGGAGAGTTCGGCCTCCTCGGTTCCGGCGATCACCTCGGCGCGGGCGCCCGGCGTGATCCTGCCCAGCGCGGCCGCCGTGATCTCGAAGAAGGCGTCCCGGTTGGCGACGTCACGGGCTGCTGAAGTCGCGACCATCCGCACCCGGATGGCGCCGAGTTCCCGTGCCGTGGAGACGTACTCGTCGAGCGCGACGCGGACCCGCTCGAGCGCCTCGGCGGCGAACTCACCGGTGGCGTCGACGCCCTGCCCGAGCCGGACGATCCGCATCTCGCGGTGCAGCTCGGTCAGCTGCGTACCCTCGCACCGCGCGACGAACAGGCGGATGCTGTTGGTACCGCAGTCGATCGCCGCGACCGTGCCGTGGAAGGGGGCGTTCAAGCCTCGCCCCAGGGGAACTGCGGCTCGGGCCAGTCGGCCGGGATCGCGCTGCCGCGCAACCCCGCGGCTGCGGCGAGGGCGACGGCCTCGTCGCCCAGGCGCACGACGCCCGGCCCCTCGGCGAGGGCGTAGGCGATGAGGACGTGCAGACACTTGACCCGGTCCGGCATGCCGCCGCCGGTGAAGTCGGTGCCCAGATCGTCCAGGGCGTTGCGGGATTCGAGGTAGTGGCGGTGCGCGGCACGATAGTTCTCGGCGATGAACTCGTCGGCCGCGAGGAGCGCCTCCATCTGCCGCATCACGCCCGCGCTCTCCTGGCGGCTCGCCTCGGCGGTGAGCCGCGGATCCGTCAGGTAGTACAGCGTGGGGAAGGGCGTGCCGTCGGGCAACCTCGGCGCGGTCTTGACCACCGCGGGCTCGCCGTCGGGCGTGCGGTAGGCGATGGCGAGGACGCCGCGGGGTGCGCGGCCCAGCTGTTCGGCGACCCGGTCCAGATCGGCCTGGGCGACATCGTCAGTCATCAGTGCGGCACCGCGATCGTTCGCCAGACATTGGTGTACCAGGGATTCTGCTTGGATTGTTCCGCCTCGACCTGCTCGGGCGTGGGCTTGGGGGCGTCCGGAGTCTGCACCCGGTACGGGGTCTCACCGGGCATCACGTACTGCAACCGGATCCGGGCCTGCGCCTTGATGTACTCCGGATCGTCCTGGAGTCGTTTCTGCTCCTCGAGGCGGGCGATGTCGGCGAGCAGCTGGGCGTGCTCGGCCGTCACCTTCTCCTCGCGTGCCTGCTCGGACAGGTAGGTGCGCACCGGCACCGCGAGGGTGAGTGCGAGGACGCACAGCACGAGGAAGAGCACCACGGTCCGCCCCGCGCTGCGTCCGTCCGTTCGGGCGGCGCCGCCCGACGGGCTGCGCACGAGGCGGGACCTGCTGCTCACTTCGGCTGTGCTCCTTCGACTCCGGTCGTACTCGGGGATCAGCTGTTGAACTCGAATCGCGGGAAGGCGGTGTCGCCGGCGTACCGCGCCGCATCCCCCAACTCCTCCTCGATCCGCAGCAACTGGTTGTACTTCGCCACCCGCTCCGACCGCGCCGGCGCACCCGTCTTGATCTGACCGGAACCCACCGCCACCGCCAGATCGGCGATGGTGGTGTCCTCCGTCTCCCCGGAGCGGTGACTCATCATCGTCTTGTACCCATTGTTATGGGCCAGGGCCACCGCGTCGAGAGTCTCGGTCAGCGTGCCGATCTGGTTGACCTTCACCAACAACGCATTGGCGGCGCCACGGGCGATACCGTCCTCCAAACGCTCCGGGTTGGTCACGAACAGGTCATCACCGACCAACTGCACCTTGTCCCCGACAGCGTCGGTCAGATCAACCCACCCCTGCCAATCATCCTCCGACAACGGATCCTCGATCGACACCAACGGGAACTCCCCGACCAAGCCCCGGTAGAACTCACCCATCTCCGCCGCCGACAGCGTCTTGCCCTCGAACCGGTACCCCTCCGGGCTGTAGAACTCCGTCGCCGCCACATCCAACGCCAACGCCACATCCGACCCGAGCGTGAGGCCGGTCTTGCCGATGGCCTCCGAGATCAGCTCCAACGCCTCCCGAGTACCAGCCACCGACGGCGCGAAACCACCCTCATCACCCAAACC